>NZ_AP017929.1:1568461-1936922 GCF_002370355.1 Latilactobacillus sakei subsp. sakei DSM 20017 = JCM 1157
GCCAGCCCGTTAGGAGAAAGACTATCAACATTGGTAAAATCGTCCACCAAGCGACGACTTCGATTAACGCTGCTAACATTAAAATCACGGTTAGTGTACCAAGTCCTATCAACCAGTAATTTAAACTGGTTGCAACGGCAAAAACACGGTCCCGTAGCCAACCACTTTGGTTCGCTTCATCTTCAACCGCCATTTGCCAACCGCGATAATGTTGATTAAAGACTTTTTTGCTATGACGTTTCGGATATTTTTCAATTTCAAAAAGGCTAACCTGTTGTCCGTTACCAATGACATCGAATAACCAGGTCACTAATTTTTGCTCAGAACGTGATAATCGATTGCGATTTAATAAAGTTAACGTAAATTGTGGTTTTGCTTTTCTAAAAACCTGTTTTTCAGGTGTTTGGACCTCGATTGTCAGGTTTTTACGGGCTACCAAATCTAAAATGGTAGCTGATAAGCTTTCTTCCTTTGCTTTTTCCGTCATTGGTAGTGCTAATAGATAACGAATAACGGCTGGACCATTATCATCTGGTAGGTCGTAGACGTGTTCTGGCGCATGACCCTGATAATGCATTCGTGGTAATGCCCGTTTAACCCGATACCAAACCACTAACAATAAGACTGGCGCTAAGACCACTGCAATCACCGAAAGTACCCAATACCGCCGTTGTTGCGCCTGACGTGCTTGATTGGCTTCTTCAGCCCGTTTCGCTTCTTGCGCGATAATGGTTGCCCGTTGCTTTTTAGCCACCCGATTGGGGTTAGTTGGGGTAACTGAAGTTGGGAAAATAAGATGGGATTCAACAAATTGATTGGCCGGATTATTCGTCATTTCGATGGTAACCCGCCCTTTTGCCGGATCAACAATCTGTTGCCCATCTAAATCGCCGTGTGTCCACGACTTTAATTCAGATTGTTTCAGGGTTGTTGGTAATTGAATCGTGACTTGAACATCGCCCAAACTGCTGTCCCAGGCATCCCCAATTACTTTCCAGTTTAATTCCGCAGTATCTTGATAATTAATAATCAGATTTTGTAACTGATATTTCAAAGTGACTGCTAACCGATCATCTTCTGTCGCTGGTTGGTAGAGCTTGAAACGATACTTTAGATCATCATCTGTTAGCGAATACGTCCCCGCCGTCTCGGATTGACTCGCTTGGAAAGTCCGGCCATTAACGGCCACTTGTGGCTGCACCAACTTTTTAGGCTCACCAACGGTTGTTTGTAAATTTTGATTGAGATAAATACCGTTGATATCATCTTGAATATCAAAATTCATTTTTTGTTCTACTAGTGCGCTACCGTCTTTTTGGACGTTAACCTGAACGTGATAGCGACTAATATCATACGTATCGGCTGCTTGCACCGGTTTGACCAGCAATAACAATACTGGTAAAACCATTAGCGCTAGCCAAAGATAGCGAGAACGTTTCAATCTCATAATCGACCTTCATTCTGCTCAATCTTCGTTAATAATTCTGGGTCAAATTCGCCCTTTTTGAGCATCGCAATTTCGTATGCATATGGTGCAAAATTATGTTTCTTATCCTCACCAACGTATGGTGTTTCCATAATTTTAGGGACATCAACAAGCTGTGGATGGGTCACAACACCGTGTAAGGCATCAAAACCAATTTCGCCAAATCCGATATTGGCATGTCGATCTTTATGCGCCCCTTGTGGATTCTTAGAGTCGTTCAAATGGATCACCTTAAGTCGGTCCAAACCGATAATATGATCAAATTCGTTTAAAACGCCGTCAAAATCCTCGCGAATATTGTAACCCGCATCACTGGTATGACAAGTATCAAACGTCACGGACAACTTATCATTCAACGTTACGCCGTCAATCATCTGAGCGATTTCTTCAAAACGACGGCCAACTTCTGTTCCTTTGCCAGCCATTGTTTCCAAGGCAATTTGAGCCGTTTGATCTGGTCGTAAAACTTCATTTAACCCTTTAATAATTTGTTGAATACCAGCGTCTGCGCCTGCACCAACATGTGCACCCGGATGTAAAACGATTTGGCTTGCGCCTAGCGCTTCAGCTCGAATGACTTCTTGTTGTAAAAATTCAATTGCGAATTTAAAGTTTTCTGGTTTCACTGTATTGCCTAAGTTAACAATATAAGGCGCATGCACGACAATCGGGCCTAAGTTTTTGGCTGCAATTAATTTTTGTGCTGCTTGAATATTCAACTCTTCAATTGGTTTACGCCGGGTATTTTGAGGTGCCCCGGTATAAATCATGAATGTGTTTGCCCCAAACTCAGCCGCCTGTTGCGCTGAACCTAACAGCATTTCTTTGCCCTTCATACTAACGTGACTACCTAATAACATCGCGTGACCTCCAACTATCATAATTACTTCGATTGTCACAGATACCAGAATAAAAAGCAAGCGAAAAAGAGCGCGGTTATTAGCTGATAAACGCCTGTTCAGAAAATAAAAGAGCCGTCAATTTAATATTGACGGCTCCGTTGATAGTTATTTAATTTTCGGTTCGTAGAAATGTCCCAGAATCTTGACCGCTTCTGTAATGCTGACAAAAGCGTGATCATCGGCTTCTTTCATGACCATCTCAAGGTCATGCATTTCAAAGCGTGAGATAACGGTGAATAACATCGTTTTTTCTTCGCGGTTATAAGCCCCTTCAACGTCGTGCACAATCGTAATCCCGCGACGCATCTCGTCTTGAATCATTTGAATCACGACTTTAGGATTGTCCGTAATGATCATCACTTGCATCTTTTGTTGACGCGTATAGACCATATCGATGACCTTACCATTGACGAAGATGCTCAAGATACTATATAAAGCATGTTCCCAGCCAAAGATAAAGCCAGCCGCAAAGACTAACGCAACGTTGAAAATAATATTGATGGTCCCAACAGAACGCCCGGTCTTCTTCCGAAGAACAATTCCGATAATATCTAACCCACCGGTTGAGATATCATTTTTCAAGGCCATCCCGGTCCCAAAACCGTTAATAACGGCCCCAAAAATCGCACAGATAATTGGATTGTCCGTCAATTGGGTCAGCGGCATAATTTGGACCATTAAACTTGAAAAAATAACAGCGATAAACGTATAAATTGTAAAGTGATGCCCAATTTTAAACCAAGCTAAAACAAAAAGCGGTACGTTTAGCAAGAATAACATCAAGGAAGTTGATAATGGGAATGGTAGAAACGGCATAAACTTCGCCGTCACGGTATGAATAAATTGCGCGAACCCGGTAATGCCCGAGGCGTACACGCCGCCTTCTTCCCAGAAAAAGTTCAATGCAATTGACACACAAATCCCATATAAGATAGCCGCCGAAACTTTGGCCATATTCTGATGTTTTCGCGCTAGATCGTCCACTTAATAATCACCTATCATTCGTTTTAATGTCTTTCATTCTAGCACACAACCCCTTAATACTAAAGGTTATTTTAGAATTAATCCGACCATTTTGCTCGAATGAAGGCTTTTCGCTTGACTTCTCCTAATTCTGCTCGCCAGGGTTCCTTTTTATAGAAATCTTGATGGTACTCTTCAGCAGGATAAAATGGTTTAGCTGCTTCGATTTGTGTCACGATTGGTTCATTAAATCGACCGCTAGCAATCAATTTTTCTTTGGATGCTTCGGCAATTGCCCGTTGTTGATCTGAATTAACAAAAATCACTGGCCGATAACTATCGCCTCGGTCTTGGAATTGCCCCATCGCATCTGTTGGATCTGTTTGGCGCCAATAGATTTCGACTAGTTCAGCATACGAAATCACTGCGGGATCAAACGTAATCTCAACCGCTTCTGTATGCCCGGTTGTATGGGAACAAACTTGTTCGTAGGTTGGATTAGCGACGTGCCCGCCAGTGTAGCCAGAGACCACTTTAATAATCCCTGGTTGTTGATCGAACGGATGGACCATACACCAGAAACACCCACCTGCAAAAATTGCTGTTTCAGTTGCCATTATTGACCCTCCTTTTCAAATAACGCGAGATATTCGCCATACCCTGCAGCTTTTAAGTCATCTTTGGAAATAAACTTTAAGGCTGCTGAATTAATACAATAGCGCAAACCACCTTGTTCTTGCGGACCGTCCGTAAAAACGTGACCTAAATGCGAATCGGCGTTTTGACTACGAACTTCAACACGTTCCATCCCGTGTGTTTGATCTCGTTTTTCATTTAACTTAACAATGGGTCGCGTAAATGAGGGCCAACCACATCCAGCGTCATATTTATCTAAGGAACTAAATAGCGGCTCATGACTGACAACATCAACGTAGATACCTGGTTGATCAAATTCATCGTACTCGCCACTAAATGGCATCTCAGTTGCATTCTCCTGTGTCACCGCATACTGCTCTGGTGTTAACTGTTGTCGTAAATCATCGCTCATTATCCATCACTCCTTCATGGTTATTATTATAGTCAGATGTCCGCAATTAGCGATTAATATGCTCACAAAAAAGGACTCCCCATTTGGAGAGCCCTTTTTATTGAGTATTTAATTAATCCTTTTCAACCTCTGGTTCAACTTCTAAGCCGAGTTCATCTAATTGTGCTGGTGCAACACGACTAGGTGCATTCGTCATTGGTTCTGAAGCATGTGAGTTTTTAGGGAAGGCAATTACGTCACGAATGTTATCGCGGCCTGCGAGTAACATTGCAAAACGATCAAGGCCAATGGCAAAGCCACCATGTGGTGGGAAACCATAATCCATGGCACTTAATAAGTGACCAAATTGTTCTTCATAAGTTTCTGGACTGATACCAAGTGCTTTGAACATTCTTTCTTGGATATCACGTCGGTAGATACGGAGTGAACCGCCACCTAATTCGTAACCATTTAAGATAATGTCATATGATTGCGCATGTGCTTTATGAGGATCAGTTTCCAATAAATCAACATCGCTATCGTTTGGACGTGTGAATGGATGATGTGCTGCAATCCAACGACCAAAGCCTTCATCATATTCAAATAATGGCCAATCAACAACCCAAAGGTAAGCAAATTGTGATTCATCCACTAAGCCCATGTCATGTGCAAAGTGTTTCCGTAAGTAGCCTAAGCTATCGCAGACTACTTGGAACTTATCAGCTACAAAGAGCACTAAATCGCCATCTTTTGCTGATAGGGCACTAAGCAATTCAGCTTCTTGTTCTTTTAAGAATTTGGCAGCTGGTCCTGTTAATTCGCCATCAACAACTTTGACCCAGGCCATCCCTTTAGCACCGTAACGTTTGATATATTCTGTTTGTTCGTCCAACATCTTCCGTGAGTACTTAGCAGCACCTTCTGGGACCACAATTGCACGAACCAGATTGCCACTATTGGCAGTGTCACTGAAGACCTTAAAAGAGCTTGTTTTCATCATTTCAGTTAAGTCTTGGATTTCAAGATCAAAACGGATATCAGGTTTATCTGAACCGTAACGATCCATTGCTTCTTGCCATTTCATTCGTTTGAATGGTGTTGGGACATCAATATGCATGACATCTTTCATCACTTGTTTGATAATACCTTCTGCTTGGTCTTGAATTTCTTCGGCACTCATAAATGATGTTTCAACATCGATTTGTGTAAATTCTGGTTGACGATCGCCACGTAAATCTTCATCACGGAAACAACGGGCCATTTGGTAGTAACGATCAAAGCCAGCATCCATCAAAAGTTGTTTGAAGACTTGTGGTGATTGTGGCAAGGCATAGAAACTACCAGGATAAACACGAGATGGCACTAAGTAATCACGAGCGCCTTCTGGTGTTGAACGTGTTAAATCAGGTGTTTCAATGTTTAAGAAACCATTATTGTCTAAATATTTGTGGGCTGCTTGTGTAATTTGTGAACGGCGAATAATTGCTTGTTGCATTTCTGGCCGACGTAAATCAAGGTAGCGATACTTTAATTTTGTTTCTTCAGAAGTTGTGATGCCATCTTTGATTTCAAAAGGTAAGTTTTTAGCTTCGTTTAAAATCGTTAATTCACTCACGATGACTTCTACTTTACCAGTCTTCATATCTGGGTTAATAGCCGCTTCATCACGGGCTTGCACCGTCCCAGTCACTTCAATAACGTATTCGTTACGTAAAGTGTTAGCAAGCGTTAAGATATCAGCATTATCTTGGTTAAAGACTAATTGCACTAAGCCTTCACGATCACGTAAATCAACGAAGATTAAATTACCTAAACTCCGGCGTTTTTGAACCCAGCCATGTAATGTGACTGTTTGACCAACAAATGTTTCATCAACTAAACCACTGTAAGTTGTTCTTGTTTTCATTATGCATTCTCCTCTTGTGCTTTTAGTTCATTTTTAACTGCTGCAAAATCGGCTTCTAGCATCGTCAATGGCACTGTGATTTCAACACCACTGGTCATATCCTTCACGTGGGCCGTCTTATCAGCTAATTCTGATTCACCAATTGTCACCACAAATTGGGCGTTTAACTTATTGGCTGTCTTAAATTGGGCTTTTGGTTTCCGATCTAAATAATCACGATCAGCTGTCAACCCAGCTTCCCGCAAGCTTTCAACCAAGTGGAGCGTTGTTGCACTCGTTTCAGCACCGATGCCAACCACGTAGGCGTCTAACACAGGTGCCGCTACTAAGTCACTATTTTGAGCGTTCATCAATAATAATAAGCGCTCAACACCAAGGCCAAAACCAACCCCTGGCATGTCAGGACCACCTAATTGTTCAACTAAGCCATTGTAACGACCACCGGCTAAGACCGTTGTATAGCCGCGACCCAAGACTTTATTGTTCGTCATGATTTCAAAGATGGTGTGGTTATAATAATCCAAACCACGAACCATTTCAGTATCAACTTCGTATGGAATATTTAATGATTCTAATAAAGTCTTCACTGTATTGAAATGCACTTTGGCTTCATCCGTTAAATAATCAAGAATGACTGGTGCATCTTTGACAATTTCTTGATCTTTCGCATCTTTACTATCAAGAACCCGCAATGGATTCTTGTGTAGACGAACTTTAGAGTCATCACTCAGTTCATCAAAATGTGGTTCTAAGTAATTAACTAAGGCTTCATGATAAGCAGCCCGACTAGCAGCATCACCCAGTGTATTAATCGCTAATTTCAAATCAGTGATTTTAAATTCACGTAACAGACGCATTGCCATGCTGATGACTTCAACATCAACTGCTGGGCTTTCAGAACCAAATGATTCCACGCCGATTTGGTGGAATTGACGTTGCCGACCTGATTGTGGCCGTTCATAACGGAACATAGGACCCATGTAATACACTTTGTAAGGTTTTTGATGTTCAGGACCATATAATTTGTTTTCAACAAAGGCGCGGACAACACCGGCTGTGCCTTCTGGGCGCAACGCAATGTGCCGATCCCCTTTATCCATGAAATCATACATTTCTTTGCTGACAATATCAGATGTATCGCCTGAGCTTCGTGAAAAGACATCGTAGCTTTCGAATAATGGTGTTCTGATTTCCTTAAATTGATAACGCGCAAAAACGTCGCGCGCTGTTTTTTCAACAAGTTGCCATTGATCTGATTCTCCTGGCAAAATATCGGCTGTGCCTTTTGGCTTTTGATAACCCATGTTCCATTCCTCCAATAGATACCCAATAAAAAAACACCCCTGTCGTTGAACAAGGGTGCTTGAATGCACGGTACCACCTTAATTTTTGCTTAAGCATAACGTTGTTAGCCAACGGCGTGTTAGACACGCAGACCTCAAAAGCAGTCAGGTGGACACCGCCAATTTCTTTCAGCTCTGAAATCGTCTCTGTTAAGTGGTGCGTTTACCATACTTTATCACTGGTCATCTCATATTCTCGTTGCTATTAGATTAACGTTATTTGAAAAAAAAGTCAATAATTCCTGAATTTTTTCTAATTTTTAAGGGTCAACCCCTTTAGATATCCACTATCTTTGCTATAATGAACCATATGAAGCTCTTATAAATAAATGACAAAGGTGTTGAAGATATGCAAAAACCTTTGAACTGGATAAAACGGTATCCTGCCGTTCTCATATTATTCATTCTAGTTGGTGTCGGTCTCTTCGCGACACACGTCCTTGCAACGTACCAACAAATTACCATTAAAGCAAACGTCGTTAATGTGCGCCAAGGACCCGGTCTTTCCTACGATACAATGGGCCAGGCAAGCAAAGGCGAAGTGATGAACGTCATTTCACAAAAGAATAACTGGTATCAAGTCCGCTTAAGTGGCGATAAAATTGGCTGGGTTGCCAGTTGGTTGGTCAATAATACGGAAGTCAGCGCAACCTCTAACCGGGTCGCAACTGTCACCAATGATTTTGCAAACGTCCGCCAAAGCAGCAATGCCAGCAGCCCCCTGTTAGGAAAAGTCAATAAAGGCGACAAGTTAACAGTTCTCTACCAACAAAACGGTTGGAGCCAAGTTAAATATAATTCAGCTGTGGGGTGGGTCCAAAGTGACCTGATTAGTATTTCTAACGAAGCACCAACAGCTGTTCAAACGGATACGAAAACAGATGATAGTAGCAGTCAATCCACTTCTGATATTAAATCCGTCACAACGCAACTGGATAATACTAAGTTGCGAAGCGGTCCTGGTGTCAACTACGCCTATTCTCAAGTCTATTCCGCCAACACGAAGCTAACGTATCTCGATAAGAAAGACACTTGGTACAAAGTTAAAGACGCGGACGGTAATACGGGTTATGTCGCCAGTTGGGTCGTCACCCCTTCTGCTAAGAACGAAGTCGTTAAAACAAGTGCTACCTCCCTTTCTGAGGCAACCATTGTTTTAGATGCCAGTCACGGTGGTAACGATGTTGGGGCGCTATCAAATAGTAATAAATACGAAAAGACTTATACGCTTAAGACCGTCGATGCGATTGCTAAGAAGTTAAAAGCCGCCGGCGCCAACGTTGTCTTAACCCGTTCGTCTGATAAATTCGTTGATTTAGCACCTCGGCCTGCACTTTCTAATAAATTACGTGCAGATGCCTTTATCAGTATTCATTTTGATTCCAGTGCGCAATCTAACCAAGCGAGTGGCACAACTACTTATTATTACTCAAATAGTAAGGACACTAGCTTAGCCAACGCGCTTAATAATCAGATTAAATCATTACCACTAACTAATCGTGGTGTTGAATACGGTAATTATCAAGTACTTCGTGATAACGAACGCCCTTCTGTTCTATTGGAAATGGGTTATATCAATTCTGATCAAGACTTTAATTACATCAGTAGTAGTAGTTATCAAGAAAAAGTGGCGGATGCCGTTTACGCTGGTTTACAAAACTATTTCAAATAATCACTATCAAAAAAGGCCCTCGAAATTTTTCGAGGGCCTTTTTGTAACTACTTTTATAAAATGGGCGCCAACAGTCGCGCTAAATCTTGCGAGAGTCGCTGATTTGTTGTTTGTGCATTTAACTGTTGTTTAGTCAGCGGTACACTTGCTTTTAAATCCCTTTGAAAGGTCAATTCTAACGTATTGGTCAATGCAGGATCATATAAAAAGCTGGTCGTTTCAAAATTAAGTTTAAAACTACGAATATCTAAATTAGCCGTTCCCACAGCTGATAACTGACCATCGACCATCATCGTCCGTGCTCTAAAAGCACTCGCTTTATATAGATAAATCTGTCCGCCCGCTTTAACAATCTGCCTAGCATAGTAGAGATTAGCATGTTGGACTAAACTATGTTTCGCTTTTTCGGGAATCATAATTTTAACCGTTACCCCAGAATTAATGGCAAGTATTAATGCTGCCAAAACGGAATCGTCCGGAATAAAAAATGGGGTTTGAATCCATAACCGTTTTTTAGCGGCCGCAATTAACTTTAAAAAACCAAGCTTAATTTCAGGTAAATCGCGATCAGGGCCACCCGAAACAAGTTGCATGCTAGTTTGTCCATGTTCGACAGAAGTCGGGAAATAATGCTGACTGTAATAAACCTTCTGGCGTTGTGTTGCCGCGTTCCAATCCATAAAAAAACGTGATTGAAACGATAAAACACCGTCGCCACTAATTCGTAAGCGCGTGTCTCGAACTGGCAAATGCGTATCAACACTATGTTGGTTAAAGTTCCCAAGATAGGCCGTGTTACCATCGATCACGACTAATTGGCGGTGGTTTCTAAAATTCAACCGAAAATTAATCAAACGAAACCGCGAACTGAAAAAGGGCGTTACTTGCCCACCCGCTTCTTCTAATGGTTTAAAAAAAGAGCGTGGAATCTTTTGCGAACCAAAGCCGTCATAAATGACGCGGACTTTAACCCCTTGATATGCCTTATAGGCGAGCGTTTTAATTAAGATGTGCCCGAAAGGATCATCGAAAAACGCATAGTATTCTAAATGGATGTGATCGCGAGCACGGCTCATATCGGCCAGTAGTCGCTCTTGGGCAGTGGTTGTGTCCGTTAAGACCGATACCTTATTTTCTTGCGTCAAAACGGCTGTATTAGACACTAGGAAGAGATTAATTAAGCTTTGAATCTCCGGCGTTGTAGAATGGTGATTTTGCTTCCGTCGTTGCCGTAATTCCGCTTTTTGTTGCGTCACGCGTTCATCAATGCCTAATTTGGCCTGTGTCCGTAAATCATAAAGGTGCTCTGCTGATAATTTCTTACCAAAAAAGAGATAAAAACCAAACCCGATCACTGGCAATAAAATTAAAACGAGTAGCCAGGCCCAAGTCGCCGCAATATCTCTTGATTGTCGAAAAACGGTAATGATCGCACCGATTGTATTAATTACTAATATGAGACTAAGAATTATGATAATAATCGTCGTCATCTCTGTCGCGTCCTATTCTTTAAACCACTTGGCTTGAATCTTCGCTAATTGTCCATTTTGTTTGAGGACTTGATACCGGCGATTAATAAAGCGTCGTAATTTTTGATCTTCTGGGCGCATGCCAACCGCAAACTTCTCAGCCGCAAAAGGACTTTCAATCGCTTGAAAATCTTGCCCATTTGCCCGCGCTTTAATCTCAAAGTTAGCATAAACTTGATCAATTAAGATCCCTTTAATCCGCTTAGCCTGTAAATCGATAAAAGCATTGTTATAGGTATCATATAGGATTGGCGTTTGATTGGCAATTTTTTGTTTTAAAACAGCTGGTTTTCGATCCAACTGGGCCATGCCGGATGAACCCGTTTGAACACCTAAGTTTTGGCCCTTCAAATCAGCTAAGCGATTAACAGGATCCTTTTTCATCGAGACAATCATCTGGTGATTCGTAAGATAAGGTTGACTGAAGGCCACTCGTTTGGCCCGTTCTTCGGTCTTAGAATAACCACTCCAAATTAAATCAATCGTCTGATTGTTCAATTCGGTTTCTTTCATATCCCAATCGATCGATTGAAAATCAACCTGGATGCCACTACCTTTAAAAATCGCCTTGGCTAACTCGACGTCAAAGCCGGTTAATTGCCCGTTTTTTTCACGATAAGTCATCGGTACAAAGCTATCATCGATGCCAATCACTACTTTTTGGCGGCGTTCAATCGTTGCCCAACTATCGGTCTTTTGGCGGCTATGGCAGCCCGCTAGACTGACTAATAGGCCTAATAATAAACCAGCTGTTGCTAATCTCTTTAATCTCATCATTGGTTGGCCTCGTTTGGTTGTAATTCAAAAACTTGATCGGCAATTTTATTCGCAAATTGAATATCATGAGTGACAACAATTTGGGTCATGCCGTCTTCCTTAAGGCTTAAAATCAATTCTGCCACACTAGCGACTAACGATGGATCTAAGGCACTGGTTGGTTCGTCATAGCACAAAATATCCGGCTGCATCGCTAACGCGCGCGCAATCGCAACCCGTTGTCGTTGACCACCTGATAATTGAAACGGATAGGCCGCCTCTTGTGCACTTAATCCTAATTGGCGTAATAATTGCTGACCTAATGCATTCGCTTTGTCCTTAGCCAATTGCTTCACCATCTTAGGCGCTAACGTGACGTTTTCTAACACTGATAAATGCGGGAATAAGCGGAAATCTTGGAAGACAACACCTATCCGGCCCCCTTTTTCAGCGGCACTTGGGACATAGGTTTCACCGTCAATCACGAACCGGCCACTGTCTGGTTGATCCAACCCACTGATTAAGCGGAGCAAGGTCGATTTACCGGCGCCACTAGGACCCACGATTGCTAAAATACTGCCCGTTTCAACTTCTAAATTTAAATCATTCAAAATTTGGCGACCCTTGAATGACTGATTAATATTTTCTAATTTAAACATCGATAAGTCCTCCTAACGGTAATAACGATAATATTGTTCTAATCGGCCTAACAACCATGTACAAATGGCGGTTAATGCGAGATAAATCACACCCACTAACAGCAATGGCACTAAATTAACGTCACGCGCGCTGGCAACGTTTCCTGCCCGTAATAAATCGCCAATCCCAATCACATAAACTAATGATGAATCCTTGATCAAATTAATGACTTCATTACCGACAGACGGTAAAACGATTTTAACCGTTTGGGGCACGATAATTTTTAAAATGGTTTGGGGATAGGTTAATCCTAAAACTGATGCGGCTTCGATTTGACCATCATCAACCGCTTGAAAGCCCCCTCTGAAGATTTCAGCGAAGTAAGCGGCGTAATTCAAGATAAATGCAATTAATGCGGCGTCGAAACGATTAAAGACAATCCCAATCACCGGTAAGCCGTAAAAGACAAAGATCAATTGTAATAGCAATGGCGTTCCCCGCATTAGCCAAACATACAGGTTAAGCAAATAATGCAGTGGCTTGAATTTAGATAATAACCCAAGGCTCAATAATAACCCCAGGGGAATGGCACCAATCACGGTTAAACTAAAAATGGCTAACGTCATTTTAGCGCCACTCAAAAGCGCTGGTAAAATCGATAAACTATATTGCATGATAAAATCTCCCTTATATAAACATATCCTTCAAAGCGTGTTAGCTAAACATTGCCACAAAAAAAGCCCTCTTCACGTTTACACGTCAAGAGGGCGATCAATCGCGGTTCCACCTCAGTTTTTTTGTTTACTTCACAGCAAACAACTCTACTAGTTTTAGACCAATAAAAAAAGTCCCCTCGGATTACTCCAAGAGGACGAATATTATCGCGGTTCCACCTCAGTTTAATAAACAACTCACATTGCTTAAACTTATGTAGTTTCTAAAACTACAGCGATAACGGGCTAACGGATTATCTTACTTCGTTCAGATAATCAACTCACGGATGTGCCACTAGTTTCGAAGGGCTGATTTACACCATACCTCAGCTCTCTGTGCCTTAAAAACTAATTTGGTCCGTTCAACGTTTTAAGTATTGACATTATTCTAGTGATTCTCACTTGAAAAGTCAACTATTTTTTACCAAAGAGTCGACCCCAAAAACCGATTTTCTTTTCTTTCAACGTCATTAATGGCACTGTTTCACCTAATAGGCGCCGGGCAATATTGCGATAACCTTGGCTGGCCGAGTTTTTAGGATCTAAGACAATCGGTTCACCAGCATTGGATGTCTTGATAACGGCGTCGTCATCAAAAACAATCCCCAACAATGATACTGAGAGATGTTTCGTAATCTCATCGACGTCCATTGTTTCACCATCGTTCATCATATGACGACGAATGCGATTGATGACCAAACGTGGTGCGATTTGCATTTCAGTTTCTTCAAGCAAACCAACAACACGATCAGCATCGCTTACTGATGAAATCTCAGGCGTTGCGACTACAATCGCACCATCTGCGCCGGCAATCGCGTTCTTAAAGCCTGATTCAATTCCGGCTGGGCAATCAATGATGACAAAATCAAATTCTTCTTTTAAAGCCGTCACAATCGCTGTAACATCTTCTGGTACGAGTGCTTCTTTATCCGTGTTTTGTGCGGCTGGTAATAAATAGAGTTTTTCATCAAAGCGTTTATCTTTAATCAACGCTTGATGTAATTTGGCACGGCCTTTGGCAACATCCACGATATCATAGATGATTCGATTGCTTAATCCCAATACGACGTCTAAATTTCTTAAACCGATATCTAAATCAAGCAAACAAACTTTTTTATCCAAAAGCGCAAGCGCCGTTCCAATATTAGCGCTCGAGGTTGTTTTACCAACACCGCCTTTACCGGATGTGATGACCAAAGCTGTTCCCATTTTATTGCTCCTCCATTTTACGATATAGTTTAGGATTAATTTGTTTTAAATCCGTTATCTCACCGTAATCGATGACGTGTAAATCGTTAATATAACTGATACTTTGTGAATTAAAGGGCGTTTTCTTTGGATCGATAATTTCAACCGCATCTGCAATTCTAAGTTGGACAGCTTTCGTCAGGTTCCCAGCAACGATTGCATCTGCATTATCTGGAAAACCAGCATGCACAATCCCTGCAACAGACCCTAGAATGAAAATACTCCCCGTCGCTTTGATGACAGCCCCTTGGTGTAAATTACCAACAAATAAAACATCACCGACATAGTTAACTTCTTGTCCACTCCGAATAACATTCGGTTCAACATGAATACTATTTTCTTGCCGTTCAATTTGGGCTTGCTCAATCGTCATTACCGAAGACTGAATACTCATAATATCAAACTCAGGGAATGGTTCTAGTGTTTGATATAGCGCCTTTTTTTGTTGTTCACTTAATAAACGCATCCCAGTTGTTAACTCAAGTTCAATCTTATCATTACCCAACTTAGGTTGTTCTGAGCGAATTTTACTCAATAATGCGACAATTGAATCTAATGCTTGATCAAAATCGGCACCAGCATCAATGTTTAATTCGAATCCTTCTTTGCGTCCTCTTAACGTGACTGCATCCATAAAAAAATCAAACCCCTCATCGTTCTGATTTTAATTTTAGCAATAATTTCTTTAAAGGCAAATACAAAAAGATAAAAAAGACTAAGTTTAATGCAATTGTCGGTGCTAAAACGTTACTAATGAAATCAACTGGTGTCATACTCGTTAAATTAACGAGCCGATTCATAATATAAATTGAGGCCTCCAACAACGTTAAACAAATAACGTCGACTAACCCAATAAAGAATGGTGAATCTGGAATGTATTGTTTTAAGTAACGCACGATATAAATAATCAGTGGCAATACAAAAAGATACATGCCAATCATCCCCGTATAATATAAATCATACAAAAGACCAATCCCCACTGCATACCATGATAAATTCGTCTCTTCAGGCAGAACAAACGCAACCATGATAAACATTAACATGAATAACCGACTAATTAGGGTATGATCTGGCGTATATAGCCATTGTTCCCCTAATGAACTAATCGCACCATCCAGGTAAAAAGCGACTAGTAAGTAAATTGGGATTAAATAGCGATGTTTCAAGCGAAATGTCCCCATATTACTCACCTTCAATCGAACGTTTGATAACCGTTACAACTGTTAAGTTATTCAGATCAGCAGCTGGCGTAACATACACGGTTAATGCCAAACCATAGTCGTCCTTTTTAACTGAAGCTACTTTACCTAAATAAAGTCCCTTAGGTGTTAAACCACCCAAGCCAGAAGTAACAACTTTATCGCCTTTAGCAATCGCTGTATCGGTTTTAATTTGACCTAATTTCAATTGTTTTTTATCTGAATTATAGCCCGTCATAATACCGTTAACTTGTTTACCATCTTTGGTATTAACCACTGCGGCAAAACCATTACTGTTACGACCAGTGCTTGAAACGAGTTCCACCTTAGCATTGGTCTTATTAACTTCTGAAATACGCCCGATAATGCCTGATTCAGACATCACTGGCATATTCTTCTTAAGGCCTGCTAGAGCACCCTTATTGATCACCAGTGAATTCTGCCAATTATCCGGATTTCGTGACAACACGGAAGCATTGAGCGTCGTATAGTCTGTTAAAGTCCCTGCTAAGTTTAATTCTTTTTTCAAGTTCTTGTTTTCTTCTTTTAAAGTTTGTGCTTGGACCTTAGTTTGTGCTAAATCATCTAATTGCGCTTTTAAGGCTTTATTTTCTTGATAAGTATTAATTAAGTCTGTCAGTGCATCGACACCTTTACCAATCCCATTAGCAGGCACACTAACAACTTGGTTTGTAATGCCTGTCACATCGTTTCCGAATTGACGGATAAAACTTGGACTCTTCTTACTATTACGCAAGCCAACTGACATTGCGATAAAGCCCATGCAGACGATTAATGTCACCAATAAAATGATTAACTTTTTATTTGAAAAGAATTTTTGCATGGTTTATTCGCCACCATCCATCTTTAATATCGTAAATATGGGACAAAAACCGGTTATTAAGGGCCTTGTGCGATTGATTCAAAAAAACCTGAATCAATCACTAATTTAGGCCTACTTAAACGCTAACCGCTCTTTGTCCCACTATTTTACGCTAATCTTAATTTTTTTCATGACTTCGATATTCTTCAATGATTCACCAGTACCGACTGCAACACAGTCCAATGGATCTTGGGCAATGAAGACAGGTACTTTAGTAGCATCAGAGATAACTTCTGGTAAATGTTTCAATAAAGCACCACCACCAGTTAAAACAATCCCGTGATCAATCACATCGGCTGCAATTTCAGGAGATGTTTCTTCAAGCGTTTCTTTGATAGCATCGATAATTGCTGTCACAATTTCCTTAATTGCTTCGGCAATATCACTTGCTTTAATATCAACAGTCTTTGGTAGACCAGTGACTAAATCACGGCCACGAACACTCATTGATTCAACTTCTTTAGCACGTTCTGGTGAAGCTGAAGCAATCGCTAATTTGATTTGTTCAGCTGTCCGTTCACCAATTAATAGGTTACTGTTTTGACGGATGTAAGAAATAATTGCGTCGTCAAACTTATCGCCAGCCATTCGAATTGAACGACTTGAGACAATCCCACCTAATGAAATGGTAGCAACATCTGTTGTACCACCACCGATATCAACAACCATGCTACCAGTTGGATCCATTACAGGAAGTCCTGCACCAATTGCGGCTGCGAAAGGTTCTTCAATTACATAAGCATCACGCGCACCGGCAACTTTAGTGGCATCGATAACGGCGCGTTTTTCAACTTCTGTAACACCACTAGGCACACAAACCATTACAAATGGTTTACTTGATGAATGGCCGATTGTTTTTTCGATAAAATATTTAAGCATTGCTGCAGTTGTATCATAATCTGCAATAACGCCGTCTTTCATAGGACGAATCGCTACAATATTACCAGGTGTCCGGCCGATCATGTCGCGTGCTTCGGAACCGACAGCGATGACTTCGCCTGTTTGTGTATTTTTGGCGACAACAGAGGGTTCTCTTAAGACAATGTCTTTCCCGTCCATATATACAAGTGTGTTTGCGGTACCTAAGTCGATACCAATATTTCTAGTCCCTAATCCGAACACTATTTTTCTCTCCTTCAATAACCAAACGTTTTTATAGTCATTGGCATTATATCATAATTTTTAATAATAAAAAACGCAATGTAGCTTCATGGTACCTGATTTTCAGGAGAATTTTCAAGTCTACCTTAAAATTAATAGATTCTTAACAAGATTCAAAACACCTTTAATCGACTAGATACCCTTCTTCACGTAGGCTTAAGTACTGTGAGCTACCAATGATTAAATGATCCAAACAAGTAATCCCCATCAACTGTCCGCAATTAACAATTCTTTTTGTAAAGTTAATATCTTGCGTTGATGGTGCCAATTGACCGCTCGGGTGATTATGGACCAAGATAAACTTAGCCGCTGAATACTGAACCGCCCATTTAAAGACTTCCCGCGGATGTGCAACAGAACTATTAAGTGTACCCAGATAGAGTTGCTTAATCTGAATAATCTGATTTTTAACATCTAAATAGACCGCTAATAGCTGTTCTTGTGTCTCTCCCGCTAAGGATTCAATCATCCGTTGGCCTACCATCTGACTAGAAGCCACTACACCAAAACGTAATGTCCGCTGATTTTGAATGCGCCGACTTAACTCACAAATCGCTTGGAGTTCAATCGCTTTAACCGGTCCAATACCTTCGATTTGACGTAATTGTACTAAGTCCGCTTGTTCAAGATCTTGAAAGTCGGGATAGCGTTGCAATAATCGTTGTGCAACGACTTCAACGGGTAAATGTTGGGTGCCTGAACGTAAAATTACGGTTGCTAATTGTTCATCACTTAGACTGGCCGCACCATACAGTGCGACTTGCTCTCTGGGTTGTAACTTTGATTGACTCGTTAACATCGTCATAGCCTCCTGCAAAAGGCATTTTTAATCGCCTTTTCGATTCATTTAACTATACGTGTTAACTGGTCCTTTATTTTTCTAAAAACGGAATAACGGCTGCTAAATTATCAACCGTTGCCAATGTTTGTTGGTTAGTAATGGCAGTTGGGGCAATCAAATCTGGCACCATAATCACTGGAATGTCAGCCTTGCTAGCCGCTAAAATCCCATTTGGTGAATCTTCGAGTACTAAAGCGCTAGGGGCTGGAATGGCAAGTTTATCTAAAGCCTTTAAAAAGATTTCTGGATGAGGTTTACCGTGTGTCACTTCATCGCCCGAGACAATCTGGTTGAAACGGGGCTTTAACCCTGTGCTTTGCATGAAATCTTCGACCATTGTTCTAAAATTACTAGAAGCAATCACCCGATTAATCCCGTGATTGTCACAGTAGTCCAATAATTCTACTAACCCCGGTTTAATGGCTACCCCTTGGTCTTGAATAATTTCATCAACTGTTCTATAAGACAAATCAATAAACTGCTTCACTAATTCCGGTGAGCCTAATTTCTGTAAGAAATATTGGCGTAAATAAGTATCTGTCGTCCCCAGAATGGCTTGATGGTCTTCTGCCGTCACCTCAAAGCCCATTTTTTGCGCCGCTAATTGGTTAGCTTGATAATAAACTTTTTCTGAATCGACTAATAAGCCGTCCATGTCAAAAATAATCCCTCTAGTTTGCATCTATGACACTCCTTTAAAATAACTACGAATGGTACTAATTAGGTACAAGGAACCGGTCACCAATAAAACATCATCGGCCGATAATTCACTGATCATTGTGGTTAATGCCACGGGCCAACCCGCTTCAAATGGAATCGTGTTATCAACTGCCGCGTACTGCACCTGGGTAGCAGCTCGCGGATTGTCCGGCACCGTCGTTAATACTAAGTGGGTTGCTAACTGATTAAGTTGAGGCAACATCCCAGCCAGTGATTTATCACCCAAAGCACCGAATAAAATATAAATATCTTGATGTTTAAATTGATGCTTAGCTGTTTTAACCAACTGCTCAACACCGGCTGGATTATGCGCCCCATCCAAAATAATCAACGGTTCATCATTTACTTTTTCAAAGCGGCCCGGCCAACTCACGTGAGCCAAGCCCCGCTTAAGCGTCTTAATATCAAGTGGCTGCTGCGTCAACGCTAGATACTGACAAAAGGTTTCTAACGCTACTGCAGCATTTTCAATCTGATAATCGCCCATCAATGGTATTTGAAGTTGCTTAAGTGTCACCGTTTGATTCTGAAAGTTTAACTGTTGCCCCCAAGTTGGTAAGGTTTTAACCGCTGTTGTCGAAAAGTCGACCCCACTAATTGCTAGTGGACTTGCTAATCGTTTGGCTGTTTCAACAATCACGGTTTGTGCTTCCGCTGGTAATTTGCCAATCACTACAGGGTGTTGCGCTTTGATAATGCCGGCTTTTTGGGTGGCAATCGCTGCCAACGTATCGCCCAGCAAGGCTTGATGATCTAGCCCAACCGAAGTAATTACCGAAATCAATGGTGTTAGGACGTTAGTAGAATCGTATAAGCCGCCAATGCCAACTTCAATGACCGCAATATCAACTGCTTGCTGCTTGAAATAGGTGAACATAATTGCAGTAATCAGTTCGAATTCCGTCACTTCAAAGTCCGCGTCTGTTTGTTGGACTGTTTCAATTGTCTGTTGAACATGTTGCGTAACTGCGACCAGATCGTCATCCGCAATTGGTTGTTGATCAATCGCAATGCGTTCATTGAAACGGGTAATAAATGGCGATGTGTAGCGACCAACTTTTAAACCCAATTCGACCAGCAAGCTACTGACCATATTGACCACTGAGCCTTTCCCATTGGTGCCTGTCACATGAATAAACTGTTGTCCCTGATGTGGATTACCCAGTGCCGCTAATAACTGGGTCATTCGGTTTAAATTTGCTTCTTTATGTAATCTTGGCCGTGAATGAATATATGCCAAAGCTGTTTCGTAATCTGTCACCAACATTGCTCAATCCCCTTTAACATGCTCCTTCCATTTTAGCATAGATTGACCGCTAATCGGTTGCCAAAAACTGATGGCATACAAAAACGCCACCTTAAAATAAGGTGGCGTTTTGAGATGTGCTTTAACGAGCTGCTTTTAGTTCTGCAAGCCGTTTTTCAACTGATTGATATTGTTGTTCATAATCAGCTTGTTTATCGCGTTCTTCTTGGACGACTTTTTCAGGAGCGCGGTCAGTGAAGCCTTTATTGGCTAACTTACCTTGTGCGCGTTTGATTTCGCCGTTTAGACGTTTCAATTCGCCTTCTAGGCGCGTAATTTCTTCGTCTAAGTCCAATAGTTCTGCCAATGGCACGTAAACTTCAGCGCCACTGATAATGGCTGTCTTAGCTAATGCAGGGGCTGTTAGGCCTTCTGCAATTTCAAGTGACTTAGGATGAACGAAACGTTCGATAAAGTCTTGATTTTGCTTAAAGATGGCCATCAACGGTGTATCTTGGATGTTGATTAAGATATCGATTGGCTTACTTAATGGGGCATTTGCCTCTGAACGGATATTCCGAACACTTCTAATTAAATCGATCAAAGCGTTCATTTGAGTTGTTGCTTCTTGATCATCTAATTCAGCATGTACTTCAGGATAGCTAGCGGTCATGATTGATTCGCCAGTATGTGGCATACTTTGCCAGATTTCTTCCGTTACAAATGGCATTACTGGGTGTAATAGACGCAATGTTTGGTCCAATACGTAAGCTAAGTTATAGCGTTTATTGGCAATCGCTTCTTGATCATCACCATAAAGCACTTCCTTAGCCATTTCAATATACCAATCACAGAAATCATTCCAGATAAAGTTATACAATGTCCGACCAGCTTCACCAAATTCAAAGCCTTCGTATAAACGGGTCACGTCAGCAACGGTTTGGTTTAATTGACTTAAGATCCATTTATCCGTTAAATCGAGGTTAGCAGCTTCTGGAACCTTAGTTGGTGCCGGTGTATCTTCAAGATTCATGATAACGAAACGACTCGCGTTCCAAATCTTATTAATGAAGTTCCAGGCAGCATCCATCTTCGTGTAACTGAAACGCACATCTTGACCAGGTGTTGAACCACTTGTTAAGAACCAACGTAATGCATCAGCGCCGTATTTTTCAATGACTTCCATTGGGTCAATCCCGTTACCAAGTGATTTACTCATCTTACGGCCTTGTTCGTCACGGATTAAACCGTGGATAAGGACGTGTTCGAATGGGCGTTGTTCCGTGAATTCCAAACTTTGGAAGATCATTCGTGATACCCAGAAGAAGATGATGTCATAACCAGTTACCAACGTATTTGTTGGGAAATAGCGTTTGAAATCAGGTGCTTCTGTGTTAGGCCAACCCATTGTTGAAAATGGCCATAACGCACTACTGAACCATGTATCTAAGACATCAGTATCTTGTGTCCAGTTTTCGATATCTTCTGGCGCTTCTTCACCAACGTACATTTCACCAGTTTGTTTATGGTACCAAGCTGGGATTTGGTGACCCCACCATAATTGACGTGAAATAACCCAATCATGAACGTTTTCCATCCATTGTGTGAAGGTATTTTCGAATCGTTCTGGCACAAAGTTAACCTTTTGATCTGTTTCTTGATTCTTCAAAGCCATTTCAGCAAGTGGTTTCATCTTAACAAACCATTGAGTTGAAAGGCGGGCTTCAACTTGAACACCAGTCCGTTCTGAATGACCAACACTATGCGTCATTGGGTCGACTTTAATTAAGAAACCTTGTTCTTTTAAGTCGGCAACAATTGCTTTACGTGCTTCAAAACGATCCATACCGTTATACTTACCGGCACTTTCGTTCATGCTTGCATCTTCATTCATCACGTTAATCCGTGGTAAGTCATGACGGTTACCAACTTCAAAATCGTTAGGGTCATGCGCTGGTGTAATCTTAAGCGCCCCTGTTCCAAAATCCTTATCAACATAGTGATCGGCGATAATTGGAATTTCACGATTCATTAATGGCAATGTGACCGTCTTGCCAACAAGATCAGCGTAACGTTCATCATCTGGGTGAACGGCAATTGCTGTATCACCAGGTAATGTTTCGGGACGCGTTGTGGCAATTTCAATGCTGCCAGAACCGTCTGTCAATGGATAACTAACATGATAGAAGGCCCCTTCATCATCTTGATGAAGCACTTCGATATCTGATAAAGCAGTCCGCGCTTTTGGATCCCAGTTGATGATGTATTCGCCACGATAGATCAGTCCTTTGTTGTATAAGTTAACAAAGACTTTACGAACAGCGTCTGATAAACCATCGTCTAATGTGAAACGTTCACGTGAATAATCAAGTGATAAGCCCATTTTAGCCCATTGATCATGAATTGTTGCGGCATATTCATCTTTCCATTCCCAAACTTGATCGATGAATTTTTCGCGGCCAAGGTCATAACGTGAAATCCCTTGTTCTGCTAATTTTGCTTCAACTTTGGCTTGGGTTGCGATGCCGGCGTGATCCATTCCTGGTAGCCATAACACATCGTAACCTTGCATCCGTTTTTGGCGAATTAACATATCTTGTAAAGTGGTATCCCAAGCATGGCCTAAATGTAGTTTACCTGTAACATTGGGCGGTGGAATAACAATTGAATATGGTTTTGCATCTGGATTGGCATTTGGTTTAAATAAATCTTCTTTTAACCAATCTTGATAACGACCGTCTTCGACTTGATTAGGATCGTATTTGGTTGACATTTCTTTGTGATCAGTCATCTGCTTCACTCCTTTTGAATATTGCGTTTAATGGCAAACAAAAAAGCATTCCTCACAATAGGACGAATGCTTTTTCGCGGTACCACCTAAATTAGGACTAGACTAGTCCCCAACTCATGATTTGTTAACGAACGAAATGGTCCGGTTAGCCCTACTAAATTTCAGGTTAACAGCTCACAAGCTACCGATTAATTGGTCATTGGAAGACGTCTCAGCCATGCATCTTCTCTCTAAACTAGTCCAATATTAATCGCTCTTGTTCAACGCGTTGTTAATAGTTTAGCTGAGTCGACGCCAAAGGTCAATAGGCTAGGGCCTTCATTCCTCAAATAATAATAAAGTTTGAAGTTCCGCCGTTAAATCTAGATAACGCACATTGATATGCCGTGGCACTTGCAGACGCGTCGGTGCAAAATTTAAAATTGATGTAATCCCAACATCAATCAGCTGTTCAGCTGACCGTTGCGAGGCTTCACTAGGCACGGTCGAAATCGCCGTTGTGATCCCAGCAGCGGGAATAACGGTCGCCAGTTGATCAATGGCGTAGATTGGTACGCCATTTAAAATTTGACCGACTAATGCGGGGTTCGTATCAAAAGCACATGTAATCTGTAAGTTGTCATTTCTTCTAAAGTTGTTTTCAATTAGGGCGCGGCCCAAGTTACCAACCCCGATAACGGCCATTTTAGTTAGAATATCGGCTTTTAAAACAGCTGAAAAAATTTGAATTAAGTGACTCACTTCATAACCGTAACCGCTCCGGCCTAAGTCACCAATATAAGAAAAGTCGCGGCGAATCGTCGCCGAAGGAATGGCAACCAATTTTGCCAATTGTTCCGATTTAATCCGCTCGATACCATCTGTTTCGAGTAGTTTAAAGTAACGATAATAAATTGGAATCCGTTTAGCAACTGCTTCTGGTAAATCATGCTTTGGCGTTCTCATTTTGCTAACCTCACTTTATTAATCCTGATAAATTTATCATAACATAAGCGCTTTCGTTTTTGTGAAATATTTCATATTCTTTTAAAAACAAAAAAGCCCAACCATTTCTGGTTGGACCGTTTGATGCTATAAAAATTCGGCAATGATCTCTTCGTCTTGATTTAAGAATTGATCACCTGCTTTGATTTCTGTTACCTTAACACCAGCAAGTGAACGTTCGATTAAAGCGTCGACATCGATCCGTTGTTCGTAAAAACGTGTTTTATCCAAATTAGGACGCGTCTTTGGTGCTGGTGGTGCAAAAATCGTACAACAATCTTCAAATGGCATGATTGATAAATCATACGTATCGATATCTTTAGCGATTTCGATGATTTCATTCTTATCCATCGTTGCTACCGGGCGGACAATTGGCGTTGTTGTAACGTCATTGATTGCCATCATGCTTTCAAGCGTTTGTGAAGCCACTTGGCCAACTGATTCGCCATTAAAGATGGCTAACCCTTGACGTTTAGCACGAATTTGATCCGTTAAACGTAGCATCATCCGTCGTTGAATCGTCATCAAGTAGCCTTCTGGTACAGAATGTTTCACTTCTTCTTGAATTTCAGTGAATGGGACCTCGATAAACTTAATTCCACCAACGTATGGCACCAATTTAGCCGTTAATTCTTTCGCTTTGTTTAGAGCATTATCACTTGTGTATGGTGGGCTAAAGAAATGCACCATTTCAATATCCACGCCCCGTTTAAGCGTTAAGTAGCCAGCAACTGGTGAATCAATCCCACCAGATAACATCAACATCCCTTTACCGGCTGAACCAACTGGTAAACCACCGGCACCTTGGATCACTTGATTTGTTAAATAAATCGCATCTTGGCGAATTTCAACGCGCAATGTGATATCAGGTTTTTTCATTTGAACTTCTAATTCTGGTAATTCGTCTGATAAGTAACCGCCCAATTCACGGTTCATATCATTGGTATCCAAGAAGAAGTTATGATCAGAACGACGTGTATTAACTTTGAAGGTCATACCGGGCTTACCGATTTCTTTCATCATCGCCAAAGCTGTTTCTTTAACAGAATCTAAATCGCGATTAACTTCAATACTTGGTGAAAAGTTTTGAATTCCGAAAACGTGGCGCAAACGTTCGATAACCCCTTCAGCATCGTCGCCATTTAAAATAATGTGCATCCGATCGCGTTTTGGATGAATTCTTAATTGCTTGTATTCGTGAAGTGCTTTTGTCACGTTACCGTTCAAACGACCGATAAAATCGTTACGGTTTTTACCCTTTGTTGAAAGCTCGCCGTAGCGAACCATAATTTCAGTGTATTGCATTAATATCTCCCTTAATGTTTAATTTTAAGAATTAATTTTCTTGAAACGGTGGTTAATTTGGTCAAAGGCTTTGATGAATTCATCCGCTTCAGCTAAAGTGTTATATTCGTCCAATGAAATCCGAATGGCACTTGTCGCAATCTTTTCGTTAACGTGCATCGCTTTTAACGTACTTGATTCCATGCCCTTCTTAGAAGAACAAGCACTCGTCGTTGAAATATAGATTTCGTGTTCTTCAAAAGCATGAACCGTCGTTTCACCCCGGACACCCTTGATTGCAAAACATAAGATATGCGGTGCAAAATCAGGTGTCAATTGTGAAAACATCACCGTTTTTTCAGCTTGGCTGACATGTTGGTAGATGCGTTCACGAATAGCTGCTTGTTTTTGAACCTTTTGTGCTTCATCAGTCAATAACAAACGAAGGGCCTTAGCCATAGCGGCAATTGCCGGAACGTTTTCGGTACCAGAACGCAAATCATGTTCTTGACCGCCACCTGTTAGTAGCGGCGCAAGATGACGATCTCGTTTTTTGTATAAAATTCCCGTGCCACGTGGGCCATGGAACTTATGCCCAGAGAGCGTTACAAAATCGACGCGATCGTTAAAGATTTCTTTTTGGATACCTTTACCGATCCCCTGAACCGCATCAACGTGGAAATGGATATTAGGATAATCTTTTAAGATTTCTGCCGCTGCCATTAATGGTTGGCACGTCCCAATTTCATTATTAACGGCCATGATTGACACCAAAATGGTATCGGAACGAATCGCCGCTTTTAGATCAGCCGGATTAATCCGACCAAACTTATCAACTGGTAAGTAGGTCACTTCAAAGCCTAACTTTTCAAGTTGCTGCATTGATTTGATGATGGCTGGATGTTCGACTGACGTTGTGATTAGATGCTTGCCAAAAGCACTCTTTTCAATCGCAGTCCCCTTTAATACCCAGTTGTCACCTTCAGTCCCGCCACTGGTGAAGTAGATTTCATCGGATTGAACGTTCAATAAATCGGCGATTTGCTGCCGTGATTGTTCTAGAAGATGAAATGCTTTTTCGCCGACAACGTGTAAACTTGAGGGATTACCGTAAAACTGTTCGCTGACTGCCTGGTAAGTTTGTAGCGCGCCGGGCGCTATCTTGGTAGTCGCACTATTATCAAAATAAATCATTATCGATCCTTCTTACTAAAAATTAGTATTTAAACTTTTTTAATTATAACAAATTCTTTTATAAAGACCAGTGTTCTATCTTACATTAAACACAAGAGTGGGCCAAAAGACAACACCTGATTAATATCAGCGCTATCTTTTAGCCCACTTTTTTAAAGATTATAATGCATCAGTTTGTTTTTGACTATAGTAGTTCTTTTCAACCTGCGTATAAGCCCCTGGATCGATTCGTTCTAAGGCTGTTGCTAAAATATCAACTGATTTAGGATAATCAAACTCACGGTTAAAGACCGCTTGCGCTTCTTCACAAGCCGTTTGAATTTCAGGGAAATCAATTCGGTAACGGTTAGCATATTGCAAGAGTTGTTCTGTAATCAACGCGCTATCGATCAAATTATTTGTTTTGACTTTCAACTTATCTAGATCATCTTGAATAAGTACCATTTGTTTGGCAATCTCGTCTAAATTAATCTTAATCTGACTTAAATCATGATCTAAGCGTTTAATTTCATCCGTTACGACAAAGAAGAAGTCAAGGTAACTATCCGCAAGACCTGGTAAGTGTAATTTTTCGACGGTTCGTTTTAAATTTCGCAATTCTAATTCGAATTGTTGTAAATTCTCGTTAGCAACTGCTTCACCTTGATGTAATCCAGAAACTTGTTCATGAATATCTCTTTGTTGTGTTTCAATCTCAGTAAGGCGCTCATCAATGGCCATTAAGTCATCCGCAATAACAGAATAAACGGCTTCATGATTGGCAATCTTACCTTGATGGCCTTCAAGCATCGCTTTTTGCTCATTAATTTGCTTCGTTAATTTTTTAGCAGTAACCAACTCATCATGCGTTAAGGCATAACTTTGGTTCAAATGATCAAGTTCTAATAGTAGTTCGCGATTTTGAGTTTGCGCGTGTGACACAATTGTCTCAGTCTTACCAATATGTTCCTCAACTGTTTGGCGTGCATTTAATTCAACCTCTAAACTCGCGTAGAGTTGATCAATATTTTGCGCAATTTCAACATTATTGGCTTCAACAGATTCAATATCAAGAGCTTCCATTAAATCTAAACTCTTATCAACGCGTTCTGTCACTTGTGTGAGCTGCACTTCCAATTGATTATCGCCAAAATTATAATGTTCACGCAACATGGCTTGATACGTTTCACTAATTTCGTCAATTTGTTCAGGGAACTCATTGGCTAACTCGCTATAACGCTTCGGAATACGTGCCATTTTATCTTCTAAATCATCAGTTTGTTCAATTAATTTTTGTAACATCATCTTGGCACCTAAGTAATCACCGGCACCCGTTAATTCATTAGCTTGGTTAAAATCTTCTTCTAATTGACCTAAAATGGCTTCTAATCCTTCTAGTCCTGGGCCAAATGAAAAGCTCTTCGTCAACAGACGTTTGCGCAGGCCTTGATACTTAACCCGCAGCGTTTCGATTTGTTCGCGCGTATCAGCTTCGTTTGCTAATAGTTGATCCAGCGCATCTTTGACATCAACCAAATCTTGATCCGTTTCCTGTAGGTAGGCACGTAGTTGTTTTAAAATCCGCGCTACTAATAGGAATTGATACTTACCATTGGCTGTTTCCGCATCAAATAAATAAGCTTCAATCGCTTCGAAATTATGATTGGTAATGTCATTATATTGTTTTTCCCAACGATCAAAGTTTTGTTGGCTTTCACCCGTTAAACGTAGTGAGCGCAACTTCGTCAACTTTTCGGGAATCGGCAACGCCATTAAAGCGCCCTTACGTTCTTCTAAACTCTTAATTTGTTTGGTGAAGTAACGCTGATAAAAAGCAACTCCTAAGTAGCCAATCAAAACGACGACTACGATTCCTATGAGAATGTAAAGCATTCAAAGACCCACCCTTTTGCGATTTAACTCAGATTTTTAAATAGTTAACCGATTTCTTTATTACAAACTAATCTTGATTATAGCATGAATAAGCCGTTGATACAGCAATATTTGCCGATAAATTGTATAAAAATTAAACCAAGCAACTATTAAAATAGCTTGCGTTGTCCAAATGAATAAGCTATACTAGCCATTGTGTAAAATAATGCAGCAGTAAACGGTAAAGCCGTCAACAGTTCATTTGCCCAGAGTTTTGGTTCAATTGTGTAACCTTGCGGCTGCAAAGGTGAAGATTGTTAATAAGTGAACTGAACGATTACTAAGTTTACATCGGATTATTTTACTCCAAAACAATTATTGGAGGATTTTTTTATGTCACGTTATACAGGTCCAAAGTGGAAACTTTCACGTCGTTTAGGAATTTCATTATCAGGTACAGGTAAAGAACTTGCCCGTCGCCCATACGCTCCTGGTCAACATGGTAACGACCGTCGCGGTAAGATTTCAGAATATGGTATGCAATTAAGCGAAAAGCAAAAACTACGTTTAATGTATGGTTTAACAGAACGCCAATTCCGGAACTTATTTGCTCGCGCTGGTAAGATTCGCGAAGGTAAACATGGTGTTAACTTGATGATCTTACTAGAACAACGTTTAGACAACATTGTTTATCGTTTAGGTTTAGCAAGCACTCGTGCACAAGCACGTCAATTAGTTAACCATGGTCACGTTACCGTTGATGGCAAACGTGTTGATATTCCTTCATACGAAGTAAAACCTGGTCAAGAAATTTCAATCCGTGAAAAATCTAAGAACCTTGTTATCATCAAAGACGCTATCGAAGGCACTGTTGGTCGTCCTTCATTCGTTGAATTTGACGCTGACAACTTAAAAGGTTCACTTGTTCGTTTACCAGAACGTTCAGAATTAGAACCAGAAATCGACGAAGCCTTAATCGTTGAATTCTACAACAGATAAGCTGTTATCTGTTAAACAAAAAGAGTCAGACTTCGGTCTGGCTCTTTTTTTGTCATCAAAAAAGGCGTTGCTAAAATTTAGCAGCGCCTTTTGGTTTATTTAGCATTTATTAATTCGTAAAGTGGCACCATCTTTAATAATGTGGCCTGGATATCGGCCATTAGTGCTTCAGGGTGGTCAAACAAAGGATTGTCCTTCAGATAGACCTTTCCGAGCAACCACTCCCCTTTTTTGGTCTTAGCAAACTTGTCTTGGATCAACTGTAAGTTATCCGGTGACATCGGAAATTTTTGTTTCGTCATGTGATCATAACTTAAATCACAATCAGTAAAATCACTTAAGAGTTTTTCTGATTGGCTCGCCAATAGTGGTGCATAATCCGTCTTGTCTGGCATTTCGGCCATTAGGGCAAACCAAACGAAAATTCGGTCATCCCAAAAGCCAACTTCAAAGTGCGGCATCATCTTGTAACCACGTGAACTCTCGCTAAGCGCCATCCAAGTATTCATTGGTGGATTTTTGAAGCGGCGTAAATGTTTGGCAATATGCAGCGTAAATTCGCGGTTAGTAGCTACAGCTAGTTCATTTTGTAATTGTGCCCCAAATACTTCAAATTTGGGATCAAGTTCCGTATAAATTTTATTTAAACGCCCCTTTAGAGTCGGGTCATCAAAAATTTCAAAATCAGCACGTGTAAACATCTTTTTCCTCCAACATGTTATACTTAGGTTTAGTTCTAATATAGCACAAATTAGAAATGAGGTGACCATTTTGTCAGAGAACGATCAATTGCAACAACATCTAGATAGTGCGATCCATGGCGCGCCCCAAACCAATCCTGATGAACGCCGTCGGTATTTAGGCTCTCTGCGCGAACGCGTCTTACTCAGCATCACCAATGCTGAATTAAGCCAACCTGCAATTCAAGCGACATTTGAAAGCCATCTACCCGATTTCAAGGCTTACCATATTCTCTTGAATGGTAAAAATGACGCGGCCACTAATTATCTCGCGGCAATTACCAAACACCAAGTTGAATTTACTTTGGTCAATAACGAAACTGCGCAAACTGCACCAGAAGCAATCGGCTTACTAGTCGTTGCCAAAGACGCGATTAATTGCGAAACTGTCGCAATTAGCGCTAAATATCCATCAGCAGCACCGACTCCGGAAAAGCCTAAAAAAGAAGGGCTTTTCGGTCGTCTATTCGATTAACCACACAAAAAAGCCGTTGGCAATGCCAACGGCTTTTTTGGTATTCTTTTTAAATTAATCCATTTCAGGGAACAACATCGTTAACATTTTAGTTGTCACACGGCGCTGTTGCCCCATCATTGGGAAAAGATGCATCAACATCGCTGGATTGTAGTTAGCTTCTAAGACAACCGCCATTTCAGGATGTTCAGGATCATACGGTTGATATAAATTAGGAATAATGATATCAACACCGGTAACGTTCAGATTAAGAATTTCCGCAACCTTTTCAGCAATTGCAAAATAGCTCTTATCGATATCATCCGTCACATCAACGGAATCCCCACCATTTGAAATATTGGAATTTTGTAATAAGAAGACCTGCGACCCACGCATTGGCACATCATCGACTTGGTAACCTTGTTGTTTCAAAATCAATTGTTCACGAGCCCCTAAGCGAATATTTTGGAGCGGTGTGCGGTGATCCTCACCACGTAACTCATTCCGATTTTTCTTAGCGACTAATTGCGTAATTGTTGAACGGCCATCGCCAACAACATTGGCAGGCACGCGTTCCAAGACGGCTTGCACCTGATGATCCATGACTAAGAAACGGTATTCTGAACCGGCGATATACTCTTCAACTAACACCTGTTGGTCGTATTGTTGCGCGAGTTTAAAGGCTGTAACAAAATCAGTTTCTGATGGCCGTGTTAAAAAGGTCGTAATACCGGCCCCCATGTTACTAGTCTTGGGCTTAATCACCAACGCCCGTTGCCCAAAGGCCGCTTGGTAGTCGCGCTTAGCAACTTCTAAATCCGCATATTCAGCACCGGCTGGCACGCGAATACCTTGGTTGGCCAAGACAATCTTGGTAACAACTTTGTTATCCACCAACGGCCAACTAATTAGACGGTCGAGACTGGTCATATTGCCATTTTTCACCAACTCATGATGTTGTTGGTAGGTCAATTCGACAAATTGATCACTGCGATCTAATACGGCAACGTGGAGCCCTTTTTGAAAGGCATCTAGCATTAACATTTGCGTTGATAATTCCATATCCGTATAGCCTTGTAATTGGAATGGTTTCTCGGTTAATTCGCGTTTAAATTGCCGTGCTTGCTGCATGGCAAAAGCGGTTAGAGAATCGTCTTGGACTTCTTGGGCTAGTCGATAACTCAATGTCTGTTTGAAATCATTAACTCGTTCATTCATAACTGTCCACGCATCAATAAATCGTTGATCCAATTGATAAGTCGTGATAAATTGACGGATATTAGTCATCAATATTTGCATATTAGCTTGTTGTGCCGATGCTTTCGTCGCATCTTCAAGCGCAATCGCCTCATTTAGTTGTTGCCCTTCCGCCATGCGAGCCGTTAAACTTTCAACAGCCTTAGGTAACGATAATAAGTACGTAAAGAACAGATGTAAGAAATCAAGTTGTTCTTGTGTCACACCACTTGCAGCGAATGGATTCAAATCAAAACCGCGGAATTCAAGATAATCAACACCGTCTTGGGCGAGATGGCCGTGACTACGTAACCGAACACTGCCGTAATATTCACGTTCTGAAATCAATTGTTTCTTACTAATTGCCTGTTCCAATGAATCGTGATACGCAGCAACCGATTCAAACGAGACTACCAAGTCATGATTGGCATAACCAAAGAGTTGACTTGAACGTAAACTGCGGACTGCATAATCTGGCAAGTTCGTCGTATCTGTTTGAAAAAGTGCTTCAGTAATCGGACTAGCACCAAATAAATAAGTTAATAAATACCGGTATTGGCTATAATTCTGTGCGATTTGTAAGTACAACATATCGCTAAAATCTTTCACCGTTGCAAATTGATCATGATAGACCTCATCGTATAAGCGCGCGATTAAGGCTGGGGCCAGGCTAAAATTAAAGTGAACGCCAGAAATCATCTGTAGCCGACGACCATACCGCTTGGCTAAGTAATCACGGTAAGCACGCGCATCTGGTGCGACGTCTGCAATTGGAATCGTCGTTTCATCGCTTGGTAATACAGGTGGCATACTGAGGGGCCAAATCAATTCATCGTCGGCTAGATTCATCTCAAGTACTTCTGATAAGGCACCTAGCTGTTGCATGATTTCGTCGGTATTATCGAAGGTATCGCTAACCAACTCCGTCTGCATTTCGGCAAAATCAGTTTTAATGTACGGATGAAAATCACGAGAACCCAAACTCGCTGGATGACTTAGCGGACTTAATTGTCCAACGGCTGTCACCCGGTGCCCTTCTTTTTCAATCCCGAAGGCCCCCCAATTTAAAAGTGGGGCTAAATGTAATTGTTGAATTTGTTCAAATAGTTGATTGGACATATCGAGGCCTCTTTTATTCAAAGTTGTATCCCCATTATACACATCCCCACCGTTTTTTAAAACGCTTGTTCGTCGTTAAATTTTTGACACGTGTTATACTAATGGTAAACATTATTTTAAAGGATGACAGCTATGCAACAACCACTCGCATATCGTATGCGCCCCACAAATATCGATGAAATTGTGGGTCAAACACACTTAGTGGGTCCGCAAAAAATCATTCGACGAATGGTTGATGCCAAATTACTCTCGTCAATGATTCTTTATGGCCCACCTGGCACCGGAAAAACCAGTATTGCCAGCGCCATTGCTGGTAGTACGCAATACGCCTTTCGGATGCTGAATGCCGCAACAGATAGTAAAAAGGATCTTCAAATTGTCGCTGAAGAAGCTAAAATGAGTGGCACTGTTATTTTATTACTCGATGAAATTCATCGGCTCGATAAAACAAAACAGGATTTCTTACTGCCCCATCTCGAAAGCGGTCGGATTGTTCTAATTGGCGCTACTACCGAAAATCCCTACATCACGATCAACCCCGCCATTCGGAGTCGGACCCAGATATTTGAAGTTCACCCACTTAATGAAGCCGATATTCACGTCGCCATCCAGCGGGCCTTAACCGACCCGCAAAAAGGCTTGGGCGATGAACCCGTTAACCTCGATGAAACGGCTGAAAAATACCTCGCACAAGTCACCAATGGTGATCTTCGAAGTGCCTTAAACGCGCTAGAATTAGCCGTCCGCTCGACACCTAAAAACCCAGAAACTGGTTTAATCGACATTGATATTGCTGTCATTGAGGAATGCGTTCAAAGAAAGGCCATTACCCATGATAAAGATGGCGATGCGCACTATGACGTCATCTCGGCTTTTCAAAAATCTGTTCGCGGTAGCGACGTTGACGCCGCTTTACATTATATGGGCCGCTTAATTGAAGCCGGTGATCTGCCTTCCATTAGTCGCCGTTTGATGACGATGGCTTATGAAGACGTTGGTTTAGCTAATCCGCAAGCCTGCGCTCGAACCGTTGAAGCAGTAACAGCCGCCAAGCAATTAGGTTTCCCCGAAGCACGGATTCCATTGGCAGTTGCCGTGATTGATCTCTGTCTCTCACCAAAATCAAACTCCGCTATCACAGCAATCGATAATGCGTTAGGCGACATTCGCGCCGGTAAGGCCGGTGAAGTGCCCGCGCATTTAAAAGACGCCCATTACGCCGGTGCTGCTAAGCTTGGTCATGGTGTAGACTACAAGTATCCACACAACTATCCCAATGATTGGGTCGCACAAGATTACCTCCCGACAAAACTTTTAGGGAGTCATTACTACGAAGCCAAAGCAACTGGTAAATACGAGCAAGTTTTAAAACAACAACTTGAACGGCTGAGACAAGCAAGCCGCCACAAGTGAACGGTTACAAAAAAGTTGCACCAATCCCATAAGCGTGCTACTATAATAGTAGGATTTCTAAGGTATGCGCGTCTTCCCACCTTATGTTGACCGATCAAGTAATTCGTTAATGGGATGGACGAGTTGTTAGCAAGTGTATACTTTTTCATGAAGGAACCAAGTCTAACAATAGTCTGACCCACCTGCATATTAAAGCGGGCTCAACTATCGGGAAGCTTCTACGGTACCACTAGATTTCCCAAAGTCCAATGACTTTGACAGGGCTAACGTTTGCGTTGGCCCTTTTTTGTTGACAATTTTTAGGAGGTTTTCTTTTGATTTCTTTTGTCCTTATTTTATTTTTGGTAGTCATCGCTCTATTAGGCGGTGTACTTTGTTACTACCAAAATAAATCATTTTTACTTTTCAACCTCGCTGAGAATCGTCGCTTAGGTCGTCGCGTGCTAGTTGCCGGTTGGTTACTCTTATTAATTGCTGTGTTGGGCCTCGTTATTTTTATAACACTGCCCCTCACATGGAATCTAATCACCGTAATTGCCGCTAGTTTAGTCACTGGATTTGTTGCATTATCTTTTGCTGGTAGTCTTTAAGTTTTACTTTTGTTCTTGAATTAGCGTACAATAAGCTTGTAAATCTAAATGAGGTGATGACTATGTTACAACAATATAAACATATTTTGGTCGCAATTGATGGTTCTTATGAAGCTGAACTTGCTTTTAGAAAAGCAGTTGAAGTAGCCCTTAGAAACAACGGTCAATTACATTTGATTCACGTTATCGATACACGCGCTTTCCAAAACATTTCAAGTTTCGATTCAGCAATGGTCGAACAAGTAACTGAAACAGCTAAGAAAACAATGGACGAATATATCGTTACTGCCAATGACCTCGGCTTAACCGACGTTGATTACAGTATCGAATATGGGGCACCTAAGAGTCTTATCGCTCGCGAAGTCCCTGAGAAAAAAGACATCGATCTCATCATGATTGGTGCGACAGGTCTAAATGCGGTTGAACGATTATTAATCGGTTCAGTAACGGAATACGTTACTCGGACAGCTGTTTGCGACGTTTTAGTGGTTAGAACAGATCTCGACAATAAACATGCACTCAATAAGAAGAAAAGTAGTATTGGCCAAGATATTTAATGGCACTAAAAAAAGCTGAGGATTTAAATCCTCAGCTTTTTTTATGCTAATTTTTGAATTTGTGCGTTGGCTTGCGTCAAAATTAAAGGATGCTTTCTAATTTGCGCAAGTGTTTGGGCAACGTGAAAATGTTGCAATGCTTTTTGGTCGTTTTCGCGTTGAACTTCAATTTGGCCTAAAACGAAGTAGAGATAATCCAATAGATACAAACTATGTTTATCGAGTGCATCTTGGATAGCTTCTTTGACATAACGTCGTGCTGTCGGATAAGCGCCTAATGCACAGAAAATTTCAGCAATGGTGCCGTAAATGCGCAAATGATTCGGAAAATCAATCATCATTAAGCCCGGTTCACTATCCATAATTCGGATTGCTTTATCGACTTGCTTTTGCGCGCGGTCTAATTGACCCTTCTTCACATTGGCCAAACTCATACCAATAATACATAAAACACCATACGTATCCGTTCGTGACGTCACATATTGTTCATAAGCCCGGTGGAAGAAAAAGAGTGCATCATCCGGACTATCTTGTAATAATAAGCTAATCTGCCCCTGATAATAGTAGTAACGTTTAAAATCTTCAGGTTCGGCTAACTCATTACTATGAATCTGTTGAATAATGTGATGCGCCTGTTCAAACTCATCATCATTCGCTAAATCTTGTAGTTTACGCATTAAAACGTGTAATTGATCTTCTTCTTGGACGATAATTTTATCGACCGAGACTTCCAAGCGTTGACAAAGCTGCATTAAGATTTTCGTACTCGGCACCTGATTACGACGTTCGACGAGACTAACCGTCGCTTGCGTACAAATACCATGCGCTAAATCAGCTTGCGTGAATCCTTTTGACTTACGGATTCGTTTAAAGTTTTCCCCTAATATCTTCATCATCTTCAAATTCCCCAGTGACATTCTTATTTAATCCCGTTGACACTTAATACCTGCCTACCATTATATACGATAAACAGGTATTAATATACGTTATTTAGCCAATTAACTAAAAAATAATCTCGGGTTCAAGATTATACTTTTATGATAATTGTGCCAGAATAGCCGGTACCTCGGTTAAAGATTCAACACGGTAGTCAGCCTCTTCTTGGTTAATTTTAAATTGACTGTCAAGCGGTTTTAAAGCAATGACGGTTAATCCCGCCGCCTTACCAGCCTTAATGCCAAACTCAGAATCTTCGATGGCCACTGCTTCATCACTTTTTAACCCCAATTGTGCAATTGCAGTTGTATAAACATCCGGTGCCGGTTTATTGTGAGCCGTCTCCGCACCACTGACAATTGTTTCAAAATAAGGCGTTAGTTTAGTTTCAGCAAGCATTTGATTAATAATTTGACGTTCACCAGCTGAGGCCAACCCGATTTGATATTTCGGTGCAATCTCGGCTAACAGCGTCTGCGCATCCTGATTTAAAATTTTATCAAAGCGAATCGGATGTTTACGCTTATAAGAGCGATAGCCCTCTTTAATCATCGCATAGTCATTCATAGTTCTACCCGGATAAACCTGTTTTAAAACGGCATTCATGTTAGAGCCAATTTGGCGTCGACTTTCTTCAACGGTTAACTTTGCCCCAATTGCATTTAAAAATGTTAAGCGTTGTTCAAAATAATATGGTTCACTGTTGACTAAGATCCCATCAACATCAAAAATTACACCTTTTACTGTCATCCTTGTTTCAATCCTCACTAATAGTCTTAAAATAAATCAGAAATTTTACGTAAATAATCCGCAATTTTTTCTGGTAATTCTGGCTGTACCAGCAATGATTGTAAAAATCGATTCCGGTTATACCAACGATTCCAAAACGCCACGTTTTCTTCCGGCGCAATGGTTAACATCGCTTGTTGCCATTCTTGCAGCACGATTAAAAAGTAATCGATGTATAACCGATTCTTCTTCATTAAATTGATAATCACGTTGGTTAAATGACTGTCTTCACCATACGCTAATGCATTATCAGAGAAGCGATAAGCTTGCATCACAACCACTAGCATTAATAATTTATCCGCCCGTTGTAATTCGGTCGTTTCGTTTAGTTCAGACCAGACGTTAATAATATGCGTCATTGCGTGCGCCCAGCCCTTGTTTTCAACATACCCTCTTGAATCCAATTCAATGACCGTATACGCCATAATGCGCATTTCAATCGCCACTAACTCGGCTTCTGTTAATACATGATAGAACGTCCGGTTAGCGTATAAAACACCAGCCAGAAACATCGCGCTAAATGAGCGCAAGAAAACACCATCGTTTTCAGGTTCAAAAATATGGGCGAATAAATAGTCATCGCTTAACAAACGATCTTTAACCCATAATAATTGTTCTTTCGTTAAAACGGTTTGGCGTAATAACCGATTAAAGAGATAAAAGACACCCTTATCTCTCACACGTGCATCTGGACTAGCCATATGCCGTAATAAATCATCCAACGCTTCATCCGATATCTGCGCTGCTTTACCATCGGTTTTGATTTGTTGGTCAATTGCAGCAATTCGTGCCAAAGCGGCATCCGCATCATCCGGAATTGCAATGTGCGTGCGCCGTGTTTTGTATTGAACACCGTCCATGACGGCTAATACTTTTTCTGGTACAGATTGATAAATTTCACCATTCATTAGTGCTGTTCTAATTTCTGTAAGTTGCTGAATAACATTTTGAACTTGTTTCAATTAATCGTCACCCTACTTTCTACAGACAACTGCTCATAGCTCCTTATTATAGAGTATTCTACCCCAGACATAAACCGTTAAGATTAATAAAACGCTTTCTGAAACTAATAATCCTAATCGCCAAAAAAATATTACTAAATTAAATATTAATCCCGCCATTTAGATATGCTATAAATAGCGCCATAACGGGTTTTAACAATTAAATTGCCAACAATCTATAAATTAGTTAACAAAAAAAGGCTTACAAAACACTTTACTTATCTTTTGTAAGTGTGATATAGTAATACCTGTTATCAATAAACTAACTTCTAAAGGGGCATTTTAAATATGACAAACTTATTCGATTTACAACAACAACGCCGTTCAATCTACGCTTTAGGTCAAAACATCGACTTAACTGAAGCTGAAGTTTCAGAATTAATCTTCAAGACAATCAAAGAAACACCAAGTGCTTTCAACGGCCAAGGTTCACGTGCAGTTATTTTATTCGGTGAAGCCAACAATACTTTGTGGAATGATATTACAGCAAGTGCCTTAAAACCATTAACACCCGCTGAATACTTCCCTAATACACAAGCTAAACTAGCATCATTTGCTGGTGGTGTCGGCACAATTCTGTTCTTCGAAGATCAAGATATTATCAAGGGCTTCCAAGAAAACGTGCCATTATATGCTGAAAACTTCCCAGTTTGGGCAGAACAATCAAATGGTATGGCACAATACGCAACATGAATGGCACTTGCTGAACAAAATATCGGTGCTAACTTGCAACATTACAATCCAGTCATTGATGAAGCAGTTGCTGCTAAATGGAATATCCCATCAAACTGGAAACTTCGTGCTCAAATGCCATTTGGCTCAATCGAAAATCCAGCAGATGCTAAGGAATACGCAACTGTTGAAGACCGTTTCACAACATACAATAAATAATCGCTTTTAATTAAGGCGTTTCAAAAAATAACCAGCCATTGATTTTTCAATCGACTGGTTATTTTTTTACGCAATTAGAACAAAAAACACCTCATCGATTATCCGATGAGGTGTTTATCTGTTATTCATTAAGGAGAATGAGAGATTCGAACTCTCGCGTGGGCAGAACCCACCTGACGGTTTTCAAGACCGTTCCCTTCAGCCAGACTTGGGTAATTCTCCATATCAATATCTTACAACGTTTATTATAATACCAAGTCTGACAATTAATGTCAACTCAAATTTACTAAGTTATTTAATTTTTTTCAATCCGGCTTAAAACCCCCTATTTACAGGACGCTATCAACACGTTATCATGAAATGGTGCATTTGAAATCAAGCGCCTAAGCCCCGCTTGGACTGGTTCGGAAACTTCCCAGAATAAAAAACTAAGGATCTCAAGGAGGTTAGAAATAAATGCAAACTCGCAAAATTATTATTGATTGCGATCCAGGCATCGATGACACTCTCGCGTTGAATTTGGCCATTCAATCGCCTGAAGTAGAAGTCGTTGCTTTAACGATTGTTTGCGGCAACGTCCCCGTCGAAATTGGCGTCGACAATGCCTTTAAATGTCTAGAACGACTCGGTCGACTAGACATCCCGGTCTACGCTGGTGCGGCCCAGCCGCTCAAGAAGACCTTTGTTAGTGCTCAAGATACACATGGTATGGATGGTTTGGGCGATAGTCATATTCCCCGCCAAACGACTACCAAGGCCGCTGAGCAATCGGCAGCCGATTTTTTAGCGACGACTTTTAAGGCACCTTGTGATATTAGTATTATCGCACTCGGGCCACTGACCAACATTGCGACCGCGCTAACATTAAATCCCCAATTGGGGGCCAATTGTGCGCGGTTCGTTTCGATGGGTGGCACCTATAAAAGTCATGGTAATTGCTCCCCAGTGGCGGAATTTAATTATTGGAGTGATCCGGAGGCTGCTTTGGCGGTCTATGAACACCTCAATCAGAAAATCGAAATGATTGGCTTAGATGTCACTCGTGAGATTGTCTTCACGCCCACCTTGTTAGCTTATTGTCAGCGGATCAATCCTGAAGTTGGTGACTATTTAGCCGCTATTACGCAGTTTTATTTTGATTTCCACTGGCAATATGAACACATCATCGGCTGTGTCATTAATGATCCGCTCGCAGTCGCCTATTTCATCGACCCGACACTTTGTCAGGGCTTTGAAAGCTACACCACTGTCGAAATAACCGGCATCAGTATTGACCAAACACTGGTGGACCGCTTCGACTTTTGGCACCGTCCTATTAATAGCCTCATTTTAACTGAGGTAGATACAAATCGTTTCTTTGAACAGTTTTTGACCGTCGTTTTAAATGCACAGGCTTCAATCATTAAAACGGACTTAAAAAAACTCAGATAGGAACAACCTTTAATGAAAAAATTTAAAACGCGCCATCTAACAATTATCACCTTAGCAATCGCCTTAAATTACGTTGGCAGTAACATTGCGCTCGTCTTACGGTTCCCAATTTACCTCGACAGTATTGGGACAATCCTTGCCGGTGCGTTACTGGGACCCTTAGCTGGCGCATTAACGGCGACTGCCAGTAGCGTTCTTAGTGGTATTACGACTGACTTATTCGCGCTATACTATTTACCAGATGGCCTTTTAACCGGCTTACTAGCAGGTTGTTTTTTATACCAACATCAACGTAGTAAACGCGAAATTCCGTTAGTTGCCATTGGCGTTGCTTTGCCCGGCACTGTCGTTAGTTCACTGATTACTTATTTCCTATTCCACGGTATTACGTCTTCAGGTTCCAGCATGATTGTTCAACTACTCAGTGGCCTCGGCCTCAATCAATTCGCGAGCATCACGCTTGTCCAAGCTGGAACTGATTACTTGGACCGCTTGTTGGCAATTGTGATTGTGACCCAAGTTTGTTACCACCTCAAAAAACAAATCGCCACACTCTAGAAACTAAAAACAAGGCCCCTAAAAGGGACCTTGTTTTTTATGCTTGCATTAATAACTGAACAAAACGTTCTAAGTATTCTTGATCAACTGCATCATAAGCGCCGACTTCGCGGCTATCGAGATCTAAAACGCCGATCAATTGCGCGTCTTTCATCATTGGTACGACGATTTCAGAGCGAGCTGTTGAGTCGCAGGCGATGTAATTTTGATGTTTCGTCACATCCGTTACAATCACAGTCGCTTGTTCAGCAGCAGCTTCACCGCAGACGCCTTTGCCCATTGTAATATGCATACATGAGACATTGCCTTGAAAAGGTCCTAAAACTAACTCATTATCTTGATACAAATAATAACCGGCAAAAACCGTTTCTGGTAACGTTTGGTTCAACAAGGCCGAAGAATTAGCCAAATTAGCAATTAAATTTGTCTCGCCTTCTAATAATGCTGCTTGTTGCTTGAGTAACATTTCGTAAGCCGCTACCTTTTCATCACGCGATTTAAACATCTCCATCACTCCTCTTTTCAAATTATTATAGAGGAAAGCAGAATCTTACGCAATTCCGGTGAATTTTTTAATTATTCTTGATTATGCTCATCATCAAATTTCGTATCTTTCATTGATAACGCCGCTGCCTTAGTTGGATATAAATGTTGACTAGGCCACATACCAGCCCCACCAGCAATCGTTAAAACAGGCATGGTTTCCCCATCGATATTACGGCTCTTAACACCGTAATAACTACCATCCCCGGCACTTTGATACCAACCACGAACATTGAGCCAGTGACGGCCTTCGACATCAAACTCTTTAATAACACCCCAATTATCCATTTTATTTTTATCTATTTGATTTGGATCACCTTTACCACTCAATAGTTCGCGCTCTTGACTTGTTCGTTCACTATCTTGATGTAATTCAGTCGTTTCGCCATTCAGTGTCAGCTTATTTCCAGCTATTTCAAGCGTATCAATCTGCTCTGGCTGCTTACTATACTCACTATAACCATACCAAGTCCCAACTAATTCTGACGGCACTTGATAGTTGGCAGTTGATGATGGCGTTTTGGTTGTATTAGCCGTTGTTGCCGAGCCACCACCGACAATTTGTGTAAAGTTTTGCTTCAAATCTGTATTGGCTGTTTCTTTGAAGTGCACAAGACCATCTGGCATGCCTTGATTTTGTTCTGTAATCAAGACCACCGGTTGGCCGTCATGAATCGTAAATAGATATAGATGAGCCGACATATCGTGCGCAGCCGCACTGTCTGAATAAATCCCCACGACATTGTAATCGCTGCTGCCAGTCCCGTCTGCTGACCAATCAGCTGTCACGTGTTGATCATCAACAGCTAGTTTGTCTTCTTTAAAGTAACTTGGATAGTTAAGCCCAAAGAAATGAGTTTCATTACCGGGTTGATAGTCCGCGTATTGTTGATTCATTGATTGACTAAAATTAGCCATATAGCTCTTCAAAGCTTGTGACTTGGCTGACGACCAGACTGCCTTATCTGAAGACGACGTTTGTGTTACTTGTTTGCGACTAACCTTTTTAGCTGAGCTAGTTGTTGTTTTCTTCGCCTTTTTTGACGTTTTAACTTGTTGACTCGTACTGCTGCTTTTGGCTGTTGACTTAGGTCCTTCAACCTTTTGACTGCACCCTGCTAATAATAAGAGCGCCGCTGCACCAAATAATACCCCTTGCTTTTTCATATAATATCCCCCACTGTACTTGAATATGATAACGGTTTTATTATAGCATATTATGCAAATCTTGCTTTTTTTGACCACAAAAAAAGTCGCCGAATAAGGCGACTTTCTTCATGATTAACGGAACTGCTGAATGCGTTGTGGCAATCGTGCAATCACTGCCACAATCAGCCCACTTTTTAATATTTCAATTGGGACATAAGGTGCAAAACCAGTTAAGAAACTAGCTTGCCAGCCTAAATGAAGTGCTATTCTCAACCACAACGTGCCAATTAATAACTGACAGAGGCTAGCGAGTAAATTAACACTAAACATCACGCGCCGTGAACGACCAAAATAATGCAAGCCATAATGCACGATGCCAATATAGATGATAAAGCCAAATAAATAACCACCTGTCGGTCCGACGATAACACTCGCCCCACCCGCAAAATTAGCGAAGACTGGTAATCCAACTAATCCTAGTAATAGATAAGCCGCAATTACCGCACTACTCAACTGTAATGGTAAGACGGTTGCAATCAGTCCAACAGCTAGTGTTTGAAGTGTAATCGGAACAATCCAAATCGGAATACTAATCTGGGCACAAACAATTAATAAGGCTAGACATACGCCGATATAGCTTAACCGGCGCGCAACTGATACTGACATCGCAATTCCTCCTGCTCATTAATCTGCAAACCGGACTCGTTGTCCAATTCGCACGATTTGTTGATTACTTAAAATTAATGTACCATCTGGCTTGAGTGCACTAACACTTAGACCTTTAACCGGTTGTCCGGCAATCGATTGAAGCTTACGACCAACCAAAGGCGTCCAGCGCTGATAACGTCGTGTTAGTTCAAGGGCTGGTAATTGTAAGAGTGTATATAATCGATTGAGATACTGGGCACTAAATTGGTTAATCGTGACTTGCTGTGCCACTACTAGCGCCCGCAAGTTACCAATATGTTCAGTTTCAATCGTTGAGGCAAAGTTAAGCCCGACCCCTACCACGACACCACTTAAGCGACCGGTAACGTCCAGATAACCCTCTGTTAGAATACCTGCTAATTTTTGCCGCCGATTATAGACGTCATTGACCCATTTAAGCTGAACTTCATAATGCAACAAGGCTTGAATTGTTTCGGCAAGTGCAACGCCCGCTGCAGCTGTTTGTTGAAAGGCATTAAAACACGCAGGATCTCGAACGGGCATCAAAAGACTTAAATAAAGACCACCAATCGGCGATACAAATTGGTGGTCTCTTTGGCCGCGGCCCTGTGTTTGTTGTTGCGCTACCACAACTGACCATTGCTGATCACGCATTGGCTGTTGCAACAAATAAGCGTTGGTTGATGGTAGGACTTGCTGAACTGAGAGGGTGAGCAAATCGCGTAGTTCCGGGGAAAGTACCCGCTGTATCTGCGCCGCCTCGATTGTCATTAAGTCTATTGTAAATGAACGCCTTTGTCAACGTAGATAATGTCACCAGTCACACCGGTTGCCATATCACTGAGTAAGAACCCAGCGACATTCCCAACTTCTTCAATCGTGACTGATTGACCATCAACAGTTCGTTTTTCTGATTCTTCTAATAATGAACGGAAATCTTTAACCCCGGTCACTGCGAGTGTCTTGATGGCCCCTGCAGAAATGGCATTAACGCGAATTTGATCAGCGCCTAAATCTCGTGCTAAATAGCGAACACTAGCTTCTAATGATGCTTTGGCGATACCCATCACGTTGTAGTTAGGAACAGCGCGTTCTGAACCAAAGTAAGTCATTGTCACAATGCTACCATTTGGTTTTAAGAGGTCACGACCATATTTAGCGACGGCGATTAATGAATACGCACTGATTTCTTGGGCTAATAAGTAACCTGAACGAGATGTTTCATAAACCTTACCCTCTAACTCTTCACGGTTGGCATAGGCGATCGCATGAACAATCCCATCAATTTGACCCACTTTAGCTTTAATTTCAGCAAAAGTTTGTTCAATTGCGGCATCATCGCTGACATCACATTCAACCAATAAGCTTGTTTCGGGGACAAATTTTGACAAACTATGTTTAATTCGGTCGTTTTGGTAGGTATAAATAACCTCCCCACCAGCTTGTGTAATTGCTTGTGCACATCCCCACGCGATACTTCTTTGATTAGCAACGCCCATCACTAGGATTTTCTTTCCATTTAACACGTTTCTGACACTCCTTTTTTTCGTTAAAATTGCCTAAATCTGGCTTGTCGAGTGGCCAATAAAGTCTCGACAGGTAATTGTTGTAATTGATTTAATTGTTCGGTTAAGACGGTGGTTATATTTTGACAGAAAAGGTGTTCATCTGGTTCTTCTTGAATAATCCCTTCAATCACACCGGCATCTTGTAAAGATTGGGGTGTTAATTGCATGATTGCCGCCGCTTCATCAGCGCGCTGGCTATCTTTCCATAAAATTGAAGCAAACCCTTCTGGCGATAAAATGGAATACATACTCTCAGTGGTCATCCAAACTTGATCGCCACAGGCTAGTGCCAAGGCACCACCTGAGCCCCCTTCACCGAAGATTACGCTAATCATCGGTGTTTTCAGAGTACTGATTTCATATAAATTATTGGCAATCGCCATTCCCTGACCGGTCGCTTCAGCGTGCGCCCCGGGATAAGCTCCCGCGGTATTCACCAAAGTGATAATCGGACGTTTGAATTTCTCTGCTTCCTTCATTAACCGTAACGCTTTGCGATAACCGGCGGGTTCAGGACAACCAAAGTGACACGCCATACGTTCTTCAAGTGTTGTCCCTTTATTAGTTGCAATCACCGTCACCGGTTGATTATTAAATAACGCGATACCACCAATAATGGCTGGATCTTCGCCGCCGACTCGGTCGCCTTTGAGAATCATTAAATCATCAAAAAGGTTGGCCAATAATGCCGGTGTCGTTATTTTTTGACTACTACGGGCGCCGGCGACAATCTTAGCGGCTGTCTTTTTTTGACGATTAATAATGAGCCCCTCTTTCATGTAACTTCAACAATTGATGAAGTACCTTTTTTTGATCCTGACGTGCTATGATTTGATCAATAAACCCATTTTTTAAGACGGTTTCGGCATCTTGTAAATCCGGTGCGATCTGTTCGTGCATCGTCTGTTCAATCACACGCCGGCCCGCAAAGCCAATCACCGCTTTGGGTTCGGCTAAAATAATATCGGCTTCCGTTGCAAAACTAGCTGTTACCCCACCGGTTGTCGGATCGGTTAATAAGCTAATGTACAACAGCCCTTGTTCGGCATGCTGTTTAACAGCCGCTGAGGTTTTAGCCATCTGCATCAAAGAAAAAATCCCTTCTTGCATCCGAGCACCACCAGAAGCCGCAATTAAAATCACGGGTAAGCCTTTTTCAGTTGCCAGTTCAAAGAGCCGTGTAATTTTTTCACCAGTCGCACTGCCCATGCTTCCCATAATAAAATAAGGGTCCATGATACCTAATGCGAATTTTTGTTGTTTAATAGTTGCCACACCGGTCAAAATACTATCTTCTAGTCCGGTAATTTGCTGTGCTTTTCGCAATTTCTGCGGATATTTGGGAAAATGGAGCGGATTAGGCGTTTGCGCTAGATCGCCGGCTGGTTCAAAACTATCCACCAACCAATCTAGGCGAACCTTAGCCCGCGTCCGAAATCCATATTGACAGACCGGACAAGTCCGGTAATAACCAAGGTCCTTATGATAAATCGATTGCTGACACTTAGGACAGGCAACCCATAAACCGTCTGGCACCTTTTGTCGTGCTTCTTGATTATATTTAAGATGGGCTTTACCGATATTACGAACGGCATTGAATAATTGCATGGTGCCCCTCCTTTTAATCTGTTGCTAATGACGTTAAATAATCCGTCGTCGCTTGGCTACTTAAAAAGACCGGATCTTCTAATAACGTTTGTTGGAACTGTGCATTCGTTTTAATCCCTGAAACAATCAACTCATTGAGCACCCGATGCATTTTAGCAATCGCAATTTCGCGCGTTGCGCCCCAAGTAATTAACTTGCCAATCATCGCATCGTAAAACGGTGAAATCGCGTAACCACTGAATAAATGTGTGTCGATACGCACACCTAAGTTACCAGTTGGTAAGTATAAATAGTTCACCGTACCAGCCGAGGGGGCAAAGTTATTGTCCGGATCTTCAGCATTTAAACGACATTCAAGCGCAAAGCCACGCGTTTCAACGGCGGCTTGATCAAATGATAATGGTGCCCCTGCGGCCACCAAGATTTGTTCCCGGACAAGATCGACACCCGTCACCATTTCGGTTACCGGATGTTCAACTTGAATTCGGGTATTCATTTCTAGGAAATAGAACTGATGGTCCTGATCCATTAAAAATTCAACAGTCCCAGTATTTTCATAATTAATTTGTTCAGCCGCTTTGAGTGCAATTGCGCCCAATTCAGCCCGTTCAACCGGCGTTAATAAAGCCGATGGCGTTTCTTCAATCACCTTTTGTTTAAAGCGTTGCATTGAACAATCCCGTTCTGGGAAGTAGACAGCATTGCCGAAGCGATCTCTGAAAATTTGAACTTCGATATGTTTAACGTCCAGCATGATTTTTTCTAGGTACAACTGATCATTGCCGAAAGCACTGGCCGCTTCTAATTGTGCTTGCGCATAACTGTCAGCGAGTTGGCTTTCATCGTCAACCAAGCGAATCCCTTTGCCACCGCCACCAGCGACGGCTTTAATCATTACGGGATAACCAACTTTAGCGGCGACGATTTTAGCGTCCGCAAGACTTTTTAATGGGCCATCACTCCCAGGAATCAACGGCACGGCGGCCGCCTTCATACTGGTTTTGGCCTGACTTTTATCCCCCATCTGCGCAATTACTTGGCTAGAAGGCCCGATAAACGTCACGCCACAGGCTTCACACATTTCAGCAAATTGACTGTTTTCAGATAAAAAACCATACCCTGGATGAATCGCGTCGCAACCAGTCCCAATCGCTGCGGATAAAACGTTTTGCATATTTAAATAGGATTCTTGTGGTCGATTACCGCCGATGCAGACCGCTTCGTCCGCTAATTGAACGTGCAAACTACTTTTATCGGCTTTGGAATAAACCGATACAGAGGGAATGCCCATTTCTTTTAACGTCCGAATGATGTGCAACGCGATTTCGCCCCGATTAGCGACTAATACTTTCTTAAACATCGCGTGGTGCCTCCTATTCGATAATAAATGTTAATTCTGCGGTACAGGCTTTTTCACCATCAACCGTTGCGATCGCTTTACCGACCCCAATCCGATCTTTTAATTTTTCAAGTGTGACTTTAATTTCAAGTGTGTCGCCAGGGCGAACCACCCGTCTGAATTTAGCCGACTTAACGCCACCAAAAAAGGCTGTCCGCCCTTTAAATTGGTCAAGCGTTAATAAAGCGACTGCCCCAGTTTGGGCCATGGCTTCTAAAATGAAAACACCTGGCAATACTGGATTACCTGGAAAATGGCCTTGGAAAACCGCTTCGTTGATTGACACGTTTTTCCGTGCAATCGCGAATTCACCTGGTTCGAAACTCAATACGCGATCGATTAATAACATCGGATAACGATGGGGTAAAATCGCTTGGATTTCTTGACTATCTAACATGGTTTAGCCTTCTTTCACTTTAAATAGTGGTTGTTGGTATTCAACTAATTCTTCGTTTTGAACGAGGATGTCAGTAATTGTCCCAGCCACCGTACTTTTGACTTCCGTCATCATCTTCATGGCTTCAATCACACAAACGACATCGCCAACCGCTACCGTTTGACCAACCTTCACAAAAGCTGGATCAGCAGGTGCTGGTTGTAAATAAATACTCCCAACAAGCGGTGCTTCAATCGCAACTGTGTCATCGGCAACAGCCACAGGTGCTTCAGGCGCCTCAGTTGGCATACTTGTCATTGGCGTTGTAGGTGTCACTGATGGCGCTACTGACGCGTGTTGCACATCTTGAACGCCTCGTTTATTTAAATAAAGTTTGATATCACTTGTTTCAAGTTGCATTTCTTGGTTGCCTGATTGATTAAACAAGGCCACCATTTCTTTGACTTCATCGTAGTTCATTTAACTAATCGCTCCATTTCTTCAACAACAACACAGCGTTATGGCCACCAAAGCCAAATGAGTTACTCATACCATATTGTGCGTCTGGGGCAGCTAGTGGTGTCTTAATTAAGTTCACGTGACAGTCCGGATCAGTATTTTGTAACCCAACGTTCGGTGGCAAAGTACCGGCTTGTAAAGCACCAATTGTAACGATTGCTTCAAGCGCACCGGCTGCCCCTAATAAATGACCTGTCATACTCTTTGTACTGCTGACAGGAACTGTTCCTTCGTCACCAAAAACACGTGCCAAAGCAGCAGATTCTGCTAACTCATTGGCAACCGTTCCAGTGCCGTGTGCATTAACGTAATCAACATCGGCCGCTGTAATCCCAGCTTCATCAATTGCCATTTGCATTGCACGAGCAGCAACTTCACCATTTGGATTAGGCGATGTCATATGGTAGGCATCACAATTGGTCCCGTATCCTGTGACTTCACCTAAAATGGTCGCATGGCGTGCTTGTGCGTGTTCAAGACTTTCTAAAATTAAAGTGGCGCCACCTTCACCCATCACAAACCCTTTACGGTCTGCGTCAAAAGGTAATGAAGCCCGTGCTGGATCTGTCGCGGTTGATAACGTTGATAACGCCGCGAAACCACCAATCCCAATTTCATTGATTGAGGCTTCAGAACCACCGGTCACCATTACAGTGGCCCGGTTCTCTTTAATTTGACGATAAGCTTCACCAATCGCATTAGCCCCACTTGAACAAGCGGTTACGATCGTTGTACAAATATTTTGCGCACCGATTTCAATGGCGATATTGGCCGCAGCCATATTTCCAATTGATTTAGGCACAAAAAGTGGTGAGATATGATCAGCACCCTTTTCAACCATACGCGTCACTTGTTCTTGAATCGTGGTTAAACCACCAATCCCAGAACCGTAAATGACGCCCATGTCGGCTGGTACGGTATTTTCGTCGTTAATACCGGCTTGTTCGAGTGCTGCTAGTGCACTATCAAGTGCGTATTGTGAAAATAAATCCATTCGCTTTGCTTTTTTCTTGCCGATTCGTAATGCCGGATCAAAATCAAGAACTTCGGCAGCTAATGACACACCTGTTGTGGTTGCATCAAACTTTGTAATGGGGCCAATGCCTAATTCGCCCGCTAGAATCCGGCGTGTAAATGTCTCAACGTCGTTTCCTAAAGGTGCCACAACGCCCATTCCTGTAATTACTACTCTCGTCATCTTAATCCCTCACTTATATTGTCATCCCGCCATCGACAGTCAAAACTTGCCCCGTCAAATAGTCATTTTCTGCTAAAAATAAAGCGGCTGATGCCACTTCATCTGGTTGACCAAAACGCTGTAATGGAATCTGCGTCATAATCGCTTCTTTAACACTCGGTTTTAAGACCGCTGTCATTTCAGTTTCAATCATTCCTGGTGCAATCGCGTTACACCGGACGTTACGCAGAGCGCCTTCTTTGGCGACGGATTGGGTGAACCCAATCACACCCGCTTTACTAGCGGCGTAATTGGCTTGGCCCATATTACCGTGTTGGCCAATCACGCTTGAAAGGTTGATAATACAACCACTGCGTTGGCGTAACATTTTTTTGAAGGCCACTTGGGTCACTCTAAAAGTGCCGACCAAATTGACATCAACGACCGCTTGGAAATCTTCAACAGACATCGCCATCACGAGCTTATCGCGCGTAATACCGGCATTATTCACCAAAACGTCCAATCGACCATAGCATTCAAAGGTTTCTTTAACCAAACGATCAGCGGTATCTGCTGCGGTAATATCGCCTTGTACGAATAAATAGGTCACGCCTAAATCTTCGATTGCTTGGACGAGTTCAGCATCTAATGCTGAACGCGCATTGAGCACGAGTTGATAACCTGCTGCTGCAAATTTAAGGGCAATTGCCCGACCAATACCGCGGCTACCACCAGTAATCACGGCTACTTTTTCATTTGAAGTCATTAATGTGCGCCTTCTTTCAAGGCAGCCACGACAGTTTCAAACTGTGCGCTACTGCTAATATTAAATCGGTCTAATTGAGGGACCGTTTGACGTGCAAACTTGCTAAGTGCGTTGCCCGGCCCCACTTCAATAACCGTTGTCACCTCTTGCTTAGCCAATTGTGTCAGACCAGTCGCAAAATGAGTTGGTTGATACATCTGTGCAGTTAAGGTTGCTTGTAAGCTAGTAACTTCAAAAGGTTGTTCAGTTGTATTACTGATCACGGGATAAACGCCCTCTTTAAAAGTGACTTGCGCCAGTGCTTGTTCAAATTGATGCGCCGTTTCTTCAAATAAAGCGGTATGAAACGCCCCTTTAACGGGTAACGGAATCACTTTAGGTGCTACTTCAAGCGTTTCAAATAACGTTGTTAACGCCTGAATCCCACTTTGAGTCCCACCAACGACGATTTGTTTGGGCGAATTGTAATTCGCAATCGTCACCGTTTCACCAGTCTTTTGAATCGTCTCACAAGCTGCTTGAATTTGATTAATATCAGGTTTTAAAATCGCAATCATCGCGCCAGGATGTGCTTCAACAGTCGCTTGCATTAAAGCACCACGCTTGGCAACTAGCGGTAAACCGGTCGTCAAATCAAGCATGCCACTGGCAATCAATGCTGAATATTCCCCTAAGCTAAGCCCTAAGGCACCAGCTGTTAAGATCCCCGTATCTGTTAACATGCGGCTAATCCCAACGCTCATAGCCACGATCGCCGGTTGCGCATAACGCGTTTGACCTAATAAATCAGCATCATTCATGATTTTTTGTAAATCAAGTTGTGTCAGCTGACTCGCTTGGTCAATCGTGTCGTGGTAAATGGGATAATCTTGATATAAATCATTCCCCATCCCAACGGCTTCGCTACCTTGACCGCTCATTAAAAGTCCAATTTTAACCATCATCTGTGCTCCTTTAGATTGCTAAATGTCCATTTTGAAACTGACTCTTGTGCTTAACGATATTTGTCAAATCAGCGATTTCATCGCCAATTCGCCAAATGCGGTTAATGCTCAGAGTCAAACCGTTTCAAACGCACGCTTTATTTGTTCATTGTTTTTTCGATATAGTCAACAACGTTTTGAACCGTTACGATTGATTCGTCTGGATCTAATTTAAGTTCCATGTCATCTTCTAATTGATTCATTACTTCAAAGATATCTAAGCTATCTGCATCTAAATCTTCACGGATGTTCGTTGTAGGTGTTACTTGGCTTTCTTCAACGTCTAATTGTTCTGCGATAACTGCTTGTACTTTTTTTAAGATGTCTGCTTGTGTCATGATTAAAACCCCTTATAATTAATTAATTTTTTAGTTTATTTTTAATAACGAATAATTTGAATGCCGATGGTTAACCCACCGCCAAAACCACAGAGCACGCATACATCGCCGCGCTTAACGTGGTTTGTTTCGACTTGTTCCGCTAATAATAGTGGAATACTGGCAGCCGAAGTATTACCGTAGTGCTGTAAATTCATTGGAAACTTGGTTAGCGGTTGATCCAACATGCTAGCCATTTTTGTAATCAAGCGTGAATTCGCTTGGTGGACTAAGAAGTGATCGATTTGATCAAGTGTCAAACCGGCTTCTAAGACCGCTGCTTCAATTGCTTTGGGTACGCGCCGAGTTGAAAATTGGTAGATTGCTTTACCGGTCATTTTGAAAAAATCAATCCCGACTTGCGTTTGACCAACCTGGCCAAAATTAGGCCGTTTAACCGGTGCGTAACCTGAAACTAATTGGTCACTTTCCGTCCCAATCGTGATCAGCTTTTCACTGACCCAACTCTCTTGGTCAGCGGTAGTGCCTTGTAACAAGACACCCGCAGCGCCATCACCGAATAAAACGGCGGTACTACGGTCTGACCAATCAAGCATTTTGGAAATAACTTCGCCACCGATGACCAAAACGTAATCATCTGGCGTCTGTACGTATCCTCGCGCAGCAGATAGTGCATAGGTAAAGCCGGAACAAGCGGCGCTAATATCAAACGCAAACGCTTGGTCAGCCCCTAATCGCCCCTGCACAATAGCTGCTGTTGAAGGTGTGTAATAATCCGGCGTCATCGTCGCAACGATAATCGCGTTAATTTGTGAAACTGCGATACCGCTCTTGTCCAATAACGTTTGTGCTACGCGTAAGCATAAATCAGACGTATTTTCCGTTTCCGAAATCCGTCTTTCTAAAATACCTGTTCGACTTTCAATCCATTCATTAGAAGTTTCCATAATGGCCGTTAAATCGTCGTTAGTCACAATGTTGGCGGGTAAAGCACTTGCCGTTTCAATTATTTTAAAGGCCATTTGTTAACCTCTACTTTTTTCCGAGGAGATCATCACGCGGGGCCACAACAAAGGTTAGCTCCGCTTCACAAACCATTTGACCATTAACAGTCGCATTGGTTTGGACAACTCCCATATTTTCTTTTTTCTTAGTTAATTTAACTGTGAAGACGATTTGATCACCGGGCCGAACCGTTTGATGGAACAAAACGTTTTTAGCAGCGCCTAGGTAAGCTGTCTTCCCAAAGAATTCTGGTGATTTTAGAATTAATATTGAAGCTGTCTGTGCCAAAGCTTCAATCATTAATGTATTTGGCATCTGTGGTGAATCGGGACGATAGCCAAGCATGAATTGCTCATTAATCGTGACGTTCTTGATTGCGACCACTTCTTCACCAGGTACTAACGACTCAACAGTATCAATATAAATAATTGGGTACCGATTTGGAATTAGCGCCATAATCTCAGTTGTATTTAAGAGTGTCATAATGCCTCCCCATTGATTATTTAAAAATGTAATACGGCGTATCACATTTCCATTCATGAACAATACCATATGTTTTTTTTGAAGTCAATTCGACTTTAAAACATATTTTACGTTGAAATATCGCATAAGGTGGCGGAAAAGCCGATTTAACGCGATTTGTTTATGTCGTATACAATAAAATTTTTAAATGAATAAAATACGAAAAAATCCCCCAATCATTCGGTAGCAGCCAAAATGATTGGAGGATTGTTTTTTATATTCTTGCGCTTAATTATTCAACGCTAGCCACTGTTTCTTGGTCATCTTCGTGAAGTGTTCTTGACGTGTATCATCTAATAATGGGTTATACATTTCATCAATCGTCAATTCTGGTTGGAAACCTAATTTTTCTTGGGCGCGCTTTGATTGTTGGTTACCGTCATAATAACCACACCAAATATTATCAAGTTTAAGCGTTTCAAAACCATATGCCAAAATCGCTTTTGATGCTTCAGGGATTAAACCTTGGCCCCAATATGGGACACCAATCCAATAACCAATTTCGGCATCATTCTCACCCATAAAGGGTTGTCCACCACCATTTTTAACTAATTCTAAACCAACACTACCGATTGCGTGTTGTGGTGTGGTTTTCAAATTAACTGAATAGATTCCTTCTGCCATTAAATAGTTTTGAATGAGTTCGCGACTATTAGCGACGCTAGTGTGCACTGGCCAACCGGCGATGGGGCCAATCGCTGGATCCTTTGCATATTCATAGATTGCTTGATCATCCGTCAATTCAAATGGTCTGAGGATTAAGCGTTGTGTTTCAAGTTGCATATTATTGTACCTGCCTTTTTCCTAGTATTTTAACCGCTAAGTGTTTGCCTGGGCTCAAAAAAGTGCCCCGCGTTTCAATGCCAATTAACGGTAAGTTTTGGTGAGTCGTGATGGCTGACAAGGCGCTATCAAATTCCGTGCCGCTCGCGGCTTCAATTGTCGTGAAGTCATAACAACCGGCGGCAATGTGGTAGTCGCTTGGCGTGGGCGTTGCGATACAAATCGCATAATCCGTTTCGCCAATCACATAATACAGCTGGCGGACCATCAAATCAGGCTGCCAATCAATTGCTTCAACTACCGATAAGTCAAAATCTTGCGCAAATGGTAGCCGTTTTAAAACGCGCAAGTGAATTGTTTGATTGACTCGATAGGTTGTTTCATGAGTCGCTTGTTGTAATTGCTCATCAACGGTTCGCTCTAACGCTTGTAACCGTGCAATTTCTTGTTGCAGCGCTTGTTTTTTATTCAGAAGCATCGTTTGTTCTGGATAATCCGTTGTTAAAATCAACTTTATTTCAGCTACTGATAAATCTAATGCCCGCAAAAATAGAATAAACGATAATTGATAGGCCTCGGCCATACCATATTGCCGATAGCCATTCTCAGCGATTTTCGCTGGCAATAACAACCCCTTATCCTCATAATGCCGAATAGTGTACTGCGTTGTCTTAAATAATTTGGCAAATGCCGAAATCGTCAATAACTTTTCAGCCATCTTCTCACCTCACAAAAAAGTATAAACCCTAGGGTAACCCAAGGGTCAAGAGAATGTTATTCACACCGGCTTACTTTTGAGCATTTACGCTACTTGGCGAATTGGCATCAAAGACGCCGGTTTGACAAGTCTCGTAAAGCGCAGAAAGTTGGTGTGAATAACACGTTTTTGAAAAATGTCACTCCTCACGCCGGACCACTTCAAACGCAGTTTTAGCCACTTCTCGTCCGTTGACAATCAGTGCCACGTTATGTTGCCCTGGATAGTGTTTCCGAGTCGTTAAATCTTTAAAATTAATTTGCCGTTCACCACGTAGCCCCTGGCGACCATCAATTTCTTTTTCCGCTAGCTTAAATAACTTACGCGACTGTTGACCATTGGCCTTCACATAATCTACTGCGTATTCAACCCGAACCAGTAGCTTGGCTTCCGGTCTAAAGCGAATCTGATAGTGAAACGCTAATTTATCACCAATGGCTACAGTTGTCGCGGTTGTTTTGATAGTTGCTGCTAGCACTAACGGCTTTGCTGGACTATCGGCTGCATAACCAAATAAGGTTTGAACCGCCAAGAAATCCTTTCGCAATAACGTCCGGCAACCATGACGAATCACCCAATCAACCGCTTCGGATTGTCCCTGCCACTTTTTAGCCGTTTCAATCACCAATTGTGGGTGGTCCTTAACAATATCGTTTAAATTATTCGCGACGCTGCGTCGAACGTATAGTTCAGGATCATTTTTAAGTCGTTCTAGAATCGCTAAGACCGGTGTCGGATCTTGTTTAAATACCGGTAAAGATTCTCCCCAAGGTAAACGTGGTCGACAGCCTTCACTTGCTAAACGCCGCACATGGGCATTAGCGCTTTGCGCCCATTGTGTCATTTGGCCCATTGCGCGTTTTGGATCCGTTAAAATAAAAGTCCGAATGGCGAACTCCGCTGAAGATTGTTGGGTAAAAATCTCAAGTGCGTGCATTGAAAGCGCCCAATCATCGGAACGTGTGCCATAAACAACAACGAAATCCGGGAAAAAAAGATAGGCAAAGCCCTGACAATCAGGTGCCAGTTGTTCTAAAAGTGCAATCGCTTCTGAATAGTCCTGTGGTAAGAATTGACCGAGTACGATTGCAATCTGACGTGTCCGTTGTTTCAACGTTAAATCGGCCCAATTATCAGCTAGAACGGCCCTCACAAATTGTTGCGCTTTAAAGGGCCGATAAACTTCTTGAACTTGCTGACTAAAGGTCGTCAGGAATGCTTCTGTATAAATATCTTTTAACAATTCAGCCATTAGTAATGCCTCCGTTTTTTCACTTTCTTCTATCATACCGTTCTTAACGGCTAAAAAAAACGCCCATCAATGATGTGCGTTTTTTTGCGATCTAAATTAAAATACCTACCACTTTCACAATTAACATCAAACCATAACCGATAATGATTAATGCGCTAAGGATGTTAACCCACATTAGGAATTTAGGTGAGACCTTATCTCTAAAAATACTAAACAAAATGGCAATGCCGAAGAACCAACTAGCAGTCGCCGTCACAACGCCGATAATAAATGGTAATGATTGACTGGCAGTCATATCGCCCCGTAAGGCCCCCAGCATCAACGTGCCATCAATCAAGGCTTGCGGATTACCCCAAACGGCAATGAAGGCTGTTAAAATTACTTTTTTGAGCGGAATTGGCTGTAATTTACCAAATTCGACGGCCGCCCGCGCGCTCCGTAAAATTGTATAGCCAATCCACAAAATCAACAGCCCGCCGACACCCATAATCGTATACTTAATAATCTCATTTTGAATAATCAACGCACCAATGCCATAAAAGGCCACCACGGAAAAGAGCGCATCAAATAACCAAATAAACAAACTATTTAAAACCGCGCGCCGTGTCGTATTTGACAATGCATTATTAAATACGAAAATATTTTGCATCCCAATTGGTGCGACAAACGCAAACCCAATTAGCATCCCTTTTAAAAAAATCATCCAAATCCTCCTCTAAATCTCATATCCAGTTCTAGTTCACTAAAATGACCTATAAACCTCTACTCTATCTGAATTTAGCGGCGACGTCTAGTCCTTTAAATTAACTTATCATCATTATTCATTATCGGTGTTATCTTAATGGCCGTTATTATCTATACGATTAGTCAATTGTTGGCGATATAATTTACTACACTGCATTAACTATTTTTCTTGTAAAAACGCTTTCTTATCGATACAATAAATATTGAAAGGTGGTTTTAAATTATGGTCAAATTAACGTTATTCGACAACACAAAGATCGTTCTCAAAGATGATGACGTCCTATGCGGAACAGCAGCGGATGCGCCGCGCACTAATAAACTTGCTATTAGGGACTTTCCCCATCAAGATATTGTCGCGTTCATAACGCATTTCATCAAAGAGACGCCTTTATTTATTGCGAAGCGCAATCCTGATATTATTTATTCGAGTGCGGATATTATTGAAATATCAATCCGTTCATAACCCAACTATTCAAAAAGAACCCTCAGTTCTGGCTAAACGCCAATACTGAGGGCTCTTTTTTTAGAAATAATCTGAGAAATAAGGTTGTTCAACCGGAATAATATTCTCTAAGTTTTTAAGCGTTTGTTTTGTGGCCTGCAGGCGTTCAATTTTAGCTAAATATGATGGGCGTCGGTAACTCATTAACATGGTCGTCAACGTTTGAATATCGCAAACAACCTTTTCGCCAACCGGCCGACTCGTAACATGGACTTTTCCTTGCTCGTCCCAATAAACACCAAATGTGCCGTTATTCCATTCAGCTAGTGGATCCGTTAATTCAATATGGAAGGCTTGCCCGTCCGTTTCAAACGGATAAGCTTGTAAGAATTCCTTAGCATCAACAATCCGCGCCATGAAATAAGGTTTAATAGTCTGCTCAATATCCCCATCATCCAATAGGAACGTAATTGGTTCATCTTGATAGAGATTGCCCTTAACGTGGTCGACCATTGAATAATGCGCACCGATAAAGTTCCACAAACCAATTCGTGCTTCTTGATTCAAATAAATCATTTCTTTAATATGGAAGACTTCGTTAGCGATCCAATAAAGCACGTAGCCAGTTGGTTCTTCGTTTTCATCATAATAAACGCCGGCAATCCGTTCTTCTTCGTTTTCCCAACGCCAATATTCATCCCAATTTAACTCATTGCGAATCATAGCGCCATGATTGCGAAGCGCGAATTTATCATACATCATAATCACATCAGCATCGTCAATGTCCAAACGTTCAACATGCCCGTTAACGGGTTGTTGCTTGGGTAATTGACTATCGCGAATATCATAAGTCAGATGATCGGACATAATCTCCCAGCCCTTTTTACGGTAAAAAGGAATGCTGTAAGGATAGAGATAGGAAATCCATTGTTTATTTTGCCGCATTTGGTCTAAGCCGACTTTTACTAAATCATGCATTAAACCGTGGCCGGCATATTCTGGATAGGTGCCCACACCGGTTAACCCAGCCATTTTAAAAATTTTTCCATGAATATTAACTTCACAAGGATAAATTGCGAGTTGGGAAATTAATTCATCGCCATTAAACCAACCAATCACATCTGATTTTTCTAAGACCGGCCGTTTAGCACGTTCTAGTTCGCCTTCTTCATAACCACTATCAGAAACTTCCTGATCGGTTACCTGGAAAACATATCGTAATAAGTCATTAAATTGTTCTAAATACTCGATTGTCACGGGTCTAATTTCTAAATTAGCTCGCTGGTCAGCCATTGTTTCGCCTCATTTTTATTTAATCGTTTTTCTTATTATACACTACTTAGCACTTGTCATGAATGTGTACGGCGTTAAATCCGCCATTCCAATCATCGGGTCAATCTGATGACCACTCACCAAGGCTGGTGTTAATTCATAATTAGCAGGTGCTTCTTGAATTGTTTCTTCGCTGTCATCTGCATCGTCCACTAATGCCAATTGTTCTGGCGCCGCTTCTTTAGCCGGCGTTGGCTTTTCAACAGCCGGTTTAGCTTCCGTTAAACCAACACTTGCAGTTTTGACCGCTTGGCTCACCTTTTCACCATTAAAGACGCTGATAATCCGTTCTTTAAGCGTTGTTTGTCGGTTTGCGGATAATTCCTTAGCTGCTTTATCAAAAGCACTTGGTTCCCCAATTAAAATCAATAAGGACCGCGCCCGTGTCACTGCTGTATACAACAAGTTCCGTTTCAGCATCCGCTGGTATTGGTTAACCAATGGTAGAATTACCATTTCAAATTCAGAACCTTGAGCCTTATGAATCGACGTACAATACGCCAACGTAATTTTATGCCATTCCGTCCGTTTATAGGTAATTTCGGTACTATCAAAGGCAATCGTTAACTCGTCCATCTTGTCATCACTATCTTTAGCATACGTAATCCCGGTTATTTGCCCAATTTCACCGTTAAAGACGTTTAATTCCGGACTATTAACCAGATGTAAAATCTTATCGCCAATCCGGTAATGAACATTGCCTAAACTAACTTGTTTCTTACGATCATCGACCTTCGGATTCATGATATTTTGAATCATTGGATTTAATTGATCAATTCCGGCTGCCCCACGATACATCGGTGCTAGCACTTGAATGTCCTTCGTCTCAAAACCCCGTTCTTTTGCTTTAGTGACCACTTGTTTAATCACTGATTCAATCTGATAAGGACTGCACTGAATAAAGCTCCGATCCTTTTGCGGTTGGAGTAAATCAGCTGGTAGTTGGCCCTGATTAATCTCATGGGCTAGCGGAATAATCGTCGACTCATCGTCTTGTCGGTAGATTTGTTGCAGTTCGATTGCCGGAATTGCCTGACTCTGCAGTAAATCAAAAAAGACTTGCCCCGCGCCAACTGATGGCAACTGATCTTTATCACCAACAAAGACGACTTGCATATTGCTAGGCACCGCTCGAATCAGCGATCTAAAGAGGTACGTATCAACCATCGACATTTCATCGACAATTAATAAGCCGCCTTCTAGTTCCTTACTATCGATATCAGGATTATTTTCACGGCCCGTAATCCCTAACAAACGATGAATCGTGCTAGCTGGCAAGCCAGTTGTTTCACTCATCCGTTTAGCGGCTCGCCCGGTGGGTGCCGCCAATAAAATTGGGAATGGTGTGTCTTTATATTCGTTGATATCAAGCGAAAGACCGTTTAACTCAGCAAATAAAGTCACAATCCCATTAATAATCGTTGTTTTCCCCGTACCAGGGCCCCCCGTTAGTAGAAAGGCTCTGTGCGTCATCGCCAATTTGATTGCATTTTTTTGAACACCATCATAGCTCATCTTAAAACGTTTTTCGAGCCGGCGAATTTCTTTATCCAGATCATGTTTAGGATAACTAATTTTATCCCGTTCATTTTCAATCCGCATCAAGTGGTTCGCAATTTGCCATTCCGCGTTGTACAAACCATTCGGATAAATCCGATTTTCATCTCCGACCACTTTGCCGTCGTGTGCCAAGACCATTAATTGCTCTGCCACTAAATTCGGATCAATCGCCACGTTCCGTGCCTGTTCCATCAATTGAATGCTGGCTGCTAATAACGGCTTCGCCTGAGTGAACGTATCACCCGCTTGATTTGTCAGTTCGTTCAAGGCTTGCATCAGCGCCCCTTGAATCCGTGCTGGCGAATCGGCTGCAAAGCCAATTTTCTCGGCTAAATTATCCGCCCGTTTAAACCCAATACCGGCAATGTCGGCCACTAGTTGATAAGGATTTTCTTGAATAATCTTCAAGGTATCTTCGTGATAAGTCTGATAGATATTATAGGCCATCGAGCTCCCAAAACCGTAATTATTGAGGCCAATGATAATTTGTTCCATCCCATTATTAATCGTCAACGTTTCAACCAACGTCGCTTGTTTCTTATCATTTAAACCCAGCGGCGCTAAAACGGTTGAATCCGCTAAGATCTTATCAATCGCGTCTAATCCTAAGGTATCGACAATCTTCTCTGCCGTTTTTTGACCGATGCCGGCAAATTTTTCGCCAGATAAATAGGCGACTAAGCCAGTCTTAGTCGTCGGTTGGTCAACCTGATAGTTGTCAGCTTGAAATTGTTGACCGTATTTAGGATGGGTGATGACTTTGCCATAAAACGTATAGCGTTCGTCTTCTTTAATCTCACCAAAACTACCAGTCACGACAATCTCTGGCTCGTGCCAATCAATTGTCTTATGGGCAATTTTAATCAAGAGAATCTTAAAAAAGTTACCGGGATTCTCGTAAAAAACACTTTGGACCGTTCCGGTAACGGTTGGTTTATTATCGACCGTATTTTCTGTTTCCAAAATCGCCATCCCTATTATTTCTGATCTTTGGCGCGCATAAAGCCTTCAATATCAATCAGTTGTTGTTTATTTTTTTCAAAGTATGCTGGATCTAATGTTTTGGCACGTTCAAAATATGACTGGCTTTCTCGACCAAGAACTAGCTGCGTTAAACCATATTTGAAAACTGCTTCGCCGTTTTGAGCGTCAATGCGATGTGCATTTTTAAAGTAGGTTTGTGCTTGATCAAAATCGCCTAAACTAATCAAAATATTACCGACTAGGATATTAGCATCTAATTGATCTGGTTGTTTTTCCTGAACAGTGAGTGCAAAGGCCATTGCCCGAGCGTTTTGTTCCAATTGATGATAAGTTTGTGCCAACATATATTGCGCATCTAGTGCTTGGGTCTCCTTCACCAATTGCGAGAAAGTGGTCTCAGCTTGTTGATAAGCTTCAGCTTGATAATAGAGTGTCCCGAGTGCATATTGGAGCGCGTCGTTTTCTGGGAATTGCGTTAGCGCTTTTTGTAAAAGCTCTTCAGCTTGTTCATAATCTTTGAGGGTCGTCAAAAAAGTCGCTAGTGTGACGTACGCTTCGATATCAGTGGGTGTTTTTTCTAAATAATCAACTAGCTGTTGAACGGCTTCTTCGTGTTGGCCAGCTGCCCATTTTTTTAAAATTTCGGGTTTCATCAAATCATCTCCTAAATGGTATCTGACGCAGAAAGTGTGCGGCTTAAAAAGGCCGTTTCGTTCCAATCCAATAGTTCAAATGACTGACCTTGATCAGTCGTTTTTAACGTTGTGACAGATGAGTTCGTTAAACCACCGTGGGCACGAATATCTGCCAAGGGTGTTTTTAATAACGCCTGAATCATGGCAACTAATGCCGCTCCGTGACTCACAATTAAAATCTGATCGTCTGGTTTAGCCGTGGCCATAATCTGCGCAATCGCCGCAGTTGTACGTTTGATTACTTGCGGGAAGCTTTCACCATTAATGACGCTCGCATCATATTCAGCTGGTGCTTCGCGGAAAGTCCGTAACGTTTCCGGGAAACGTTCCTGAACTTCAGTAAAATACATGCCTTCCATTAAACCAAGGTCAAATTCGTGGAGGCCATCGACCACCGTGATTGGAAAATCTTGGTGTAAATCTTGTTTAAGAGTTGCTGACGTCACGCGCGTGCGCTTCATTGGACTTGTATAGAGATGGGCAAACTGAATGTCTTTTAAATAGTTAGCTAATTCACCGATTTCCGTATAACTAGAAGCCAGTAGTGGTGAATCACCATTCGCACCTTGATAGCGCCCTGCCAAATTCCATTCAGTTTTACCGTGACGTACAAAATATAAGGTTGTCATACACTTTCTCCTCAAAATAACTTACTTTTCATTATGAAAGAGTCATCGCCCAAATTCAAGTCTATCCTATTAAAAGGTTGTTTTTTATAACAAAAAAGGCACTGGGGAAAATTTTCCCCAGCACCTTTAAAAGCGTCTCACGCATTTTTTGATTAATGACTTTCAGCGACAGCTTTCATTGCAATTGCGTTGACGTAGTTCAATGGTTGATCGTAGTTAGGTTGGAAGAACATATCAACCATTGCTAATTGATCAATTGTCATCTTCGTTTGGATGGCCATTGAAATGACGTTAGCTGCTTGTGCAATATCATATTGACTTGTAAATGAGCCCCCTAAAACTTGGCGCGTCTTAGGATCCCATGTTAAGTTCATCAAAACAGGTGTTGTTGATGGCATAAAGTCTGGGCGATAATCTTCAGTCAAAGTAGTTGTTGCAACTGCCATCCCGCGGACCTTAGCGCCTTCAACTGTCAAACCACTACCAGAATATGTCCGACCGAACAATTCAACGGCTGATGTTGCTTGTGTGCCCATATATTTTTCAGTTGGTGTTTCGATATTGCGACCAATTAACAAGCCTTGGCGAACAGCATTAGTTGCCAATGGAATGTAATCTGCTTTTTGCGTTGGGTTATAGTATACAGCAGCTGAATCGCCGGCAGCATAGACACCTTTAACAGATGTTTGCATATATTCATCAGTTGTAATCGCACCGTTGCCTAGCATTTCAACTTGATCCTTGAAGAGGCCAGTATTTGGTCTGAAACCAACACATAAGATTGCAAGATCAGCTGTGTATTCGTTCTTATCAGTCTTAACAGTTACTTGATCAGTACCTGAGAAGCTAACTACTTTTTCGCTTAAGGCTAATTGAACACCGTGATCTCTGTAATCTTGTTCAACAATCTCAGAGATATTAGGATCAAAGTTTTTACCAAGTGCATGTGGTAAAGCATCTATCAAGGTTACTTTTTTATCAGTTGTCGCATAAGCTTCAGCCAATTCAGCACCAATGTAACCAGAACCGATGACAATGACGCTCTTCACATCAGGTGCACTCTTCTTCAATTCGTTAGCATGTTCCCAGTTTTTACATAATTTAACGTTGGGATTATCAATACCTTCGATTGGTGGAATCACTGGTGATGAACCAGTTGTGACAATAATTTTATCAAATTTTTCAATTGTTTCTTCAGAAGTCACTAAGTTCTTAACGTGTAAGACTTTCTCTTTCAAGTCTGCCTTCAAGACAGTGTGTTGCATCTTCATATGTGCACCCAATTGGGCTAACATTTCTGGACTTGAATAGAACATTTTTTTAGGATCAGAGACGTGGCCACCTACCCAAAGCGCAATCCCACAAGATAGAAATGATAAATTATCATGTGTTTCATAAACAGTGACATCCCAATCAGGGTGTGCTGTTAATGTTGCTTGTGTTGCAAAGGTTCCTGCGTGTGTACAACCAATTACTGCTACTTTCATAGTGTTGCCTCCTAAATAATATAAAAACGATTTCATCGTCAGTTTTTGTGAAACATCACGCAATCAGCGTGTAATTATATTGTACGCTATTTAGTTCTAAATTGTCAATTTTGACCCGCTATTTATTTGATTTCACAAGCAAAACTGGTTATTTATATGTTATTTAATTGATACATTGTGATTTTATTCTAAAAAAGGACGTTAATGGTTAAGTTCGCCCATTAACGTCCTTTCTGTTATTGAATTAGCGCATGAATCAAAGTAACTTTTTGCGCTTTTGAACCAACCTTAATATTATCGTAGAGCAAGTCCTTAATGGCTTCAATGTCTTCTCGGTTACTATAAATCGTCAATAGACTCTCACCTTTTTGAACGGGGTCTCCGATTTTTTTGTGTAAGACTAATCCGACAGCATAATCAATCTCATCGGTTTTCGCCTGCCGGCCACCGCCAAGTAACATGCTGGCAATTCCCATTTCATTAGCGGTCATTTCAGTCACATAACCGTTTTCTTTAGCAGGTAATTCGATTTGATATTGTGCTTGTGGCATTAATTTTGGATTTTCAATAACGGCAGGATCACCACCTTGATAAATAATCATTTGGCGAAAGGCTTCGAGTGCTCGACCATCGTCGATCACGCCTTGTAGTAATTGACGTGCTTCATCCAAGGTACTTGCCTTTCCAGCCAAGACGACCATTTGACTGCCTAACGTTAAGATTAGTTCTGTAATATCGGCTGGTCCTTCTCCTTTTAAGATGGCGATTGATTCTTCGATTTCTAGCGCATTCCCAATCGCATTGCCCAAAGGTTGATTCATATCAGAAATAACGGCCATACATTGCATCCCCACACTACGCCCAATGTTAACGAGGGCTTGTGCCAATTCCTTAGCGTCTTCTTCAGTCTTCATAAAGGCTCCGGAACCAGTCTTAACGTCCAATACTAACGCATCGGTGCCTGAAGCAATCTTCTTACTCATGATTGACCCTGCAATTAACGGAATCGAATCAACCGTATCAGTCACATCTCTGAGTGCATAAATTTTCTTGTCAGCGGGGGCAATATTACCGGTTGCGCCAATAATCGCAAGTTTAATCTCCGCCACTTGCTTTTTAAAGGCTTCTTCTGTTAACGAAATGTTAAAGTTTGGAATCGCTTCCAATTTATCCAATGTGCCACCAGTATGGCCTAAACCACGCCCCGAAATCATCGGAATTGGAATCCCCAACGCTGCAATCATTGGTGCAAGTGGAATACTGGTCTTATCACCGACACCACCAGTTGAATGCTTGTCGACTTTGATACCGTCAATCATCGAAAGATCTAATTGATCGCCCGAACGCATCATCGTCATGGTCAACAACGCCCGTTCGTCATCAGTCATGTCATTAAAATAAATCGCCATCAGTAACGCACTTGCTTGGTAGTCTGGAATCGTCCCATCTGTATACCCATCAATAAAGAATTGGATTTCTTCTGCCGTTAGGGCGCCACCTTGTCGCTTATGATCAATGATATCAACCATTCTCATGCTAATCACTCCTTCTTATTAGTCAGGGGCAATCAATGCTTGGGCTGTATGCACATCAATAATTAAACAATTTGCATAGTGCCCCGCTAATGCGCCTTTAATAGCCGCAATTTTTTGTTGCCCGCCTGCTACTAAAATACTATGTTCCTTCGTCTTCAAATCCGCGAGTTGAATCCCAACGGTTCGCTGATCAATCGCTGCACATGTCACTTGACCACTCGTGTTATAAAAACGTGAGCAAATATCGCCAACCGCTTTTTGTTGCAGCACAGCTTGTTCTTCCTTATTAAAATAACCCGTTTGAAAGAGTAAGGCCTCATCCCGAACCGTGCCGACCGTATAAATCGCGATGTTCGCTTGCTTGCCCATCTCAATCATCCGTCTAATATGGCGATCTTCCATGACAACATCGTGCGTCGTTTGGTTGCCAAAAACAACCGGTAACGGCAAGACATGCGGCGCTGTATGGAAAGCCGTCCCAAATTTCATCAGGACTTCTTCGGCATAAACCGGTGTTGGGGTGTAAGTGACACTCCCTTTTAATTCAATAATATTAACGTTTTGAGCCGTTTGTTCTTTCAGTGCTAGCGCCACTTGATTTAACGTCTTGCCCCAACTGACACCGATTAAATCATTGTCTTTAACAATCGACGTCAGATAATCCGCCGCATACTGCCCAAGTTGGACAATTGTTTGTTGGTAATCGGAGACATCTGTATAAACGACGTGCACCTCAGGTAAATCATATTTTTGTTGAATTAACGTTTCTAATGCTTGTGCACTGGCATAAGGATCAACGATTTCAATCCGGACAATCCCAATTTCTTTAGCATATTGCAAAAGTCGTGAGACAGTTGGTCTAGAAATCGCCAGTTTTTTTGCGATTTCTTCCTGGCTCATATTGGCTTTGTAATATAAATTAGCAACAGCTAAACTTTGTTGCGTTTTTTTTATGCGACTCAATTTCTACCATGATTTGAACCTCTATTCATCAAATTCATTACATCAAAAAAGTATTACAAATCAATTCTAATAGAAAAAGCATCGCTAAGCCAACTAAAGTCCAATTTAATTGTCGTGTTTTGTGGCCCGCCCACTTCACAATTGGATAAAAGACGAAACCAAATGCTAACCCTGTTGAAATTGAACCTGTTAATGGGATCAAAACAATCATTAAAAAGGCTGGAAACCATTCTGTAAAATCTTGCAAATCAATTGCTTGGACCTGCATCATCATCAAAGCACCGGTAATAATAATGACTGGTGCAATGGCTGCTTGGGGCACAAAGCGCAACAACGGAATAAAGAAAAGTGCGCCTAAAAATAATGTGCCCGCCGTAAAGGCCGTGATGCCAGTTCGACCACCACTTTCAATCCCCGAAGCACTTTCAGCAGCTGCAACGGTGGGACTGGTCCCTAAGAAACCAGAGAGTAAAGTCGTTACCGCACTTGCTTGAAATGCGCGTTTAAATTGTTGCTGATCGGTCAATAAACCTTCTAATAAGCCCATCGATTCAAAAACTAAGATCATGGTCATTGAAAAAACCGCCAATCCAAATTTTAGCGTCCATAAAGAACTAAAATCACCTTGCATTAAAAGTTGCGGATAGTCACGGATTTGACTAATCGTAATCTGGGTTGTTGCTTGTGGGACAAGTTTAAAAATCCCCGCGAGCCCACTGATTAAGAAAATGCCGACGATAAAACTCCCTGGTGTTTGTCTTAAATACAATACGAGCGTAACGGTCAACCCTAAAAGGGCTAACAGTGGTGTTGCTTGACTCAAATCACCTAATGCGAGCAACGACTGTGTACCGCCCGAGCGAATCAGTTCGGCTTTTTCGAGTCCTAAAACAACTAGGAATAGCCCAATACCAACCGTAATCCCCGCTTTTAACGATGCTGGGATTAAAGCGGATAAACGCTCACTAAGAGATGTAAAGGCAATCCCGACATAGATAAAACTACTGAAAAAAGAAATAGCCACGGCTTGTTGCCAAGTCAAATGCATCCCAACCACTAGGGTATACGTGAAAAAGGCATTAACGCCCATTCCAGGTGTCAAAACAATTGGGGCCTTAGCCCAAATTCCCATGATAAAACAGCCAATTGCTGATGAAAAAATCGTGGCGAACACACTAAGATTAGCCGGAATCCCCGCATCCTTTAAAATCATTGGATTAACAATAATGATGTATGAAATCGCGAAGAAACTTGTGATGCCTGCTAAAATTTCTGTTCGCACTTGATTTTTATGTCCCACCTGGAATGCCATTTTTCTAAAAACTCCCTTTCAAATTACCAAACGAATAAACCAACAGTCGCTGCTGATAATAATGACACTAAAATACCAGAAAGCAACATGTAACCAACGTTTTTAGCAATTAAATTATTCTTTGATTTATCGACTAAGCCCTTGAAAGCGCCGATAATCATGCCGACTGTTGAGAAGTTGGCAAACGAGGTCATGAAGACCGTTAGAATTGCCTTGTAATGTGGGGCAAAATCGCCAATCGTATTTGTCACTTTACCCATTACAACAAATTCATTTGTCACTAACTTAGTTCCCATAAATTGCGCGAATTCAAAAGCGTGACTAACATCTAAGCCCATCAACCAAGCAAATGGGAACATGATAATCCCTAAAAGATGTTCCAATGTAATCCAAGGATTGATCAATTGTAAGATTTTATCAATCAAAGCGGCTAATGCCACAAAGGCAATAACGTTGGCCGTAATAATCAAGACTAACTTACCAGCGTTCAAGATTGAATCCCCTAAAAATGAAAAGAAGGGTTCTTTCCCTTGTACGTCTACTTGTTCGTCAGAAGTATCAGACCCACTACCACTCATCGTTGCAATCGTATCTTCTTCCGGTGTTACTTCAACCGGATTCAAGATATTAGTAACAATAATTGCGTTAATAATATTAATTGGAATCGCGGTTAAAATAAATTGCCCCGGCATCATTTGTGTATAAGCCCCAATAATGGATGCCGTCACACAGCTCATTGACATCATGGCTAACGTTAAGTTCCGTTCGCCTTTCATCTGTTTGAGTTGTAATGCTGAAACAGCCAAAGCTTCAGTGTTTCCCAAAAACATCATTTCAACTGCAAAAAATGATTCGAACTTTGGTTGACCCGTTACTTTTGATAAGCCACGCCCTAACCATTTAATGATCCATGGTAAAACACCGATATACGTCAAAATATCGAATAACGGGATAATCATTAGAATTGGTAACAAGACACTCGTCACAAAATCCATTTGCTTAACAGCTACCCAACTTGGTAAAGCAAAGGCAATTCCGGTATAAGCGACTTGGACCAACCAATTAAAGCCATTGGCCGCTCCCATAACGATGTTGCGTCCAATCGGAAAGCCGGTTAAAAACCACGCTAGAAAAAGATCGATTGCCATCATAATGCCAATTGAACGCCATTTAATCTGCGACTTTTTTTTCGAGAATAAAAAGGCCAAACCGACAAAGACAATTAAACCGATAATATTCACTAAAAGATACATTTCGTCCCCTACTTCCCTGTTTTAAGCAATACCAGCTTCCAATGCAACCGTTATCATTTCGTTAAACGATTTTTCGCGTTCTTCAGCTGAGGTTTCTTCTCCTGTAATGATGTGATTACTAATCGTCAACACGGCTAATGCCTGGACGTTAAACTTCGCTGCCAACATATAAAGTGCCGCGGCTTCCATTTCAGAACCTAAAACACCATATTGGATTAGCTTTTGTCGATCAATTTCATCGTTGTAAAAACGATCCTCTGACAAGATATTACCAACCTTAACCGCAATTCGTGCTTGTTGGGCTGCTTGGTAAGCCTTCATTAAGAGTTTAAAATCAGCCGTCGGTGCATAATACAATCCGGCACCAAATGTATTTTGAATAATAGCAGAATCTGTACTTGCGGATTGGGCAATCACAACGTCTCTGACGTGAACATCAGTCCCTAATCCGCCACAAGTGCCAACGCGGATTAACCGTTTAACACCATAAAATTGAATTAATTCATTAGCGTAAATTGAGATGGATGGAATCCCCATACCAGAAGCTTGGACTGAAATGGCTTGTCCTTTGTAATAACCAGTATAACCAAATGCATTCCGAATTGTATTATAGCGGTGCACATCTGTTAAAAACGTTTCAGCGATATATTTAGCGCGCAATGGATCACCAGGCAATAAAACAGTTTCCGCAATATCCCCTTGTTGGGCTTCAATATGTGTACTCATAGAAATAACGCCTCCATTATTTTAATTGTGTTAAAAAGCTTGTACCAACTTCTCCTGCTGGACAATCAAAGTTTTCTAAAATCGTCGCCCCTAAATCGGCAAAAGTTGATCGAACGCCAAGTGATTGATTCCCTGCTAAACGAGATGAATAAGCTAACAATGGGACGTATTCACGCGTATGATCAGTCCCTCTGAAACCAGGATCGTTGCCATGGTCAGCAGTGATGAGTAACAAGTCATCGGGTTTTAAAACAGCTAGTAATTCGCCTAATTGTTGATCAAATGCCATTAAAGCGGCCCCGTACCCTTCTGGATTACGGCGATGACCATACATCGCATCAAAATCAACTAAATTTGTAAAACTAAATCCGGTGAAATCGGTTTGTGCATTTTTGATGGTTTGGACCATTCCATCGTGATTACTTTCTGTATGGACACCGCTTGTAATCCCTTTACCAGAAAAGATATCATTAATCTTACCCACTGCAAGGACATCCAAGCCAGCTGCCTTCAAACGATCCATATCAGTCGTCCCAGTTGGTTCTAATGTATAATCATGCCGATCTGAGGTCCGTTCAAAATGGTCTTTGTCTTGCCCCTTAAACGGACGTGCGATGACGCGGCCAATTCGGTATGGCTTTTCAATTGTTATTTGCCGGGCATATTCGCAAATTCGATATAATTCCTCAAGCGCAATGACCGCTTCATTAGCGGCAATTTGTAAGACGGAATCGCCTGATGTATAAACAATTAAAGCGCCTGTTGCGAGTTGTTCTTCGCCATAATCCCGAATCACATCAGTGCCTGAATAGGGCCGATTAACAATTACGGAACGACCACTAAAAGCAGCTAGTTTTTGAATTAATTCGTTGGGAAAGCCATTGGGGAAAAAGCCAAGTGGTTCTTTAACTGGTAAACCCATCATTTCCCAATGACCATCCATACTATCTTTACCAACTGAAGTTTCTTGCATCTTACCAAAATAACCCAAAGCTGGTTGCGCCGCAGGGACACCCTTAATCGGATCAGATGCACGAATATTACCTAATCCTAATTTTTGTAAGTTAGGTAACTTAAATTGTTCACCGTAAAACGCACCAATATGCCCAAGTGTGTCGGCACCGACATCATTAAAGTTAGCAGCATCACTCGCTTCACCAATACCAGCTGAATCTAAGACAACTGTAAAAACCCGTTTGAATTGCATATTTGCTCGCTCCTTTTATTTACTGTTCATGATTTTAACACCGGCACTTGCGCCTAATCGATTTGCACCAGCTGCAATCATTGCTTCAGCATCTTCTTTTGAATGAATACCGCCAGATGCCTTAACCCCTAACCGATCGCCAACAACTGAACGCATTAAAGTAACATCTGCAACCGTTGCGCCACCAGTCGAGAAACCAGTTGATGTTTTAACAAAATCAGCACCCGCTTTTTCAGATAATTCACAAGCACGTCGTTTTTCCTCATCCGATAATAGACAAGTTTCAATAATAACCTTCACGTGTTTTTGAGCAGCATGGCCTGCTTTGACAACGGCTTGAATATCACTTAGCACTTGTTCATCGTGACCCGCTTTCAATTCACCAACATTGATGACCATGTCTAATTCATCAGCGCCATTTTCAATGGCATCTTGTGCTTCAAAAACTTTAGTAGCTGTCGTTGTTGCACCCAAAGGAAAGCCAATAACAGTCACAACTTTAACATCGCTATCTTGAAGTGCCTCACTAGCACGCTTCACCCAATATGGATTTAAACAAACAGATGCAAATTGATATGTTTTTGCTTCTGCGATAATTTGGTCTACTTGAGTCATTGTTGCCTCAGGTTTTAATAATGTATGATCGATATATTTTGCTAAGTTCATAATTAGCGCCTCCTTGTTTTGTTAACGCTTTCAATTTAACACCGTTTTGAACATTTGTAAACACATATCTTGAAATTATGTAAAATTCACAATAAAAAAGAAGCGATACCAGAATTATCTTTGGCATCGCTTCTTCTTAATATGTCATAGTGCTATTAATTAGACGTATTGTAAAACTTGCTTGTCAGCATCATCGTTAGCGACTTTGTAAGCCACGTCGATTGTGCCGCCACCTAAACATTCTGCGCCGTCGTAGAAAACAACAGCTTGTCCGGGTGTAATAGCGCGCACTGGCGCATCGAAGACAACTGTGGCAGTTGTCTCTGAAGTCATGTGAACTGTTACGCCAACATCTTGTTGACGATAACGGAACTTCGCTGTGCAATGGAAATCTGTGCCGTGATCAACTGGTGTGATCCAAGTCATCTTACTTGCATCCAATTGGTCAGCATAGAGTAACTCGTTATGGTAGCCTTGGCCAACATACAGAATATTTTGCTCTAAGTCTTTACCGACAACAAACCATGGGTCGTTTGATTCGCCACCGCCACCGATACCAAGACCAGAACGTTGACCGATTGTGTAGTACATCAAACCATCATGTGTGCCTTTTTCAAGACCGTCGACAGTCATCATCTTACCTGGTTGTGCTGGTAAGTATTCGCCTAAGAATTGCTTAAAGTTCCGTTCGCCGATGAAACAAATCCCAGTTGAGTCCTTCTTCTTAGCAGTTGCTAAGCCAGCTTCTTCAGCTAAACGACGGACTTCTGATTTTTGCATGTGACCGATTGGGAACATTGATTTTTGTAATTGATCTTGAGAAAGAGCGCTCAAGAAGTATGTTTGATCTTTATTGCTATCACCGCCACGCAACATGTGGGCAATGCCGTTTTCATCGCGTTCGATCTGAGCATAGTGGCCCATTGCGATAAAGTCAGCATCAAGTTCCATTGCGTAATCTAAGAAAGCCTTGAATTTCACTTCTTTGTTACACATAACATCAGGATTAGGTGTTCTACCGTGCTTATATTCGTCTAAGAAATATTCGAACACGCGATCCCAGTATTCCTTTTCGAAGTTAACGGAATAATAAGGAATGCCAATTTTAGAAGCAACCTTGGCAACATCCTCATAATCTTCCGTTGCGGTACAGACACCATTTTCATCCGTATCGTCCCAATTTTTCATGAAAACACCAATAACATCATAACCTTGTTGCTTTAACAATAAGGCTGTTACTGATGAGTCCACTCCGCCGCTCATACCAACGACGACTCGTGTATTACTGTGGTCAACCACAATATCACCATCATTTCAAATAGATTCTAGTTTTCTACGATTTGAAGGTCGTGAATTCCAGTACTACCATTATAGCAATCCTCGCTCATATTTCAAACCATAACACTCACTTTTCATAAGTAATTGTCAATAAAAAAAGGAACGCTAACCAATTTTGACCATTGGCAGCGTTCCCATCCTCATTTGATTATGCTTGGGCTACCAAAATATCCCGTTCAATCAAGTGATTAATAATGAAATTAAATTGTTCGACGTTTTCAGCGTTCTTTTCATCCTTAAAAATATTAACTGGATATAACCCATCAGCGGAAGTGACCGACATTTTGAGCGTCTTCAATTCTTTACCAACAGTAATTTTAAGCTTAATCGCTGTATTAAAGGGTGAATTAGGATCAAGGGGCCGTTCCAATTGAAAATTACCATTATTGGTTGGCATGAAGCCAGTATCTCGTAATGTATATTTCTTAACGGCGTCACTTAACCCATATTGTGTCGTATTGCCTAAAACCGTTGCTGTCTCTTTTAATAAAGCCATCTTGCTACCTCCATCAACTGATTGATAGTTTCATTTTAGCATAGATGAAGCGGTTGCGCCTAGGCTTTACCGGCTTGCTTAGCCAAGTTTTTTTGCACAATTTTAGTTAATGCGGCACAAAAGGCAGTCACATCTGCTTCAGTTGTCTCAACACCAAAACTAATTCGAATACTTTCGGCAACTCGTGGGCTATCTTCACCGTACATGGCAATTAGAACGTGTGAAGGTTCCAAATCACCTGCAGTACATGCTGACCCACCTGAAATCGCAAAGCCTGCTAAATCAAGGTTCATCTGCAAGACATAGGTTGAGACACCCTTAACCCACATATTTAATACGTGGCCCACCATATCGTCACTACCTGCGCCATTGACTTCAAAGTCAATACCGTTTGCTTGAAGGGTTTCTAAGACTTGTTGTTTGAAACCAGCATACCGAGCGCGATGTTCAGCCTTAACAGCTGGTGTCAATAATTCAACTGCTTTGGCAAACCCAGCAACGGCTGGAATATTTTCTGTCCCCGCACGGCGTTTCTTTTCTTGTTCGCCACCCATTAAAAATGATGGCAAATGAATCGCGTCATTCACGTACAAGAACCCAATTTGCTTAGGCCCATTAATCTTGTGTGCTGAAACAGATAACATATCAATCTGATCTTCTTGCACATCGATGTCCAATAAACCATATGCCTGAGTGGCATCTGTATGGAACCAGGCATTTGATTCATGAACAAGTTGGCCGATTTCGTGAATTGGCATATGACTGCCAATTTCATTATTGCCCATCATAATCGTTACTAGAATCGTTTCAGGTGTTAAGGCAGCCCTTAAGTCAGCCAATTCAATAACGCCTTGTGCATTAACGGGTAAATAAACGATATCAAACCCTTGGCTTTCTAAATAAGCCATTGGTTTTAAAACAGAATGATGTTCAATCGCTGTCGTAATAATCCGTTTACCTTCGTTAGCCCGTTTTTGAGCCGTTTGTAAAATCGCCATGTTATTACTTTCAGTTGCACCACTGGTTAAAATAATATCGTTATCCTTCGCATTAATACTTTGCGCTAGAATATGCCGACTTGTATCTAAAACAGTATGTGCTTGACGCCCAAAGAAATGGGTGCTAGACGCATTCCCAAAATCTTGGGTCATCTGCGTGGTCATCGTCTCGATTACCTCCGGGGCAATCGGGGTCGTTGCTGCATTGTCTAAATAAATATGTTCCAAAATTTTTCGCCTCGTTTTAAAAAGTATCTATGTTAGTTTAACATAGAAGCCACTTTATTAGCGGTAGAAACACTTCAAAACTAAAAAAGACTAGGGTTAGCCCCTAATCTTTTAATATTACTTCAATTATGCGGTCATCAAGGCTGCTTTTTGTTGTTCTGATAGTGATTCATTCATCCGACCACTCTTGAAACCAGCTAAATCAACAGTGACAAATTCGAACCCAGCTTGTTGTAAAGCTTGGTTGATTTGTTCGCTATGTGTTAAAAAGTCAGCAATTTGTGCTTCTGGCACTTCAACACGGGCAATTGATTCGTGGTAGCGAACACGGACCGTTGCAAAACCTAAATCACGCAAGAATTTCTCTGATTGCATGACTTGCGCAATCTTGTCTTCTGTTAAGGCTGTGTTATATGGGAAGCGTGAAGAAACTGAACAGCTAGCCACTTTGTTCCAGTTATTCAAGTTTAATTCTTTCGCTAATTGGCGGACATCAATCTTGTAGAAACCAGCTGTTTGAAGGACACTTTCTGCACCAGCTTCATCACGAGCTCGTAAGCCGGGACGGAAATCACTGTTGTCATCCATAATCATGCCATCTAAGACGTGATCAAAGCCTTTTTCAGCAGCAATTTGGTTTAATTGTGTGTAGAACATCTTCTTGCTGTAATACCAAGTTTCTGGTGTGTTATTAGCAATATGTTCATCTGATAAGTAATTTAAAGTGGTTGTTTCAACGTTAGCCCCCATTTCATGTGCTAAGTCGATTGCCTTGTTAAATTCTTCGTCTGTGAATAATTCTGAGTTAGCAACGACTGCTAAGACATTTTCCTTACCGAGTGTTTCTAAAGCCATTTTTAATACTAATGTGCTATCAATCCCACCAGAAAAGGCTACGATTACTTTTTTCATTTGTTGTAAATTGGCAGCCAACATTGCTTTTTTTTCAGATAATGTATTCATTGTTAAAGACTTCTTTCTATATAATTAAATTAATTGTTTTAATTCTGATAAACCGTTTTGAATCCGATCAGCATAAGCTAAATCATTGTTATCTAAACTTTTGACAATCATTAAATTCAAATCTGTGGCACTATCAACAAAGTGTTTGAATGTTGATTGACCCGCACTTTGTTGTGCGTCATCTAAATCTCCGTATAGTTGTTCCGCTGTTAAGAGAGCTTGTTGCGCTTCGATAAGACTCGTTGAAATTGTCCCTGGTTGTGACGCATGTGCAGCGACTTCAAATAAATCGACCATCATCGTTTGAGTTTGTTTAATTTGTTCCCGCATAATTGATTCCTCCGATTAAATTAGATACCAAAGAAGCTCCGCATGAAGAGTGCGGCACATAGACCACCAACAAATGGGGCAATCCCAGGTACAATAATCCCGTATTGCCAATCTGAGTTAGCTTTATTTTTAATGGGTAAAATAGCGTGCGCAATTCTAGGACCCATATCACGTGCAAGGTTCATCGCGAATCCGGTAGGACCGCCCATCCCCATCCCAATTGCCCAAACAAGTAATCCAACAGCAATTGGTGCAATTCCTGGTGTCTTAATTTGTGTAATCGCGATGATTGATGAAATGAAAACAAATGTTGCAAAAAATTCAACGAAGAAATTTCGTGGTAAATTACGAATACCAGGGGCTGTTGAGAAGATGTTCCGAACAGCGACTGGATCGACGTTGCCTTCTGAAGCTTTGAATTCGTCGGCGTACATAATGTAGACAATGATAGCACCGACAATCCCACCTAATACTTCAGCAACTGAATAAGGAATGAACATTGCCCATGAGATATTGCCTAAAACGCATTGTGCTAGTACCATCGCTGGGTTAATTGAGACATCCCCGAAGATGAATAAGGCTACTGTAATCCCGAAGCCCCAAGTTGTGATTGCAAATAAATGACCTGAGCCACGATATTTTGATCCTTTTAGGACTTCATCACTATGAACCCCAACCCCGAAAATGATCATGAGCGCTGTGCCCATGAATTCTGCTAATAACTGATGAACCATAAATAAATTCCTCCAAATAATGACTATTTTAAACGTGCTTTTGCCAGTAGCTTGCTGTGCTTTGCTACATCAGACAAATTACCGACTTTGTCGGCAATTCATCTGATTAGTTAAATGCTCTCAAGCTACCCACTGGCAACGCACTTTTATTTTAATTGCTGATAAACAGCGAGATAAACTTGATTAAGCGCCACGTCGTAGGCCTTAGCGGCTGCTAAGCAGTCGTCAAACTCCGGCGTATATTTTTCAATATCGTCGTAATTAACTACTTTGACCCGAATATCACCATAACTCGTTGTGACGGTCATAAAATGACGTGGCATGATGGTGCGCCCCATTGTCTGGTAACGCACGCCAACGGTTGATGTATGTTTCAAGATCAGATAAGTAATGGCTTGCTGATCGGCTGGATGAATCATGACCGTTAGTTTGATAGCTGGCCGATTTTTCTTCATCTGAATAGGACTGAAAAAGGCATCGAGCGCCCCATTATCCATCAATAAATCCAAAACCGGCGCTAAACTTTCCGCTGACTGATCATCAATGTTGGCCTCCAACACTAATATCTGGTCTGCCTTTTCTTCAACAACCCGTTGGCTTAGTTTTTTTTCGCACAACATCACACGTAACGCATTGAGTTGTGGTGTTTCCCGATTACCAAAGCCATAACCAACTTTAGTAATCGTTTGATTGTCTGGAATTGGACAGAATTGATCGACAATCGTCTTGACAATGCCCATTCCCGTTGGTGTAATCAATTCCGTATGAATCTCTGGGTTTTGCTTAATCGGAATCGCACTGCCCACTCGCATTTGCATCACAGCTGGTACCGGAACAGGCATCATTCCATGGGCCACTTTGATAAAGCCACTGCCATCCGTTAATTCGGATGAATAAACTTGATCGACTGCCAATAATTCGAGTGCGACAAACGCACCGACAATATCAACAATTGAATCAAGCGCACCAACTTCATGAAAATGGACGTCACTTAGCGGCAATTCGTGAACGATCGCTTCTGATTTGGCAATTTCCGTAAAAACTTGTTTAGCATTGGTTTTAACATAATTACTTAAATCACTGTGATCAATGATGGCTTCGATGTCCTTTAAATGCCGAACTTCATCGCCATGGCTATGTGTGTGCCCATCTGCATGTTGGTGTGGATGATCATGATGATGAGTTGATGTGGTTTCAATAAAGCCTTCATCCTTGTGCACGGTTTCTGGCAAATGAACATCAAAATCGGTCCCATAGATACTGCTTTTAGCGATCCGCTGGGCATGCAAGTGGTAACCAGTCACATTTAACTTGGCCAATTCGGTCTCAAATTGCTTGAAATCAACCCCTAAATCGAGTAATGCGCCAATAAACATGTCACCACTAATCCCTGAAAAAGCGTCTAAATAAAGTGTTCTCATTTGTCATCCTCCGTCTCACTTAAATGATTGATCATACTTGCTGAGTAACCGGCGCCAAAACCATTATCGACATTGACGACCGTAATGCCTGAAGCACAACTATTGAGCATCGTCATCAGCGCTGTTAGTCCACCAAAGTTCGTTCCATAACCGATGCTAGTGGGGACGGCAATCAGTGGTTTTTCAATCAACCCACCAACAACACTGGCTAAGGCGCCTTCCATGCCAGCGACCACAATCACGACCTGGGCCTCACGAATCTCATCTAAATGTTCAAAAAGACGATGAATGCCAGCAACCCCGACATCATAAATTCGTTTTACTTGGTTACCGTAAACCTCTGCGGTAACGGCCGCTTCTTCGGCAACTGCCATATCGGAAGTGCCGGCCGTCACAACAGCAATATAATGCTCAGTTTGTTCTACTGGCGTTAACATTAAAGTGACACACTGGGCTAATTCATCATAATGGGCGGTTGGTTCGGCAACTCTAATTACCGCATACTTTTGGGGGGATACTCTCGTACAGAGAATATTTTCAGCATGCCGTTTTAAAGAGCCGATAATGCCAATAATTTGGTCGGCCGTCTTACCGGCACCATAGATTACTTCCGGATAGCCATTACGTTTTTGGCGACTTAAATCGACCTTGGCAAAGCCTAAATCATCTATGGTCTGTTCATGCGCTAGCTGCTTGGTGGCCTCTTTTACACTGACTTTTTGGTTTGCAACGGCTTCTAATAGCTGTTGTAGCTCATTTGTTGTGTCCAAACTACTCATTCTTTCTATTGTTATTTCACAATAACCCCTAAACCATCAGGGATTACAGTCACTTTTGCGTCCACACCTTCAATTGCATAGGCTCGTTCTAAGGCAGCATCTAAACTAGTTGCCAGTTCCATATGCATATCGGTAATTAATTGAGGATCAACTAAATCTGATACGAAAATCACGTGATGTTGCACTAAAATTCGAGCTAAAATTTGTGACGTCCATTGATCGGGCACCGTTTCAAGCCGTGGTGTGTTAATTGCTTGGTCTAAGAATTCCTTTGGATCTTTAACGTCGGCAATATTATGGTAGAAACCATCGCCACCATGACCATCACGTGCACCAGCGACCATAATAATTACGCCACCTTGTTTATTCGTGGCTTCAGCAGCAGTCATCCCTTTGACCGCTTGGTAGATATTTTGATCAAGTGGATAACCACCGTTGGTTGAAATTGCGATGTCACAATCAATTTTGTCGACTTCTGATAGACTTTCAACGAAGTCACAGCCTTTTTTGTGCGCCGTTTCTAAATTACCGGCAAAAGAACCGATGATATGTTTATCTTCATCCAAAACAACATTCAAAATAAATTTAAGACCGGCTGTTTTAGCAGCGTAAACCATATCCTTGTGGACTGGATTATGCATTAAGTTCCCAGTTCTTGAATAATGGGAATTGATAAATTCACCTGAGTGGTTGGCCATAATTGTTTTGTATGACGCCACACCCGGTAGAATTGATTTCCGACCGCCTGAAAAACCGGCAAAGAAATGAGATTCAATGAAACCTTCTGAAATTAACAAGTCAGCTTCAACAGCAATTTTATTGATAATACAATCGCCACCTGAAGGTAATTGGCCAATTTTAACCACTGAACTATCATCAGTTGAGATGTGCATGACGATTTCTTCATTAGCAACGATTTCTTCACCATACTTATTGACGAGTTCTTCGTGCGTTGAAGGCCGGTGAAATCCGGTGGCCACCAAAATGCGAATGCGTGCATCAGGTGCCACTGAACGAATCCGTCTTAATAAAATAGGCGTCATAATATGTGAAGGTACTGGTCGGGTGTGGTCAGAACTGATGATGACAATGTTCTTCTTTCCCTTCGCCAATTCTTCCAACTTCGGACTATCAATAGGATTATCCAATGACTGTTCAACTGTTTCGGCCTCACTCAATGGATTTTGATAAGTGGCTGCTTGAGAAACCAACTTGCCGGCAAAATTAGCATCTGCAATATTAGCCGTAATAATTTTTTGATCGTAAGGTAATTTTATAGCTACCAAACTGTAGGACTTCCTTTCTCGGTTCTAAATTAACGCTTAAAAAAGCTACGCTCATAGTTATACAGATTTTCTGAAAAGAATGCGGTATAATTTATAGACAACATTAAACGTTACAAAAGGAAGGCTACAAATGTTAACAAATGTTCAATTAAAATAGCGTACACTTAAGACTTAAGTTATCAAATAATAAGTATAAATGATTATTAATCTCAATTAAGGTAGGCTATCGCATTATGGTTTTAAATGATATTGAATTTCTAATTAATTTTTTAGAGGATCGACAAGTCCCAATTATCACCAAAAAACGACATACTTATCTGACCTATCATGGTCTAGAGGAACGTTATACCTATATATTGAAAAACGGCATTATCAAAAATTCGATTATCTTACAAGATGGCCGTGAATTTAACTTATCTTATATCGCGCAACCTGACGTTATTTCGCTCCTTCGCGATGAGGTCTCTAAATACACCGACCAACCCTTTAACGTCCGGATTGAATCAGAAGAAGCAACCTTCTATCAAATCGATCGGGTCACCTTCTGGCACTACGTTAACACCACCCCTGAATTGCAAAACTACATTAAAAATTACTATCGCAAAAAATTATCCGAAAATATTTATCGCCTGCAAAAAATGATGATGAATGGTAAAAAAGGCGGGCTTTGTGCCTTCTTATACGACCTAATCGACCTATTTGGGATCAAACAAAAAGACGGTATTCTGATTGATTTTGTAGTCACTAACGAAGATATCGCTGGTTTTTGTGGCATTAGTTCCAGAAGTAGTGTTAATAGAATGCTCAATCAGCTTAAAAAAGATGGTGTCTTGCAAACTAACGGCCACAAATTTTTAATTAAGGATGTCAGTTATCTATTAGACAACATTGCCAACTAGCCATTTGTTACCATTTGTATACATGAAATGGCATTGAAAACACCTATGAGACGCGTAACATGAACAGCATCAATTGACTCATATGGAGGTTTCATCACATGCATATTCCAGATAATTATTTAAGTCCACAAACCTGTACTTTTTTCTTTGCTGCCACTATACCAATCGTTGGCTTGGCACTAAAGAAGGTTAAACTACAAGTTGCCGAAAAAAAGAAACGGTGCCGATGCTAGGCATCTCCGCTTCTCTTTCGTTTTTAATGATGATGTTTAACGTGCCGATTCCTGGTGGGACAACCGCCCATGCCGTTGGTGCTACTTTACTCGCCATCCTGATTGGCCCGTATGCCGCCAGTTTATCGGTTACACTTGCTTTAGTGACACAAGCCTTCTTGTTTGGCGATGGTGGGATCCTCGCGCTAGGTGCTAATGTCTTCAATATGGCTGTTGTTATGCCTTTTGTCGGTTATGGTATTTATCGACTTTTTCAAAAAAGGCATCACGAAAAGTTGGGTGTTATCCTTGGTGCTTATCTAGGCATCAACACGGCGGCTTTAATGGCGGGAATTGAACTTGGCTTACAGCCCTTAATCGCCCATGACGCAGCTGGTCAACCACTTTATGCCCCTTATCCGCTACACATTGCGATTCCAGCAATGTTATTCGCCCACCTATTAATCGCTGGTTGGGTTGAAGCTGGTTTCACGGTTGCGGTCTATCAATTCATCAAAAAAGTTGCCCCTAACGAACTTTACGCTGCCCCTCAAAAACTCACCGCAGTAACACCAACTAAAAAACTACACCGCGCTCTTTATACTTTTATCGTTGGTTTGATTATTTTGTCACCGATTGGTTTATTAGCAAGTGGCACTGCTTGGGGTGAATGGGACGCAAGTGAACTCTTGCAACAATTAAAAACAGCCCATCTTAGCCAAGTCCTCCCGACCGGTATGGCCCATGGCTTAAACTTTAATGCACTCTTTAGCGATTACGCGATTCAAGGGCTTCCCCTACCACTTGGTTACATGCTATCCGCACTGACAGCGGTCCTTATCTTCTATCTCATTGGAAAACTGGTGATTAATCATTATGCAACCCACGCCTAAACTGCCTGATTGGCTCAACAAAACAGAAATAATTCCCCAAACGGTCGCTAAACCCGACCGTTTTTTAATTCAAAATTTACGGTTACTGACGGCTATTTTGTCACGACTCGCCCAACCAACCATCCGACATCAATCAACTCGGCAAACACCTGGTATTCAATTGCTTAGTTTACTCATTACCATTTTAATCGTCGTACTCACACATAGCTTTTTACTCATTTGGCTAATCGGATTATTAACACTTATCCGTATTTGTGTCTTACCAGGTCAGCAAATTGGACCACTTTTAAAGCGAGTCGCTAGCATTAGTTTAGTCGCCCTTGCGTTAATTTTACCGAATTTCTGGCTCGGTCACGCTGAAACGACTTGGTATTTTATTATTCGTACCGAGATTATTTTATTCAATATTGGCTTTTTTTTACAGTTAATCACCTGGCCTGCGTTTATTTTAGCCTTACGCCAACTTAAACTACCCGGACTGCTAGTTTTAACTTTAGAAATTAGTCTTAAATACAGCCATTTATTAGCACAATTTTTACAAGAATCACTTTGGGCAATACGCTTGCGTTCAACCGGTAAAGCGCAAAAAAGACAGCACTTAGTCGGTTCCTTGATTGGTCGACTCTATCTAAGCGCACGAGCTTATATGACTGAATTATATCAAGCGATGCTTTTACGGGGTTATACTGGTCATGTTAATCAACAAGCATCATTAACCATTACACGCTACGATTGGCGCTTAATCAGTTGGGATCTCACCTTGATTTGTCTATTCTGTTTCATTCGGAGGTAAATAATATGCTACAACTCAATCACATTCACTATGCCTACACCCAAACAGATAGTTTAACGGATATTTCGCTCACTATTCAGCCTGGTGAAGCAGTCGCGTTTATGGGGCCCAACGGTTCTGGTAAATCAACCTTATTCAAATTAATCAATGGCTTAATCGAACCAACGGCCGGCCAATATTACTTTAAGGACCAGTTAGTTGATCATCAATTTTTAAAAAATGCGGTTCAAACGACCGCCTTACATCGTGCGGTCGGCTTTGTTTTTCAAAACAGTGATGTGCAACTCTTCAACGAAACGGTTTTCGCCGAACTCGCCTTTGGTCCTGAACAGATGGGTCTGTCTAAAGAAGCCGTTCAAACCCGTGTGCAAGACTGCTTAAAACTCCTTCAAATCGAAAAACTCGCCGATCGAGTCCCCTATCAACTATCCGGTGGTGAAAAGAAATTAGTCGCATTAGGGAGCATCTTAACAATGAATCCCGAAATGATTATTTTGGATGAACCCTTTAATGGCTTATCGGCAGCTTATCAGACACTATTAGTTCAACTACTACAACAGCTGAACCAGGCTGGCAAAAGCATTTTGCTTGCCAGTCATAACTACGAACAGGTGCAACAAATCGCTAAGCGAATTGTTATTTTTAACGAAGGCCATCAAATTACCAATGATTTACCGCTAACGGAAATTCAACGGCAACCAGCCCTAATGGCAGCTTTAAGACAGTTATAATAATTTAAAAATATAAATCTAAAAACGTATCTTCTGATGAAGGTGCGTTTTTTTATTAAAAAAGGCTGGCACAAAAATAAATTTGTGTCAGCCTCAAAAGTCATTATTCATTTCGATTCATAAATTTTTTAAAACTTCTAAAATCTAAAAAAGCAACCAAACAGGATAAAATAATCGCCATCGGAATAAAGACGAAGAATTCGTTGCTAACGAGCGTCGCTATTAAAGCTAAAAATAGCCCTAAAAGGATTAAATACCGATAATAGCCTAGTTTAAGATAAACATAATCTCGATAACGCTCCGGTAAAAATATCATCAATGTTATTATGAATAACACGCCATACAAATCCATCTAACTACCGCCTTTTTTATCTATCATTTTCAATCTGTACCCATTTCTCCGTCGCATCCACCGTAATTGTCTGACCAATTGGTAATGTCAGAATCGGTTGCGTATGCCCAACATTGACATTATAGAGTACTGGTATCGTTTTTAAAATTGGAAATTTCGCTAAAATATATAAGAGCATTTCTTCATCCAAATCAACATCCGTCGGGATTCGCCCGATAATCAGCGCCTGTGGCTGTCGAATACTTTGTAAGAGTGCCGCTAGATTACGTGAAAAATCGTAACGATCAGAATCATCTGAACACTCGATCAATAAAATTTTACGATCATAATTTGGTTGATAAGACGTTCCTTGTAAGGTGTAGAGCGTGTTCAAGTTGCCCCCCCACTAACTCACCCGTTACGCGGCCTTTGGCATATGTCTGCCATTGATTGTCGTGATAGTCGCGCTTAGCATCCGGCAAGTACCATGCATCACTTGACCATTGGGCAGATGCAGTCAACCGAACCGTATCCGTGCCCTGAGTCATCACTTTTTGCCAATTTTGAACTTGATAATCACCGAGTTGATCCGCTAATTTAAATGCGATGTAAGACGGGCCGTAATAGGTCACTAAGCCGGTCTTAGCGGTAATCGCATTGGCCAACGATGTAAAATCAGAGTAGCCACAAATAATCTTAGGGTGTTTAGCAATCAATTCAAAATCGAGATATGGCAATAATTCGTTGGCATTATAACCACCAGTCACCGCTAAAATTGCTTTAACGTTATCATCTAAAAAAGCGGCATGTAAATCAGCAACACGCGCCTCAATTGGACTTGAATTAAGACAGTCCATTACCGTCACATTTTGACCAAATGTTACCTGATAACCGAGGTCGTTTAGGCGTTTGAGCGCCGCTTGATTGGCGGTAAACCCGCCCACACTTTGTAAACTATTGCTAGGTGCGATGACCCGAATTTCATCGCCTTTTGATAATCGTTTGGGAATCATTTTCCTCACACTCCTCTAAGACTTAACCACCATAAATTGTTCACATAAACAAGGAATCGTTGGCTCAAATGTTCGGTTTAACTCGGCATATTCAGCCGTAAAAAAAGGTTCATGAACCGCTCGCCAATAATCAAGTGTTCGATCACCCTCACCTTCTAAATAAGCATGATCAGCCGATACCTTATTATAAGCAATAATTTTACAGCTCATTGTTTTAGTAATCGCAGCGGGTTTCCCTTGTCCATCTAATATAATATTATAATCACCAGCCTGAGGTACATGCTCATTAGGTTCATACAAGTCAATGGCCGAAGTAGTTGCCGTTTTTTGACTACTAATGACTAGTACCGCTAATTCATTAGCCATTTGCACTGTATTTCCAAATGAATAAATTTCTGCTGGTTGCCGTTCAGGTGATAAATTTTGTTCTTTAATAAACGTTTGCCAATATTGCTCAACCTCTGATGTCATTGGTAACCCTCCGCATCCAGTTATGATATTGACGTTAGTTTAACAGAAATTGCCATTTTGTCCAAAAAAAATAAGCCTAGCATCAAAGCTAGACTTACTTGGTCACTTATTGCCACCGTCTCATTTTTTTGAGCATCATCGGATAGCTTTTAATTAAGAACCATTTTTTTAATTGACCGGTTGTTTGATCAGCACGAAGACCCGCGATACCTTTAGCTAACATCTGTTCAAAAGTAATTGTCGGTTCTGTCCATTGACCATCAATGTAACAAAGTTGGCAATATTGCGTTGATTTGGTGCCATCTTGTTCACGACCTTGGTTGGCTGGTGAAAGTGGCATGCCACAACTTTGACAAAATTTTTCCATAGAAACTCCTGATTAATGTGCTTTTCAACCCATATTCCTTTGCCTAGCGTCACAAGTCAAACGATTACTTTCAGCAACCATTCGCCTTGTTAGGCTAGTGTTCGGAATATCCCGGGTTTGAACACACTTCTTTTTTAACGTGCTTTTTGAAACTGGCTCTTGCGCTTAACAACATTTGTCAAATCAGCGATTACATCGCTAATCCGCCAAATTAAGTTAATGCTCAGAGTCAACCCGTTTCAAAAGCAATTCTTTCTTTAACGTGCTTTTCGAAACTGACTCTTGCGCTTAACAACATTTGTCAAATCAGCGATTGCATCGCTAATCCGCCAAATTAAGTTAATGCTCAGAGTCAACCCGTTTCAAAAGCACTCATTTTTATTTAATATTCTTCAAGAAGTTGAGGAGCATTGCTGCTGATTTTTGGCCTGCTTCTACGATGAATTCGTCAAACGTTACACCGGCATCCTCATCACCAACATCACTCATAGCACGGATAACAACGAATGGAATCCCAAATTGGGTTGCCACTTGGCCAATCGCTGCGCCTTCCATTTCACAAGAGAGGGCTTCTGGATAGATTTCCTTAATCGCTTTGATTTTATCTTGGCTGGCGATAAATTGGTCACCCGTGACGATTAAACCAACACGTGGTTGTAAGTCAACTGCTTTGGCAGCCGCTTCAATTTGTTTAACTGTGTTAGCATCCCCTTCAAAACGTTGGGGTTGTTGTGGTAATTGTCCTGGTAAATAACCAAAGGCCGTTGCTTCAGCATCATGATATGCGACTTGACTTGAAATCACAACGTCACCGATGTGTAAGCCTTCGCCAATCCCACCAGCTGAACCTGTATTGATAACAACATCTGGTTTTTCTTCGGCTAATAAAATCGCCGTTGTCATCCCAGCTTGTACTTTACCAATCCCTGATTCAACTAACGTGACTTCATGACCGTACAATTGTCCTTTATAGAAGGTATTGCCTGCCACCGTATGTTCTTGAACATCTTCTAACTTCGTTAACAATGTCCGAATTTCTTCTTCCATGGCACAAACGACACTAATTTTCATATTAATATTCTCCGTTTCCTAAAAATAATCGACTTTACTAGTTTATATGAAAAATAAGATCAAGTAAACGATTATAATTAATCCAAATGTAATCCCAATCGCCCAGTTCAAACGAGTCTTCAATCGTTTAACTGCTGGGAGATCTTCTTTTTTCTCACGCCGACGCTTCTTTTCCGGAGCGTCATCGGTCACAGCCTTGAAAGCCGCCTTTTGCTTTTGTCGGGCATATTCCCGTTCGGTTCTTAACCGTTCTTGATCGCGTTGTTTAAAAGCCGCTTCTTCCGCCTCTTTTTGTTGGCGGTAAGCTTCACGCGTACTCGGTTCATTAGCCATTGTCAGCCCTCCTATTTGCTTTGTAATTGCCAGTAGTATAGTGCCATAATCGTTTTGGCATCACAAATGAGCCCACTCTTAACGGCTGCTTGCGCTTGTGCGAGTGTTAAGCGTTCAACGTTCAAAAACTCATCATCATCTAACGGACGTTTATTAGCAACTGGGGTTAGAGCCGTCGTATAAAAGAGCGTCATTTTTTCATTAGAAAAACCTGGTGATGTAAAAAATTCAGCAATTTGTTGTAAATTAGCCGTCGTTAAGCCTGTTTCTTCATTTAATTCTCGTAAAGCAACCTTGGCCAAATCCGTTTCACCTAGATCAATTTTTCCCGCTGGAATTTCAAGCGTTTCACGTTGCATTGGTGCGCGCCATTGTCGTACCAATAATAGCTCACCATCAGCTGTGATTGGAATAATCCCAACCGCACCATGGTGATAGACAATTTCGCGACTGGCGGTTTGACCATCTGGCAAGGCAACTTGTTGAACCGCTAGATCAATCACATGCCCTTTAAAAAGTGTTTCTTCGGATAATACCTTTTCCTCATAAGACATTTAAAATTAACCACCTTTAATTAAGTTTGCATTCTTGTCAATCATTATACGCGCTTTTGAAATCGTCCGCTATCAGTACGTAAAAGTTCATTATTTGGTTGGGATTAAATATCCATCCTTAGGCTGATACCTTTTTAATGAAATTACTGTTAAAATGAACTCATCAATATAAATTTAGGAGCTGACAATAATGTTTAAAAAAATAAAAATATGGTGTATTGGCTTTCTAATTATGGCAGTTTCAATTCCAACGTTCGCAACTCTTTTTGATTTCTATGGCGATTGGGATAACTTCTTGTGGGTCGGTCTAGGTGTCTTACTCGCTGCGATCTACATGCTAATCAGTTTTAAACGCCTTAAGCAACAACCCCAATACAAAACCAATCACAAAATTTCAGATAAAATGCTGAAACACTATCAAGATGCCGGCATGAGTGATGATGAGATTGATTTCTTCAGATCAACAATGCACCAAGCCGAAATTGAAGTTCAAGCTTTGGCAACTAACATGCAAGCTCTTCCTAAATTAAAGGCGATTGATTTAAATCAAGAAACAACGCGTGTCAGTCAAGCCATGTTCCAAGCAATCGTCAAGGAACCCAAACGCTTGCACTTAGCTAGCGATTTTCTCTATCGTCACTTACCTTCAATTAATGAACTAACGCGCAAATTCATCGAGATTAGTCATCATGAAGTTAAGACGGCTGATACCTACGCTGTTTTGGATAAATCTGCCGAAGCAATCGATGCTTTGAGCCAACAAATTAAGCAAGACTACGCGACTTTTGTGGCCGATGATTTAGATGATCTCGACACTGAAATCTCAGTTGCAAAACAACAAACAACCCCTGATCACAAGGAGGAAAACTAATGACAGACGTTACCGAAAAACAAGATGATTTAATGAGTGATTTATTAAAAGACCCATTTGATCAAGCGACCCCTGCCGTTACTGAAGAAACGGTTGAAAAAAAATCAGGTGAAGAATTACTAAACCAACTCTCACCTGAACAACAACAACAAGCCCAACAATTGGCTGAACAATTAGACGTTAACGATCAACAAGCAGTTCTCAATTACGGCGCTCAGGCCCAAAAGAAACTGGGTGCTTTTTCGCAAACAATGTTGAATCAAGTTCAAAGCCAAGAAACTGGTGAAATCGGCGACGCACTAACTTCATTGATGTATCGTCTAAACGAAGCTAACCCGGACGAATTACGGGCTGAAGACAGCAACGTTTTCAAGCGGATGTTTGGTAAGATTAAAAAATCAGTTTACGAAGTCACTGCTAAGTATCAAAAGATTGGTGCTCAAATCGACGGGATTGCGATTAAACTGGAAAAAGAAAAAGACGGTTTAATGCGCGATAACGAAACATTGGAAGGTCTATACGCTAAAAACAAAGCCTACTTTGATGCACTGAATATCTACATCGCCGCTGGTCAACTCAAGATGCAAGCGCTCGATCAAACTGAGATCCCAGCTGCTATGGCGAAAGCCGAAAATGACAACAATCAAATGGCTGTGCAAGAGGTCAATGATCTCAATCAATTTAAGAACCGGCTTGAAAAGCGGACTTATGATTTAGAGTTAGCCCGTCAAATTACGCTCCAACAAGCGCCACAAATTCGCTTAATCCAAAATACGAACCAAGCGCTCGCTGAAAAAATTCAAGCCTCAATTAACACCGCTATTCCGCTTTGGAAGAATCAAGTCGCAATCGCCTTGACCCTCCTCCGTCAAAAAGATGCGGTCACTGCACAACGCCAAGTTTCCGAAACAACTAACGATCTCTTGAAGAAAAATAGTGCGATGTTGAAGATGTCATCAATTGAAACTGCTAAGGAAAACGAACGTGGCGTCGTTGATATCGAAACCCTTCAAAAGACCCAAAACGACTTAGTCGAAACCCTTCAAGAAACCTTGAAGATTCAACAAGAAGGTCACGAAAAACGGCAAATGGCTGAAAAAGAATTAAACCACATGGAAAATGACTTACGTGATCATTTATTAGCCTACACACAAGGCCAGACAACAAATAACGCGGGTCCTAAGAATGTCAACTAAAAGCACTCAACTGAGTGCTTTTTTTATGTTATAATCAGTTTTTATGTTGGAAAGTAGGGTTCTTGTAGATGTTTAAAAAGAAAAATTGGAAAATTATTGGTCACCCCCGAGTCAGTCATTGGTTTTTATTGATCGTTCTTCTAGGCCAGATCAGTATGAGTGTCATCCGGCTGACTAGCGAATTATACACCCGTTTGATTGATCTAACTGGTAACGAAAATCTATTTTGGGATTTTCCATTCTTTGAGTGGTCCTATAGACTCGTCTGCCGTATGGCACCAAAAGGCATATTGGTATCGGATATCACGGCAGTAATATTATGTTTATTATTAGCCATTTTAATTTATCAGATAAGATGTCAAATTAACGTATATCTCGCCTTGACGAGTTTATTGATACTTGGATTATCTGATATCACACTCACCGTAGTTGCTTTTTTCACCAACACAAGTGTTGGTATAACAGCAGTAGCATCGGTTTTTAATTCTCGAATTACTTTCATTTTAATGATTGTTTATCTCAGTCAAACCTTAATCGGTATTTGGGGCATCTGGCTTTTTACACGATTATTTATCACAAAAATGGCCTTCAAACCAATACCCTTTTCCAAACGCCATCTTTACTTAATCATTAATTTATGGGGTTTAATTCTAAGTAACTACTTAGAACTCAGAGCACCATCAGAACCAACGTTTAACCTATTTTACTTCATCACACTCTTTTTCATATTCGCCCTAATGATAGGGGTTTTCATCAATCTTAAACCTGCTCAAACCGTACGACAAAAAGACTACTTAATCCTTTTATTAGTGCTTCTTGTCGGATTGCCGCTCCAGCGGTATCATTTTCAGTTCAGTAACCTTCTGATTATCATAACGCTCGCACAGTATTTGATTAAGAGCCGCCAAATTTCAGCTAACGAAAAAGCCATCAATTCCTAAAAGAATTGATGGCTTTTATTTTAATGACGATGTTTCAACATTCGCCAACCTGTTAAGGCTGTCGCAATCAAGCAAATAACCAAGGCGACCATGAAAGCATCGTGCATCCCGGCAATGAAGACGTCCGCGTGACCTGGAATGTACCCCGTTACTTTTTGACCGTAATTACGACTCATTGCGGCGTACAAGACTGTTGTCGATAGTGAAATTCCAAAGACCATGCCTAAGTTACGCGCTAAGGCGTTAATCCCACCGGCGACCCCCAAGTCTTGAACCCCAACTGAACTCATGACGATCGTGTTATTGGGCGCTTGGAAAATCCCATTGCCCAGTCCGACTAAACCGACGAAGAACATGAATAACCAAATTGGCGTTTGTAAATTCATCAACATATAACCGACTTGGCTAATTGAGATTAAAATCAAGCCGACAAAAGTTAATAGCTCTGGGCCAATTTTATCTGAAATACTACCAGCAATCGGTGCTACAACCACTTGCACAATTGGGAAAATCATTAAACTATAACCGGCCAAATTAGGCGCTAAACCCAATGCATTTTCCAAATAGAATGGTGAAATGACGTTGAAGAAGAAATTAACGATAAAAATTAAGAATGCACATAATAAACTCAAGCTAAAATCAACATTTTTGAATAATCTAAATGATAATAAGGGCTGTTCAACATGTTGTTCGATCCAAACAAAAATCCCGGCACTGATCAAGGCTACCACAAAAGCCGTTAAAATGATTGGTGATGTAAAGCCAATTTGTTGGCCGATAAAAATGCCAAGGAACAAGCTGACAATCAAAGCCGCAAAACTGACAAATCCGGCATAATCAATTTTTTCATGCGTTTTAATAATATCTTTTGGTAAAATAAAATGCCCAAAAATAATTGTTAAAATACCAATTGGCACGTTAATCCAGAAAATATAGCCCCAACTAAAGTGCGCGAGGATTAAACCACCAATCCCGGGACCCGCGATACTGCCTAAAGCCACAAATGAACCGGTTAACCCTAATGCTCGGCCCCGTTCTTTTAATGGGAAAACTTCGGTGATAATCCCATTATTATTGCTCATTGTCATTGAAGCTCCTAGCGCTTGAACGACCCGCGCACCAAGTAGCAATGGTAGGCCACCGTTAAACCCACATAGTAATGAGCCCAATACGAAAAGAAGAGTCCCAATCTTGAAAACTTTAACTTTCCCGAAGGCATCGCCAACTTTACCAAATAATAGCAGTAGTGCACAAATCATAATCAGATAAATCGAGACGATCCATTCTGATTGATTCATCGGAATTTTCAAATCCCGACTCATGACAGGTAACGCAATATTGACGATACTCCCATCGAGGGTGGCCATGAAGGTAAAAAGCCCCACCGCCGTTAATATCCGCCAACGATTCTTTTGAACCTGCGGATTATCTGCATAACTTAACGCCATCTGTAAGTCACTTTCTTTCTTTTCAATTTATTTAATAATAAGTATACCCTTCTTTCAGAAAATTAAATATAAAAAATCACCCCCAAACGCTCGAAAAGAGGGTTGGGGGTGATTTTTAACGTGCTCTTCAAACCATGTTCCTGCGTTTAGCTACACAAGTCAAACGATTGCTTGCAGCAATCATTCGCCTTGCTATGCTAGTCCTCAGAACATACCCGGTTTGAACGCACTCATTTATTTTAACATGCTTCTCGAGTAGCCTTTTCCGGTTAACTACCAAAAGAGTATTATGGTAAAAAATACCATAATATTCTTTTTACGTTAATCCTCAAAGCCTAACCAACTCGAGTCATCACTCACTTTATTTAACGTGCTTTTCAAGCTAACTTTCTGCGCTTAGCGCTGTGAATCAAATCATCGACTATGTCGCTAATTCGCTTCCTTGTGTTAATGCTCAAAAGTTGACCAAGCCTGAACGCACTTATTTTACTCTTGCCAAGAAGTATTTTTTCTTGCCTCGACGGACAATGACAAATTTACCTTCGAAGTTTTCGCTTGGGTCAATTTCAAGTGTTGTTTCGCGGAGACGGTCACCGTTAATTGTGATGGCCCCATTTTGCACATCTTCACGTGCTTGCCGTTTTGATGATTCAATTCCAGCATCCACTAAGAAATCAACGATGTTTTTCTTTTCAGCTGTGATTTCAACTGTTGGTGCTTTTTGGAAGGCTTGTTCTGCTTCTTTGACATCTAAGGCTTTGATATCACCTGAGAAAAGTACTTCCGTAATCTTTTGAGCACCTTCTAATTCAGCTTGGCCGTGAACAAAACGTGTCACTTCTTCAGCTAAACGACGTTGTGCTTCACGTTTTTCAGGGGCTGTTTCAACTGTTTTAGCGAGTTCGTTAATTTCAGCTTCATCTAAGAAAGTGAAGTATTTCAAGTATTTAACAACATCCCGGTCATCTTGGTTTAACCAGAATTGGTAGAATTCATATGGGGTTGTCTTTTCAGGATCTAACCAGATGGCACCGCCAGCTGTCTTACCAAACTTCGTCCCGTCAGCCTTGAGCATCAATGGAATTGTTAAGCCGTAGACTTCTGTTTCGCTACCTTCAATTTTATGAATCATATCGATCCCTGAAGTAATATTACCCCATTGATCAGCACCACCGATTTGTAGTTGCACATCGTGTGCTTTGTAAAGGTGCATGAAATCGACTGATTGTAAGATTTGGTATGTGAATTCAGTAAATGAAATCCCAACATCTAAACGACTAGCAACCACGTCTTTAGCCAACATTGTGTTGATGTTGAATAACTTACCGTAATCACGTAAGAAATCTAACAATGAAATTTTTGATAACCAGTCGTAGTTGTTAACCATTGAAACATTGGCATCTTCGCCGAATAAACGTTTCATTTGGCCAGATAAAGCTTCAACGTTGTGTTGGACCATTTCCATTGTTTGGAGTTGACGTTCTGATTTACGACCACTTGGATCGCCGATTGAACCTGTTCCCCCACCGATAACGATATATGGATGATGTCCAGCTAATTGGAAACGTTTCATCATCATGAAGGGAATTAAATGCCCGATATGCATACTATCGCCAGTAGGATCAACCCCACAGTATAATGAGATACTCTTCTTTTCAGTTAATTCACGTAAACCGTCAGCATCTGTTTGTTGGTTAATTGCGTCGCGCCATGTTAATTCATCAATAATATTCTTTTGCATTTGAAACCCTCCTAATATAATAAAAAAAGTCCCTATAATCCTCGTGAGAAGATTATAGGGACGACTTAAAGTTTAAGTTCGCGGTACCACCCGAATTATGCTAGTTGCCTAGCATCACTCATTGATTGGTACGTCAATCACACGTCTGACCACTTAGCGTATTGTAATTCGATTCTAAGCATATACTGGTTTCCAGCAATCCCAGCTCTCTGATATAGTGGCTTATTCTCTACTCATTACGCGGTCATTGATATTTAACTATGGTTATACGTTAATCGATTTAACCCTGCTTGTCAATCTAATTATCATCAATCTATTAAAAAGAAGGTCCACAGACTAATCAGTCCGGCACCTTCTTCAAAGTATCATTAATCTTTTTTAAGATTATAGTTTTTTAACGTTAGCAGCTTGTGCGCCACGTGTACCTTCAACGATGTCGAATTCTACGGCTTGGCCTTCTTCTAATGATTTGAAGCCTTCGTCTTGGATAGCACTGAAATGTACGAAGATATCGTCTTGGCCTTCAACTGAGATAAAACCAAAACCTTTTTCATTGTTAAACCATTTTACTGTTCCTTTTTCCATGATGTTACTCCTTTAAAATACACTATATTATCTAGCCAACCGTATTGGTCTTCTAAACAAGTTCATTATACGTGATTTTGTAACCGCATGCAATCAGAAACTCTGATTAATTTAACTTGTAACATGTTTGCCGATGGTACTGTTCATTGGCCTTTAAAATAACATTGCCAAAGTCCGCATGATGAATCGCATCCGGCATCATTTGGGCTTCAATTGCGACCGCTTCGTGCGGTTGAATCGCTTTATCAGTCAAGTTTGGTTCGCTCCCGAAACCGTTGGCAGTGTAGATGACAATTGCATTACCTTCCGTATTAATCGTTAGCGAGCGACCACTAGTTGGTTCGGTTAAAACCGCATCATTTCGATCAGCATTTTTATTTAATAAGAATGGGTGATCGTAGCCATTTACCAATTTATTTTGTGTTTCTTGACTAGCAAAAGCATCAGCGATTGCACGTGGTTGCCGTAAATCGAAAACAGTTTGATCAACTGGCAATAATTGCCCGGTTGGTAGACCATCTGGTTGAATTTCGCCGAAACGATCACTGTCGATTTGCAATTGATGACCGTCAACTAATTGATCGAAGTCCCCGGTTAAGTTTAAATAAACGTGACAAGTTGGGTTGAAAAGCGTTGTTTGGTCGGATGTTGCTTGATAATCAACCAACCATTCATTTTTTTCATTCAAGGTATAAGTCGTCGCAACTGATAAGTTCCCTGGGAAGCCATTGGCACCGTCAGGACTTGTTAATTTAAAAGTAACGCTAATTGCGTCGGCTTGTTCTTCAACGCTTGCTTGCCAAACTTGAGATTCAAAGCTATTAGGACCACCATGATTGGTGTTTTCGCCGTTATTAAGTGGTAATTGATAATCGTGGCCGTCTAATGTGAAGGCCCCTTTACCAATTCGACCGGCTACCCGGCCAACAGTCGCGCCAAAGTAAGCTTCTTGTTTGAGATAATCCGCTAAATTATCGTAACCGATTACCACATTTTTAAATTGTCCCGCCTTATCGGGCATCACTAAATTCGTGATGGTTGCCCCATAATCGATAACTGCTAATTGATAGCCCTGACTATTTTCTAACCAATGTTGCCAAACAGTCTGACCATTAATCGTCCCAAATTCCTGACGCCAATATTTCATGACTTGACCTCCAATTGATTTTTAACGGGTTGTCAGCAACACTTTTTAGGCATTGTTGACACGCTCTGTAAATTTGATAAATGCTGCTTGTCCTTTTGTATCGCGCTTGAAGACACCCGCATCTTCTAAAACACGCATGAAGACTTTACCGACTTCATTTTGAACCAATGTTGTAACATTGGCTGGTGTGATTGCTAAATGATCAGCCTTGATTTGGTCAGCCCATGTTTTGTGATAAGCGGCCATTTCATTTGGTTGATCACAGAGGTATTTTTCAACTTCTGCCATTTCAGACTTCAAACGTGGTGGTAGAATCGCTAAGCCCATGACTTCGATTAAACCAATATTTTCTTTTTTAATATGTTGAACATCTGCGTGTGGATGATAAATACCATCTGGATGTTCTGGCGATGTTTGATTGTCACGTAAGACCAAATCAATTTCATATTGATCCCCACGCATTCTCGCAATCGGTGTGATGGTGTGATGCAGTGTCCCGTCTGCTTCTTGCGCTAAGACTTGGACTTCTGGATCACTGTAGTGTTGCCACTTAGTCAGAATGTCAGCAGCAAGTGTTTCAATGCGCTTAGCATCACTACCCGTCAAGCGAATAACCGACATTGGCCATTCAACAATTCCGGCTTGAATATCATCATAACCCGCAAATTGAAGTGGTGTGCTGATTGGTGCTTTGGCCATTGGAAAATCATGCCGGCCGCCTTGATAATGTTCATGCGTTAAAATTGAGCCCCCTACGATAGGCAAATCAGCATTACTCCCGGCAAAGTAGCCAGGGAACTGCTTAACAATTTGTAGTAGGTTTTTAAACGTGGTTTGATCAATCACCATTGGTTCGTGTTTGCCATCCAAGAAGATTGAATGTTCATTGAAATAAGCATATGGCGAATACTGGAAGCCCCATGTTTGTTGTTCTAAATCAAAGCGCACAATGCGATGATTACGCCGCGCTGGGAAATCCAACCGACCCGCATACCCTTCATTTTCTAAACAAAGTTGGCATTTAGGATAACCCGTTTGTTTCATCGTTTTAGCTAACGCAATTTGTTTAGGATCTTTTTCAGGTTTTGAGAGGTTAATCGTAATTTCTAAATCGCCATATTTAGTGGGTACATCATAAGCGATATTCTTCGCGATTGCAGCAACCTTGATATAATCGTTGGCTTGGCTTAATTCGTAGAAATAAGCTAGCGCCTTTTCTGGGTCCTTTTCGTATAACGTCCAAAAACGTTTGTTAACGGCACTTGGCAATGGTGTCACCAAATCCATCAACTTAGCGCCCAAAATATCGCGTTCAGCCGCTAAATCTTGAATACGCTGATGGTCAACTGCCAATTGGACCAATGCTTCTTTCAAGTCAATCAAAGTTGTCGTCTCTTGTGCAACAACTGGTGTCTCATCACCTTCGCCAACTAAGTCGAGGACAACGTTAAATAAATATTGTTCATCTTCAGCCGTATAAGTTGTTTCTGGAAAAGTGCTGACTTTTGTAATAAACTTTTGAATCAATTCTCTTGCTTGCATATTCTTTCCTCTACCGATCTGCATAACCATTAGGATGGTTTAAGTGCCAATTCCATGCGGTTTCAATAATTGCTTCCATATTGTCATATTTAGGGGCCCAGCCAAGCGTTTCACGTGCTTTGTCACTTGCGGCAATCAATGTACTTGGATCACCGGCACGACGAGGGGCCATCGTCACAGGAATTGCCTTGCCAGTCACTTTACGAGCAGCTTCGACAATTTCCATATTTGAAAAGCCAGTTGATGAGCCCAAGTTAAAGGCGTTGCTATCATGGCCGTCTTTGAGATATTCAAAGGCCAAGATGTGCGCGTCCGCTAAATCTAAAACGTGCACGTAATCGCGGACGTTTGTGCCATCTGGCGTATCGTAGTCGTCACCAAAGATTGATAATTGATCACGTTTACCAGCAGCGACTTGCAACACGATTGGTAACAAGTGCGTTTCTGGATGATGATCTTCACCAATTGAACCATCTGATTTGGCACCGACCACGTTGAAATAGCGTAAGGCGACAAACTTGATGCCATAAGCTTTATCGGCCCACTTCATCATTGTTTCCATCATCAACTTACTTTCACCGTAAGGATTAGTTGGCACTTGTGGGTCGGATTCCTTAATTGGAATTGCCTTAGGTTCCCCATAAGTCGCCGCCGTTGATGAAAAGACGATCCGTTTAACGCCGAATTCGTTCATCACTTCAAGTAACGCCGTCATCCCATAAGTATTGTTGTCAAAATATTTTAATGGCGATTGCATTGATTCTGGCACGATTGAAAAGGCAGCAAAGTGAATGACACCACTAACGTCTTCTTGTTGGAAAACGTTGCGCATAAATTCTTTATCGCGTACGTCACCCTTATAAAAACGGGCATTGGCGTTAATCGCTGCCTTATGTCCCGTAACTAAATTATCGACAACTGCGACGTCATAACCGCGTTCAATTAATTGATCAACTGTATGGGAACCGATATAACCGGCACCGCCTAATACTAGAATTGACATATTGAAACCCCTCCTAATTTAATGATTAACCTAACTTCTTAGCACCGTCAGCGATTTCTGCGACATAGAAGCTTGGGGCATAACCAATTTTATCTGTATAAGCTTTAGCAACATTTTCTTCAAAGTTTTCAACTTGGTCTTTTGCAACAATCGCGATGGCACAACCGCCAAAGCCAGCACCAGTCATCCGAGCACCTAAGACGCCAGGTTGTTGCCAAGCTGATTGAACTAATGTATCTAATTCAATCCCTGTTACTTCATAATCAAATTGTAATGACACGTGTGATGCGTTCACTAACTTACCGAAGCGTTCAAGGTCATTGTTCTTGAGGGCTTCTCTAGCCTTCATTGTCCGTTGGTTTTCAGATACAGCATGGCGAGCACGTTTTAATAGGTTTTCGTCTTGTAACATGTATGTTTGTAGATCAAATGTTTCGTTATCTAAATCACCTAATGAGTTGATATCATTCTTAGTTTGTAAAATCGCTAATGCTTTTTCACATTCACTACGACGTTCGTTATATTTAGAATCAGCTAATTCACGACGTTTGTTAGTGTTCATGATGATGATCACGTTGTCTTGTAAGTCGATTGGGACCAAATCATAATCCAAGGTGTTGGTATCAAGTAAAATAGCGTGGTTAGCCTTGCTCATCCCAACTGCGAATTGATCCATGATACCTGAGTTAACACCGATAAATTTATTTTCAACCATCATCCCTGTTTTAACAAGGTCCACACGGTCGATATCTAAGTTGAATTGGTCTTCTAAAATAACACCCATTAATAATTCGATTGAAGCTGACGATGATAAACCAGCACCATTGGGAATATTACCTTTTAAATAAATATCCAAACCATGATCGATTGTATAACCTTGTTCTTGTAAGTAAACAATCATGCCTTTAGGATAGTTGGCCCAGTTGTGTGCTTTTTGATATGATAAATCGCTAAGGTCAAATGAAATGACACCGGCATCTTCGAAGTTGCCTGATAAAAGATTGATTGTTTGGTCTTCACGTTTAGCAACGACTGCGTATGTCCCTAATGTGATTGCTGTTGGGAAAACGTGTCCGCCGTTATAATCTGTATGTTCACCAATTAAGTTGATCCGACCAGGGGCAAAGTAACTTGCTTCAGGTTCCTTGTTGTAGGCTGCTTTAAATGCGGTATTCAATTCTGTCATGTTCATAGTAAATTCCTCCTTTATTAATCGCTTTCATTTTACTAAACATTTACTAAAAAATCAAACTATTTTTTTAACGCGCGCATTATTTTCGGGTAGTATGCTAAACTAGATAGTAGTAAACACTGAATTGAGAGGTGCACCTTGGCAACTATTAAAGATATCGCACAATTAGCTAAAGTTTCAAACGCAACTGTCTCCCGGGTTTTAAATTACGATCAGTCCCTTTCTGTGAGTGATGAAACCCGCCAACGCATTTTTGAAGCTGCTGAAAGCCTTAGCTACACTAAAAATACTAAAAAAATAATAACCATCGGGGCCGCATCGCCATTGTCGAATGGTATACCGCTACAGAAGAATTGGAAGACCTCTACTACCTATCAATTCGCCTGGGCGTTGAAAAGAAGCTGCAAGAACTCGGTTTTGAAGTCACTCGTTTTTTTCAAAACGATCCTTTCGATACCCTTTTTGATGCCGCGGGTGTCATTGTCATCGGTAAATACAGCTTGGGTCAGATTACCCGTTTAAAGAAATTAAACCGCAATCTCGTCTTTATTGATATGAATACCTTAGACTACGAGATTAGTTGTGTCATGACCGATTTCAAAACACCGGTCAAAGCAGTTGTCGATCATTTTATGGCGAGTGGTTTAACGAAAATCGGGATGTTAACAGGCCAAGAAGGCACGTCCGACAATGTTAAATTGGGCACCGACCCCCGCTCAACCCACTTCAAACATTATCTTAAAAAGCAAAACAACTTCCATCCCGAATGGCTACTTACCGGCGATTTCACACCGGAATCTGGTTACCAGCTCATTACACAGTTACTTCATGAACAGGCCGATAACTTACCAGAAGCACTCTTCATCGCTAACGACGCCATGGCGGTTGGCGCACTGCGCGCCCTTCACGAAGCAGCCATCAAAGTGCCTGAGCAACTCAGTTTGATTAGCTTTAATGACACGTCAATCTGCCAATACACGTTCCCAACACTCAGCTCGGTCAAGGTCTACACCGAACGAATGGGCCAATCAGCAGCTGAATTATTAATTAAGCAACTCGACGCGGAACAAGTCATTCCACAAGTCATTACGATTGGGACGTCACTAACATTGCGTAATAGTTCAAAATAATGAGTATGGGGCTGGGACAAAAGTAAATTTTGTCCCAGCCCTTTTTTACCATATCTTATTCCCATTCCACGGTATAATAGTAAAATCAGATAATGTTAGGAGTCACTATTTTGAAAACGAAAAAAATGCGTCGGCTATTATTAACCGTCGCCATCCTTGCGATTGGTTATTTGGGTGGTCGCAATAATATCCTGCAAGATATCACCCAGAAAATCCCCGCCATTACACAATCCACCATACAACAGGCGCAAGTCAGTCCCGATTATCAGGCAATTGCTAACCGCGACTTTGAAAATGGCAGCGCCGCTTATCTTGCCATCAACAACGACAAAAGCCAGTTGACTAGTGCAGATTGGACCAGCGAAAAAATCGATTACGGCCAATTAGATCAACTCAATCGAACCACTTCGGCAACAGCCTATCTGTCTTCCCGCAACCTAGGGAAATCTGAAGGGCGCTCACGCCAAGTTTGGAATCCGACTGGTTGGCATAATCAACCACTGGTCGTCAACGGTCGCCGCATCACACCTCAAAACCGTGGCCACCTGATTGCTTACACCATTAGTTTTAATTTTGATCAAAATGGTCACTTTCAATCGGGGCAGCCAGGTAGTTTAGATAATCCGTTAAACCTGGCGACTCAAACCGAATATAGTAATCAAAAGACAATGCAGATTTTCGAAGAAAAGGTCCGTAACGCACTGGCCGCTAATAAAAAAGTAATCTATAAAGTGACAACCGTCTTTCGTGGTAATGAATTAATGCCCCGCGGTTACTGGGTCCAAGCCATCTCGACAGATGGCACCCTTAATTTCAACGATTATGTCTGGAACATCGAACCCGGCGTCGCCTTTGACTACGCAACCGGTCGTTCTCACTTAGATGCCAACATTCAAGTAAAAGATAATCATCCGATTGTAAAAGGGACAGAAAATACCGTCAATAATATCAAAAATCGATTCTAAAAAAGAAGCAGCCACGGTTAGGTTTTCTAACGGGGACTGCTTCTTTTTATAAATTGAAATAATACTAATTTATATACGAGTTATGTTTATATTCAAATATTAACCGCATACTTTTTTTGAATCCGTTATTTCTCCATTGCCTTGCGCAATGCTGCTGCTAGTGGACTTTCAGCTGGCTCTTCTTCTTGGTTTACTTTTTGAATTAGGCGGCGTTCTTCATGTTTTGAAATTTTCTTCTTACAATCTTTTTTATCGAGCATTTTTTCTGTCGTTCCATCATTCAAGCAACGGAAATAAGCACCGGCTTGTCCTTCAATGATGACCATTTTCTTATGACATTGTGGGCACCGATGGTTGGAAACTTTGGGATCTTTACGACGCCGATAATGACAGTTTGTGCAGACGTAAACCTTGCCGTCACGCGTATTACGCTCCTTCAACGGATGGTCACATTCTGGACATTTCTTGTTGGTAATCGCGAAATCGTGATATTCAGTTTCACTCTTTTTAATCTCAGAAACCAAGGTCTTAGTGGCCGCTTCGATTTCAGTGATGAACGCTTTTTGATTTTCTTGACCACGCGCAATCGCCTCTAATGAATTCTCCCATTTACCGGTCAATTCTGGTGAGACCAATGTTTTATTAACCAATTTCAACAGTTGTTGCCCCTTAGGTGTCACTGCTAAGGAATGGCCACGGCGTTCTAAGAGTTCACTACGCACCAATTTTTCGATAATTTCGGCCCGCGTTGCTGGTGTGCCCAAGCCATAGTGTTCCATCTTACCTAATAAGGTCCCTTCAGTTAAGGGTTTCGGCGCTGATGTTAATTGTTCCTTAATTGAAAAGTCAGCAGGCACCACTGCGCCTTCTTGCCAATCAACACTTGTAGTTGGTGTTTCTTTTGAATCCGCGTGCCAACCTTGTTGAACGACTTTAGTTTGTTTGAAGGTAAAGGTGTGATCACCAAACTGAACAGTCGCTTTTGTAACGGCTGTGACATATTGATCCGCAAACAAGCCCATAAAGCGTTCGACAATTAAACGGTACATCCGCAATTCATCGGTAGATAATTTTTCAGCTCTGACTGGTTCTTCGGTTGGAATTAAGGCGTAGTGATCAGTGACCTTTCGATCGTTGAAAACAGCCGGTTGTTTCACTTTAGCGCCCTGCCCTAAGTATTGTTTGGCGCGCGGATCAAACTTCACTAAGGCCGATAAACGTTCCTTCAATGTGCCTTCAATATCTGTTGAAAGATATTTAGAATCCGTCCGCGGATAACTAACAACTTTATGAATTTCATATAATGATTGAATCAATGACAACGTCTTTTTAGCCGACAAGCCGTACATCGCATTGGCAACTTGTTGTAATTCCGTCAAATCATAAGGCAGTGGTGCAGCTTGTGATTTTTGGCTCGTCTTGACACTAACCACTTTACCTTGTGCCTGCTTCAATTTAGCGACTAGCGTTTCGGCTTGCGCACGGTCTTTTAAGCCCTGTGGTTTAGCCATTTGGAGCGTGGCTTGTTCTTGGCCAACTTTCAATTGAATTGTGTAATATTTTTCAGGTTTAAAACGACTGATTTGTTGCGCTGTTTCGTTCACAAAAGCCAATGTTGGTGTTTGAACCCGACCCGCTGACAAATTATCTTCATATTTCGTCGTTAAGGCCCGCGTGACGTTCAAGCCGATCAACCAATCCGCATGGCCCCGCGCAAGCGCTGAAGCGTACAAATTATCAAACTGCTTAGCTGGTTTCAGATTGGCAAAGCCTTCTTTAATCGCCTTAGTCGTTTGTGATGAAATCCAGAGTCGTTCGACTGGCTTATCAAATTTAATCCATTCCAAAATATAACGGGCAACAGCTTCCCCTTCACGACCAGAATCAGTCGCAATGACTGCCCCTGAAATATCCTGACGATGTGCCAAATGGCTGATAGCCTTTAATTGCCCGCCCGTTTTAGGAAGTGGTTTAAGCCCAATGTGCTTAGGAATGATTGGTAAATCTTCCAAACGCCATTGTTGCCACTCTTTTTTAATATCTTCCGGTAATTGTAATGATAAAAGATGACCAAACGCCCATGTAATTACGTATTGATCGCCTTCAAAATAGGTTTTAGTTTTCTGATTAGTACCTAGAACCTTGGCGAGCTCTTTAGCAACGCTCGGTTTTTCGGTAATGACTAGTTTTTTACTCATTTAAATTCCTCTTAATTAATTGCTCAGATTAGTTACTGACTAATAGTATAACGCATATTGAAAGGGGAATGAACTATAAGCTAATGAGAACAGATTAAAGTTTTACTTTGTATTGACATATCAAAAAAGAGCAAGCCCCTCATCTTTTCCAGATGTTTGGCTTGCTCTTTTTAGTTTTATTCATCGTCTTCAGTCTGGTTACTGAGTTGTTGTTTCACATCATAGGTATTACAAATAGCCGTTTTAATCACTTGTGACATTTGATAATCTGCCTGACCAAGATTTAAATAAAGCTCTAAAATCATTGGTAAGTTCAAACTGGCTAAAATTGTGATGCGCTCATCTGTTAAATAGCGTTCTAGTACGACATTACATGGCATCCCGCCTGGTAAATCAACAACGATTATCACTTCTTGTGCATCTGGTTTAAGCGCAACTTCAATTTGATCACCTAATAACGTCTTACTAATTTCACAATCGAAGGTGATGGCCGTTACATTATCATGCCCGCCGGCAATCATATCTAAACTCGTTAAATAACTTTTGGCCAAATCACCATGACTGACTAATATCAATTGTCTCATTCGCTAATCATCCTTTTATCTGTAAGTTCTGACGGCCTTGGTCCGTTCTGTTTGATCCGTAGTTGTTTTTTGATTAGCTGTATCGGCTAATACGGTCCCCGTGTTTAGTGTACTTAAAACCATACTCGATAATAAAATTGTCTGATAGGCTTTCATAATTTACTCCTCCATTGTTATCACAATACTCAAGATTTTTTTATTATAGCATTCAAAAATGCTTAACAGAGGCCGTTACACGGGTAAAAGAGTCAGTCTAATAACAGTCAATCAAACGACTATAAATCAATTTTTCGTTCAATCATATTGCAACGTAACTATCATAAAAAGCCCGACCAATTGGTCGAGCTTTCCATGATGGTTGTTGCGTTTCCCTTTATTTTGGTACACTCTTAGTTTACCAAATCATGATTTCATCACCACTGACAAACACGCCGTCTTGTTCTAATCCCGAACAAAACGCTTCATTTGTACAGTTGTTATTTCATCAGCCGTTCGATTTGACGTAAATTAAAACAGACGCGCACATCAACGGCCTCGCCAGATTCTTTTAAATTACCTTCAAACCAACGATCAATTTGGTTAATGAGTGCCCCACTGTAAAAGATCTCAAAGTCTTTCAACTCCGAATCAGTATAGTGTGGTCGATATTTTTCAAGTACTTGTTTAAAGACAGTCGTTGTGAAGGATTCAAAGAAAGCACAACGCAGCATTTCATCCGAGAAACGATAGAGATTTAAACAAAATTCAGGATAACGCATAATGAATTGGACCATCTCGTGACAGCCCTCTTCCCAGTGGCCGGCGCAAATCGCCTGCCTCACCAGCGCTAGTACCTCTTGCTCTAATGTCCATCTAAACAGACCACACATCCCATTTGGAAAATGATAATAAAAGGTCGTTCGTGAGACCTCTGCCTGTTCTAAAAACTCAGCGACGGTTAATTTTCGTTGCCGTTTCTTTGATAATAATTGCATTAAAATTAATGCCATATGTTGCTTCATAACTTGTCCTTTCCTCATTTACCCACCCCTTCTTAATTTTTCCTCTTCTAGTTTATCAAAAAAATGATAAGTCATGTTTAAACATTAACAAAGACTAAGATTAATGTAATCGTTATCAAATTTTTCGAACAAAAAAAGCTCAGATTGCCGCAATAACGCGGTATATCTGAGCTTTTTTAAGCATCATGTTTATTTTTCTAAACCTTCAGCAACTGCTTCTGGGTAGTTGGCTGTGACAATCGCAGCACAACGCGCACAAAGCATTGGGAACTTGTCGTCTGAACCGACATCGGTCTTAATCATCCGACAACGATCACAAACGTCACCTTCGGCATGAGCAACACTAACAGCAACGCCGTCAAATTGTGTGGCTTCTGCTGGGGCTTCTACAGCTTGGTCAGCAATTGTTAATTGTGAGACAATCAATAATTGTTTAACGTCAGCATCTAATGAAGCTAATAAAGCAGCATTGGCTTCGTTTGGATAAAGTGTTACGGCAGCTTCTAATGACTTACCGATGACCTTGTCCATCCGGGCCGTTTCAAGGGCTTTTAAGACATCGTCACGAATACCCATGAAAGCATTCCATGTAGCGACTAAGTCTTCTTCACCGGCAAAATGTGCCACTTCTGGCATTTCAGCTAATTGAACGAATTCTTCTGGTTCATGTAAGTAGCTCCAGATTTCTTCAGCTGTATGTGGCAAGATTGGTGTTAATAACTTCGTCAAGGCAACTGCTACTGCATAGAAAACAGTTTGCATGTTACGACGAGGCGCATCATTTTGGCCATCAATATAAACAACATCTTTAGCAAAGTCTAAGTAGAAGGCTGATAATTCGTTCGTTAAGAACATATTGATTGTCTTATAAACTGTGGCAAAATCGTAAGCATCGTAAGCAGCTTTACAACTTTCAATGATTGCGTTTAAGCGAACCAACATGAACTTATCAACTGAGCCTAATTCTGCGTAATCAACTGTGTCTTTGGCAGGATCAAAGTCGGTTGTGTTAGCGATCATAAAGCGCATTGTGTTCCGGATCTTCCGGTAAGCTTCACTGACTTGTTGGAAGTTTTCCATTGTCACTTTCACATCTGAACTAGCATCGACTGAGGCTACCCAGAGGCGGACAATATCTGCACCCATTTGTTTAATGATCTTTTCAGGTAGGATTGTATTCCCAAGTGATTTACTCATCTTACGACCATTACCGTCTAAGACGAAGCCTTGTGAGATAACAGCCTTATAAGGGCTCACTTCGCCAACCGCAACGCTCGTGATTAAACTTGAGTTAAACCAACCACGATATTGATCTGAACCTTCTAAGATTAAGTCTGCTGGATAAGTTAATTCATCACGAGCAGCTAAAACAGCTTGATGTGATGAACCTGAATCAAACCAAACATCCATGATATCTTTTTCTTTTGTAAATTCACCATTTGGGCTACCAGGATGTGTAAAGCCAGCTGGTAATAAGTCTTTAGCATCCCATTCAAACCAAACGTTTGAACCGTGTTCTGCAAAGAGTTGTGCCACACGTTCGATTGTTTCTGGTGTGATGATTTCTGTACCGTCTTCAGCGTAGAAGATTGGTAATGGCACACCCCATGCCCGTTGACGAGAGATAACCCAATCGCCACGATCACGAATCATGTTGTAAAGACGCGTCTTACCCCATTCTGGCATGAATTCAACTTTTTCGATTTGTGCCAAGATTTGATCTCTGAACGCATCGATTGAAGCAAACCATTGTGCTGTTGCTCGGAAGATAACTGGTTTCTTTGTCCGCCAGTCATGTGGGTAACTATGCGTGAAGAAGTCGAGTTTCAATAATGAGCCGTTCTTTTCAAGCGCTTCTATCACCATTGGGTTTGCTTTGTCGTAATAAACACCTTCAAAGCCAGGGGCATCTTCAGTCATAATCCCTTTGCTGTCAACGACTGAAAGCACTGGTAACTTATATTTTGTCCCAGCGTTGTAATCATCTTCACCGTGACCTGGTGCCGTATGCACTAAACCAGTCCCAGTTTCTAATGTCACGTGGTTCCCTAAGATCACCAATGATTCACGGTCATATAATGGGTGGCGGGCTGTCATTAATTCCATGTCAGCACCCTTGAAAGTCTTCAAGATTTCAACTGATTCCCAACCAAGAAGATCAGTCATCTTGTTCAAACGTTCTGCAGCAACAACGTATTTTTGACCGTCAGCTAATACTTGAACATAATCAAAAGCTGGGTTAACAGCAATCCCTAAGTTAGCAGGAATTGTCCATGGTGTTGTTGTCCAGATGATGAATTTTGTGTCAGCATCTAATAAATCTTTACCATCAACAACGTTAAACGCAACGTACATTGATGGTGACTTGATGTCTTTGTATTCAATTTCAGCTTCAGCTAATGTTGATTCTGATGAAGGTGACCAGTAAACGGGCTTCTTACCTTTATAGATATAGCCTTTTTTAGCCATTTCACCGAAGACACGAATTTCTTCAGCTTCGAAATCAGCTGTTAAAGTGATGTATGGATTATCCCAATCAGCAGAAATACCAAGGCGTTTGAAATCTTGGCGTTGCGTGTTGACTTGTTCCATGGCATAGTCGTAACAAAGTTTACGGTAGTCAACAAGGCTCATTTCCTTCCGTTTAATACCCTTTTTAGCCAAGGCTTGTTCGATTGGCAAACCATGTGTATCCCAACCAGGGACAAAAGGTGCGCGGAAACCGTTCATTGATTTGTAACGAACGATGATATCTTTACTTGTTTTATTTAAGGCGTGACCCATGTGGATATTACCGTTAGCAAATGGAGGCCCATCATGAAGTACGAATGATGGTTTACCTTCATTTAATTTTTGCCGTTGTTGATAAAGGTTGTTATCGGCCCAACCTTTTTGCCAATCGATTTCACGATTAGGCAAACCTGCTCGCATTGGGAAAGCTGTCTTACCCAAGTTTAATGTTTCTTTGATACGCATTAAATCACTCCTCAATTTTTTAAAACAAAAAAAGACCCCGCCCCGTATAGGACGAAATCTTCGTGGTACCACCTAATTTTGAGAGTCAAAGACCCTCCTTAAGATGCGTTAACGGGCATTGGCCGTTCCAAACTACTTGATTCATCTGAAAAACAACAAGGTGATACACACTAAATAGAGCATTACCAACCTTCCACCAGTCGTTGGCTCGCTTAAATGTTATTTAATTTGTTAATTCTTGTTATTGTCTGTTAATGGTTCGCTATCGTCTTCTTCGATTGGATTATAGCCATAGCCATTATGAGTTTCTTCTGATTGAATTTCATCATCTAAAGTATCGGCCTTAATGACTGGTTCTTCAGGTGCTTCTTCATCAGCTACTTCTGGTAACTTATCATCAGGGAAAACAATCGTATGGGTTGTTTGATCAGAAAAGTCATCAGTCGTAATATCATCCCATGGTTTAACTACTGTCTCTGAGTCTACTAGATTATGCTTCTTGCTGTCAAGGTCTGTGAGGTCAATTTCTGCAGATAATGCTTCATGACCAGCTAAATCATCTTTAGATAATAGGTCTGTCCATTCGGGGCTCTTAACAACTTCCAATTGTGATTCGAGCATCACTTGTAATCTTTGACGGAAAACGCGTGTTTGTTTCTTCAAATCGTCTGTTTCGATGGCGATTTGTTTAGCACGTTCAGTTGCATCTTCAATAATGTGGTTGGCTTTTTCAGTCGCATCATTCAACATTGATTTAGAATTCTTTTCTGTTTCAGTTTGAATAATTTCAGCTTCTCTTTTAGCATTTTCTTTAACTTTATCGGCTGCTTCTTGGGCCACAATAATTGATTGGTTCAAGGCATCTTTTAATTCGTTAAAGTAAGTGACCTTTTCATCACTTGATTTTAGTTCTGCTTTTAAAGCATCATTTTCATTTAAAACTGATTCGTAATCCTTAATCACTTGGTCTAAAAAGTCATTAACTTGATCAGGATTATATCCCCGCATCTTATTGCCGAACTCTTTGTTATGAATATCTAAAGGTGTTAAAACCATTCTGAAATCCCTCCGTCATTTTCAACATTTCTATTATTTTCTTAGAATACCAAGTGTCACACGGTATTTTTCTTTACGCGTTTGACCATCAATTGATTTGAGCTGAATACGCCCATAGCCACGGACAGAAATAATGTCTAATAAGTCTAATTCAAAATCAGGCTTATCAAAGGCTTGCCAATTCAATTTCACTTTATTACCTTGAACAAGCTCTTTAGCACGTTGCCGTGACATATTATAAACTGCCGCGATAATCGTATCTAGTCGGAATGAACTGACTAATAGCTGTTCAAACTGCCAAGCATCCCTGGGGATAATCAACTCAGTATAGGCTTGTTCTTCAAGGTGAACAGTAACTTTACCAATCTTCGTAATCTGATTCACCACATAGTCAGCCATCTTAGTTGTGACAAAAAATTGCCACCGTTGACCATCCGTCATGATATCACCAAACACGTTTCGATCAATACCAGCGTTGACCAATGTTCCTAAAATCTTACCATGCGAAAGCTGTGCAAATTTAATTGGATAACGAATTTCAAAGAGTTGGATTTCAAAATCGGCTTCCTCAGGTTCAAAATAAGTTGGTGCAATCAACGCACGTTGTCGTTCAGCAGCATTGTAGCCCCCACTGAAATGGTATTTAAGCTCACCCTTTTCACCAATTAAGGTTTGTAGAATGTAAGCCTGTCTAGGATCTAAAAAATCCGTTAATATTGCACGGTATTCAGTTGTTGCTTGTTCAATCCAATCAAGAACTTGTGCAACAAATGGCGCTTCACTTTTTCTAAAGTGCTGATAAACAGCTTCGTTATCAGCCATCTTAGTAATACCTCATGGCTAAGATTTGAATAATCGTCCCTAAGCCACGTTCGACTAAATACAAGACAAAGCCAGCAATGATGGCGGAAAAACCAATACCACCAATTGCTGGTATGATCCGGTCAAAAACCCCTAAGAAGGGTTCAACCAATCTCGCAAGTAGCTGACCTAATTTAGAATCCATCGCACCTGGAATCCAAGTTAATAGACAATAAATAAAGATGATGCCCACATAAATCCTTGTGGCTTGCATTAGGAACATTAATAAATAGATTACAAATTGCACTTAGTTCACCTCAGAATCAAAATCATTTTGATCGATAATATCGGATAGATTACCGTCAATTTCATAGTTTGGTGGCGTGCATAAAAAGATTTGTTCACCGACCCGTTGAATTTCACCATTAATTGCGAAAACTGTCCCGGTCAGAAAATCAATTATGCGTGACGCTTGTGCACCCTCAATTCTCGTAAAATTAACAATAACGGCTTTATTTTCGAGTAAATGCTTACCAACTTTTTTAGCGTCAGAGTAAATACGTGGTTCGCAAAGTACGATTTTATTCATCTTAGCATTGCCTGCGGCGGTCATTGAAATAATATTATCCGGACGTGATGTTGGACTGACTTCATCAGTTGTCTTGGTTCCTTGCAGATCAGTCGAATAATCTTCATCTTCTGTCATGCCGAAAAAATTACTGAAACTAAATTTACCAGCCATCAGTCATCCTCCTAATTATTTACGACGTCGTTTAAAAAATGGGGGTACATCATTGTTATCTTGTTTTGTATCCACAGCGTCACTGTCTACTTGTGCTGTTCGTTTGAAGATGTCGAAGTCTTTCTTTTCAACTTCATCAAATTTTTCAGTAGCTTTCGCTTGTTCGCGTGGATTAGGTTCACGACGCATGTCCCAATTGCCGAAAGGATCGTCATTAGTTGTTTGTTTAGGTGTACTAGGTTGTACAGGTTGACTTGTTGTTTGAGCAGCTTCTGGACGTTTTGGTGTTTTACCATCGTTATCGATCCCAGTTGCAATCACAGTTACGACAACTTCGTCTCCAAGATTTTCATTGATTGATGTCCCGAAGATTAAGTTGACTTCACTTGTTGCAGCTTGTTGAACGATACCAGCAGCATCTTGTGCTTCAAATAATGACAAGTCTGGGCCACCAGTGATGTTTAAGAGGACTTGTTCTGCGCCATCGATTGAAACTTCCAATAATGGTGATGAAATAGCCTTCTTCGTTGCTTCTGCTGTCCGGTTTTCGCCAGTAGCTGAACCAATCCCCATCAAGGCAGAACCTTGGTTTGCCATTACTGTTTTAACATCAGCAAAATCCAAGTTGACATAACCAGGTGATGTGATTAAGTCTGAAATCCCTTGAACCCCTTGACGTAAAACATTATCAGCTTCGTGGAAAGCTTCCAACATTGGTGTCTTCTTATCAACAATTTCAAGTAAACGGTTATTAGCAATAATGACTAATGTATCAACATGTTGTTTTAATTCAGCAATCCCTGAAGCAGCGTTTTTACCACGTTTAGGGCCTTCGAATGTAAATGGACGTGTCACAACACCAACAGTCAATGCGCCTAAGTCTTTAGCGACTTTAGCAACAACTGGGGCTGCACCGGTACCAGTACCGCCACCCATACCACCAGTAACGAAGATTAAATCAGCGCCTTTTAAGGCTTCTGCTAAAACTTCTTCACTTTCTTCGGCAGCTTTTTGACCAATATCAGGTGTTGAACCTGCACCTAAACCGCGTGTCAATTTAGGTCCTAATTGGATTTTTGTTTCTGCTTTTGAATCTTCAAGCGCTTGTACGTCAGTATTAGCCGCGATAAAATGAACGCCTTTAACGCCTTCATCGATCATTCGGTTAACGGCATTGCCACCAGCACCGCCGACACCAATTACTTTAATAACTGCGCCATTGTTTTCTTGTTCCGCATCTAATGAATATTCCATATGCTTTTCCTCCTGTAACGACTAGCCCTATTCAAAAAAGTTACTAAAGAAACTTTTTAGGCCTTCGAATGTATGCTTTGATTCAGTTTTATGTTTCTTTTGTGGTGCTTCTTTAGGTGTCGCTTGAGTCTTAGCAGTTGACTTCGTCGCTGTTTGACGTGCTTCAAATTGCTCGACATTGCCAAGCGCACTTTGAACCAGCCAATCCACTTCCGTCAAGTTAGCTATGTAGTTAATTAAACTTAACCCTTGCGCAAACGAAGGATGACGTAATCCCATTTGATCTGGAATGTAGAGTTTAACAGGGCAATTAAAAACTTCCTGTGCTAAATCAACAATTCCAGGTAAAGCTGTCACACCGCCGGTCATGACAATTCCGCCCGGCATATCGAACGCATTGACTTTATCCAAGGCCGTCTTGAGACGATCAAAGATTTGCATCATACGTGCTTCGATAATTTCAGCTAGTTTCTTCTCAGTGATTTGAATCGGCGCTGTTTGACCCACGACTTCGATTGGAATTTGTTCTTCCTCTGAAGCAACTAGTGAATCCGCATTCCCATAATCACGTTTAGCTTTTTCTGCATTCTCAATTGATGTATTTAAGACCACTGAAATATCTTTGGTGATGTGGTCGCCACCTTCTTGGTCAATTGCAGTAAATTTTAATTGATGATCATGAATAACTGCAGCGGTACTTTGACCACCACCAAGATCAACAATAATTGCGCCAAAGTCTTGTTCCCCATCTGATAACGCTAATTTACCTAATGCTAATGGATTAACGACCAGTTGTGAGAGTTCAAGACCTGCTTTTTCAATACATTTCTTTAAGTTGTGAATCATTGTTTTAGGTGCCGTGAATAAAATTCCTGACATTTCAAGACGCACACCCATCATCCCGCGAGGATCTTTAATTCCGTCAAAACCATCTACAGTAAACTGCATTGGTAAGACCGTTAAAATCTCACGTTCTGGTGGTAAGTTCCGCACTAAAGCGGCGCTTGCAACATCTTGTACATCTTGACTTGTTATTTCTTTTGATTGATCAGAAACGGCGATCATGCCTTGGCATTCTTCAATCTGTAATAGATTAGCTGGAATACCTGCGACAACTTGTGTAATTTCAATATTTGCTTTTTGCTCTGCTTGTTGAACGGCTTGTTGAATAGCGGAAACTGCTTGATCAATATCAACAATTGTGCCGCGACTCAACCCATTAGATCTTGCCGACCCAACACCGATCACGTTTAATTGTTTATTCATTGATTCTGCAACAATAACTTTAATTGAAGTAGTTCCAACATCAAGCCCAACATATATTTTTGAATTCTCCATTAAATATGTGGAACCTCCTTGCATTCAATTAGAATAAAATGATTCCTATGCTAAATAGTACCACATTTCGACTAGGTTTAGAAAGCCTTAGAATGTTATTTGAAGCCCGTTAACTAATTATTTAAGCGATTACGACTTCGATTGCTTAAATAATTTTGAATACGCACCCACTTCAAGGTCAATTTTACCCTTGCCATCCATTTGTTTCACTAAAACAGGATAATATTTAATTTTTTTGGCCAATGTTCTTAAATCACCAATTACTTCGTTACCATCATTCATATATAAGTGAACTTGATAAGGATTATCATTTTGTGCCGTTAAACGAATCTCAGAAACCGCACTTTGAATGCTATCAGGAATATCATTATAGAGTTTAAGACCCAGTTTCAAATAACGATCATTTTTAAAATGGCTGTAAACCGGACTATTCCCTAATGACTGAGTCATTTTCGTTTTCAAAATAGTGCCGTTTTCTAAAATTGGGTAATACTGCTTATGCTTAAACATATACCCCACTGTCTTATACTCTGAAACATTGATTGCAACGTGATTCATTTGGCTCACTTGCAAGCTAACCTGTTTAATCTTAGGTAATTTCGTTTGAATATTATTCTTAGCTTTCGTGTGGTGCATTAATTGCCACAACACATCATCGCCAAGCTGAATCCCACTTGCATTAATGACCTGTTGATCGGGTACCGACTTTGTGCCGTTAACGGCTAACTGTTGAATATCACTTTTTGTTGAAATGAAATAAGTTGCAGTCAAACTCCCTAAAGTAAAAATCCCTAGAATGACTACTAGTTGCCATCTAATCTTTTTACCACGTTGTTTTTTGAGCTGTGGTAGTTGATTGGTAATTGTTGGGCGCCCTGGTTTTAAACGTTGTCGACGCTGTCGTTTCCACCGCTTAATCTGATAGGCGCGCCACACCTTTAATAACTGTAGCGGATCATGTGACCCGAGCTGCTTTTTTTATTTTTCAAGTCACACGCTTCTTTCTACAATTAAATAATCGTTTCAATGACCTCAATAATCCGGTCTGATGCATCCGGAATACCACTCTTCTTAGCGGCTTTAGCCATTGCATGTTGTTTTTCTGGTGTTTCAAATAATGTATCTAGTGCTTTGACAAGACTATCACCCGTTAATTCTGATTCCGGAATTAAAATAGCGGCGTCTTCTTTCACTAAACTTTGCGCATTTTTAGTTTGATGGTCATTTGTCACGTATGGACTAGGAATTAAAATAGATGGAATCCCTAATGCCGTAATTTCGGCAAGACTAGTGGCACCAGCCCGGCCGACAATTGCCTTCAAGTCAGGTAAAACTTCTGGCATATTGCTAATGTAAGGCACGAACGCCAAATTACTATTTAAAGTAGTATTGGCTAAAGCTGCTTGTACATTTTCGTAATGGACTTGACCAGAAACGAATAGGACTTGATAGTCACGTTCGTTTAAAAGTGGCACCGCATCAATAAACGCCTTGTTGATACTTGGGGCGCCCCGGCTACCACCAAAAATCATGACAGTTGGACTATCCGTTTTTAAACCAAATTCGCTTAGGCGTTCATTTGGGACCATTCCGGCCACTTGTTGGGCCCGAGGATTCCCTGTTAAAACGACTTTGTGCATTGGAAATTGGTCGCTAACAGATTCAAAAGAAATCGCCACTTTATCAACAAACCGCGCTAAGAATTTATTCGTCACACCGGCTGCTGAATTTTGTTCATGAATAATCGTTGGTACTTTTAAACGACTTGCGGCGTATAAAAGTGACCCTGATACATAACCACCGGTCCCAATGACAACATCTGGTTTGAATTCTTTAATCATTTTTTTAGCGGACTTAATACTGCTCATGAATAATTCGATTGTTTTAAGGTTAGTTTTAATCCCATTAAGATTCATTGAGCGTTTAAACCCTTGAATCTCAAGTGTTTTAAAATCAATGCCCTGATCAGGCACAATTTTACTTTCTAAACCACGTTCTGTTCCGACATATAATACAGCATCTAACAAACCACGTTGTTTTAGACGTTCAATTAAGGCTAGTGCTGGGTAAATGTGGCCACCTGTGCCACCGCCAGATATCATTACTCTCATTATTAAATCTCCAATTTATTCTGTAATTTGTTCAACCGCATCAATGTAGACATCGCCGCGTTCTTCAAACGTTTTGAATTGATCCCAACTGGCACAAGCAGGTGATAATAAGATCACATCACCCTCTTGACTTGCCGCGTAAGCTGCGGGTACTGCTTCAGTTAGTTGATCGACAATTTCAATCGTTTCAATTCCGGCTTCTTTGGCCGTTTGTGCCAACAGCTGCTTAGTTTCACCATAAAGGATAATCGCTTTGACATGGGCTTTCAATAAAGCAGTTAATGGTTCAAACGTAAAGCCACGATCAAGGCCCCCAGCAATGAGAACGATGGGTTGTTTGAAACTCTTCAAGGCAACCTCTGTCGCTTCCATATTTGTGGCTTTTGAATCGTTATAGAAACGACGCCCTGCGAATTCTTTAACGAATTGCATCCGGTGTTTAACGCCTGTAAAGGTCGTTAGGACTTCAATAATCGCTTCGTTTGATTGGCCCATTAACTTAGCGGCTGCCAATGCTGCTAAGGCATTTTCAACATTGTGATCGCCAGGGACATTAATATCTGTAACTGGCATGATGACTTCACCTTTAAAGCATAGTTGGCCATCTTTGACATAGGCCCCTTCTTCAGAAGTGCCTAATCTAGAAAATGGCACAACTTGCGCTTTGGTTTGTTGGCTTAAGGTTCTTAATTCTGGTAAGTCCCAGTTCACAACAAAGTAATCAGAAGCTGTTTGATTTTGGACGATCCGCATCTTAGCTTGCACGTAATTTTCACGTGTCCCGTGATAATCGAGATGTGCTTCGTAGATATTCGTTAAGACTGCTACCTTGGGTTTAACAGTTGTTGTCCCCATCAATTGAAAACTTGATAATTCGGTGACCATTGTATCTTTGGCCGTTGCTTTTTGAGCGACTTCACTCAACGGAATACCAATGTTTCCGGCGGCATATGCATGTCCTTGTGCACGTTGATAGTTCAACATTAAGGCGATTAAAGTCGTCGTAGTTGTTTTCCCGTTTGAGCCAGTCACACTCACCCAGTCAGCTTCAGAAACTTCATAAGCCAATTCTGGTTCTGTCAAGACGGGAATCTCGCGTTTGATGGCTTCTGCCACCATTGGATTATCATAGCGAATTCCTGGGTTTTTAAAGAGGTAATGGAACCCTTCTTCAAATAAAGCAACTGGATGACTACCCGTAATGACAGTTGCACCAAGCGCCCGTAATTCAGCGACTGCTGGTGTGTCCTCTTGATCTTGGCCATCATTAACAGTAACTTTTGCGCCTAATTGTAATAATAGTTTAGTAGCGTTAACGCCACTTTTACCTAGTCCTAATACTAAAACAGATTGATTTTGATATGTTGCGATGGTTCTCATCGAATTCGCCCTCTTCTAAAAAATTAACAGATAAATTGTTGAACAGATAATGCTGAATACCCAGAAACTAATATCAATACGCCATTCGCTCCAACCAGACATTTCAAAGTGATGGTGGATGGGACTCATTTTAAAGATACGTTTATGGAATAGTTTGAATGAAGCAACTTGGAGCATCACACTGGCCGTTTCAATGACATAAACAAGGCCAATTAATAATAGTGAGAATTCACGGTGTAAGAGAATTGACATGGCTGCCAACGCCCCACCAAGGGCTAATGAACCAACGTCACCCATGAAAATTTGAGCTGGCTTATGATTAAAGATTAAGAATCCAATCAAGCCCCCAATAATTGTTAAGCCAAAAATCGCAACATCGATTTGATTTTGTCTAAAAGCAATAATCGTATAAGTTGCAAATGACACAATTGCCAAACCAGCAACCAAGCCGTCAATCCCATCCGCTAAATTAACCGCGTTTGAAAAGCCAACCAACCACACGATGATAAATAAACTAAAGAACCAACTGCTAGAAATTGTACCGATTAACGGTATGTTCAGTGCGTGGCTGAAACCTTCGTGGAAATAAACCGCTAAGAAAACTGCGCCACCCAAGATTTGACCAGCTAATTTTTGCCAAGCCCGCAAACCAAGGTTTTGTTTTTTGAAGACTTTGATAAAGTCATCTGAAAAACCAAGTAAGCCATATAGTACTAGGATGAATAATGCGATCCATAAGCTATTGGTCAATTGTTGCAACCAGATAGCGACCCAGATACTAGAAATTACTGCGGCAACGATGAACACCAACCCACCCATCGTTGGTGTACCGTTTTTCTTAGCGTGCCACTTAGGACCTTCATCACGAATTGTTTGTCCCTCTTTTTTAAACCGTAAATAACCGATGAATAACGGCATGAAGATCACCGTAATCACAAACCCACTCATTAGGGGTATTAAAAATTGTCCCGTTAACATGATATAAACTCCTTTAATCCACTCTTATTTGACTATTTTAATTGTACCTTAATTTGCTTGACGCCGTCTAACAAACTATTAACCGCTAGACTTTGATGATAAGCATAACCACTGCCTTTGATATCCACATCGATCCCCGTTAATTGCGCTAGTTTTAGTAAGTCATTTTTTGACCAACCATTAACATCCGGCATCGTCATCGCGCCGTTGGTCATCAACAAGACCCGTTGGTTCGGCAAAATGACACTGCCGGCTTTTGGTAATTGTTGCACGACGAGATTACCACTACCTACCAATGTTGTCTTTAGGTTTTGCGCTTCTAGTTTCTTTTGCGCATCCTTTGTTGATTGACTCAAGACCGAAGCGACTTTAACTTGTTGTTGCTTATCTTTTTCGGCTTCCTTCGTATACTCTAGCGCCCGTTTCATCATTGGATTAAAGACTTGCGATAAAATGGTTTCCGCACTATCCGTCATATTACCCGGTTGCTTCATTGTGATATATAAAATGTATTTAGGATCATCTGCCGGTGCAATTCCCGATACTGAGAAGATATAGTTGCTTGCACCAGTTAAATAGCCACCGTTAGGACCCGTAATTTGCGCCGTCCCGGTTTTAGCCGCGATTTTATAGCCCGGAATCTGGTAAACCTGACCAGTCCCATAATCTTTATAAACGACGTCTTCCATATTTTGCATGACTTTCTTAGCCGTGCTGGCTTTGATTGGTTTACCGGCTTTAATCGGTGTGATTTGTTGTTCTTGACCAACACCTGCCAAAATTTGCGGCTTAATCATTGTCCCATTGTTAGCAATGGCACTTGTCATCTGCAACATCTGCATGACATTGACGTTAATCCCTTGCCCAAACGAAGTCGTCGCCTGATCAAGTGGTCGTTCATATTGCAAGGTGCCGGCCGTCTCACCTGGTAATTCGATACCCGTTTTCTTGAGGAAGCCAAATTTTTCAATATAGGACTTCCAAGTCTTGGCACCCATTTCCTGTTCTAATTTGACCATCCCAACATTACTTGAGCGGGCAAACGCTTGGTTGAGCGGAATCATCCCCCACCCAGCGGTCTGCCAATCACTAATTTTCTTACCACTGACCAACACAGAACCCGATTTATAGTATTGATCTGGATTATAGTGACCTGAATCGATCGCAGCTGATAACGTCGCAATCTTCAAAACAGAACCAGGTTCATAACCATCTTCGACCAAAGTATCGCGCCAAACATCACCAATACCTTTTTTAGTACTTGCATTAAAAGTTGGTCGTTGTGAGGCCGCTAAAATTTCACCGGTCTTAGCGTTCATTAAAACGGCGTTCATGCTAGCCGGTTGATATTTCTTATTAACTTTACTCAACAGACTTTCTAGATAGGATTGCATCCGTGAATCTAGTGTTAAATACACATCTTGACCGTTCTTAGCGGCTTTGACTTTGTTTTTGTTCTGATTAATCGAATAGCCATACGAATCCTTCGTCAAATTCTTATAGCCATCTTGACCCGTTAATTGTTCGTTGAAATACTTCTCAACCCCCATGACGCCAACTAAATCTTGACTACCACTATCTTCTGAACCTTTAGGCGTTTGTGCAATCCCCACAACGTGCGATGCAAAAGTCCCATTAGGATACAAGCGTGTTGGTGATTCTTTAAAGTAAATCCCGGTCAAATGTTGCTTTTCAATTTTTCGTTTAATGCTGAGTGATAAATTCTGCCCGGCACTCCCAAATTCAACTTGGTAAACAGCTTTATTTTTAGGCGTCAATTGCTTATAAATATTAGCTTCACTCATTGGGAGGTACTTGCTGAGCGCCTTTGCTGTTTTCTTCTTATCTGCTACGTATAATGGCTTTTTATCCGCAGTCACATAATCATGACTCAAAACCGCATAAACGGCATAGGCGTTGGTATCTTGTGCTAAAACATTGCCTGATGAATCATAAATTGTGCCCCGTTGTGCCCGAATCACGGAGTCGCCTTCATATTTCTTGTTCGATCGTTTAGTTAAATCAACACCCGCAATATGCCCGGTTGCGGCGATGTACGCAAAACGACCCATGAAAATCAGAAAAATCGCCGCGATAATCAGCAATAAAACTTCGCCAAATATGCGTCGATTCTGTCGTGGACTCCTATGTGTCCTAAATAAATTTCTCATTTAGCCACATTCCGAATATTGTTTTCGTTTAATTTCAGATTATTTTTCTTAGCAAAGGCATCTAAACGGTCGGAGCTTGTTAATTCCCCGATTTCTTGTTTTAAATCATTATTTTTAGCACGTGTTTGACTCATATCTTGAGTGGTATTTTCTAATGTCCGTTGTGCATTAACCACCGCGATTTTAGTCGAGAGTAAGCTTACTAGCATTGCAAAAAAAGCAATCCCGATTACGGTAACGGCTAATTTTTCAAGTGTTGAATAAGCTACTTTTTGAGTTGTTTGTTGCGCTGATTGACGAGCAGGTTCTTGAACCTGACTCGGAATACTTTCTGGGGTCGTTAGTTGGCGAGCTGCATTGGTTGCCATCATAATCATTCCTTCTAGTCTATTTCTTTTTGTTTTTCAGCTACTCTTAACTTAGCACTGTGTGCCCGGTGGTTAACCGTTAACTCGTCTTCTGTTGGTAGGATTGGTTTGCGATTAACCAGTTTTAAAACGGTTTTTTCGGTGCCCGGCATAATCGGTAATCCCTTAGGAATATCTGGTAATGTCGCTTGTTCCTTAAACATTGTTTTGACTAAACGGTCTTCCAATGATTGGAACGTAATGATGCTAATTCGACCACCCACTTTAACTAATGGAATGGCTTGTTCAACTGAATCTTCAATTGCGCCTAATTCATCATTAACCGCAATTCGGATTGCTTGGAAAATCCGCTTAGCTGGATGCCCACCCGTCCGTCTTGCCGGTGCCGGAATTGCCTCTTTAATTAAATCTGCTAATTGGATTGTCGTTTCAATGGGTGCAATTTCTCTTTGTTGTTCGATTTTACGTGCGACTTGTTTTGAGAATTTTTCTTCACCATATCTGAAGAAAATTTTAATCAATTGTTGGTAAGACCATTCGTTAACGACTGTATACGCTGTTAACTCGGCGCCTTGATCCATGCGCATATCGAGTGGCGCTTCTTTTTTATAACTGAAGCCGCGTTGGGCATCGTCAAACTGTGGTGATGAAACACCTAAGTCGTATAAAATACCATCAATCTTCGTGATGCCTTGTTCAGCGAGTGCTGTTTTCAAAAATCGAAAATTACTCTTGATAAATGTCACTTGTCCTGCATCCGCATACTTCGCTAACCGTTGGCGACTACTTTCAAGTGCGTGGTCGTCTTGGTCAAATGAATAAAGATGTCCGGTTGTTAATTGTGACAATAAGTATTCACTATGACCACCACCACCTAGTGTTGCATCAACGTAAATCCCGTCTGGCTGAACATTTAAGGCATCAACCGTTTCTTTTAATAAAACACTTTGATGTTTAAATGTTTCTGTCATATTGTTACCATCCTTTAAAAATCAAAATCTAACATATTTTCAGCAATGTCATCGAAATTTTCTTCAGCTTCTTCACTAAAGCTCGCCCATTTTTCTTGGCTCCAAATTTCGATTCGATTGGAAACCCCAATCAGCACACATTCCTTTTCTAAAGAAGCGTGGGTTGATAATGCTTGGGGAATCATAATGCGGCCCTGTTTATCCGGGGTACATTGCACCGCAGCTGAGTAGAAAAAACGCACAAAAGCACGTGCATCTTTTTTAGCGAGTGGCAGTTGTTTTAATTTCTCTTCCAACTGTTCCCATTCGCTGAGTGGGTAACCGAAGATACAATTGTCCATACCACGGGTCAACACGAATTCAGTTCCTAATGCTTCCCGGAACTTGGCTGGTACAATCAATCGGTTCTTCGTGTCGATTGTGTGATGAAATTCACCCATGAACATATACTTCACCCCTTTACCCACCTCAATTCATTTTAGTCTACCATAATCCCCCACTTTCTACCACATTTTGACTAAAAAAACCAAAATCTTATCTTTTAGGATTTATTCCCACTAACCCACTAGCCATAACCATTTTGCACCTTAATAGCACTGCCTATTAACGACATCTCGTTCACTAGTGAACAACCCTTAAATAGATCGTCGAACCACAACAAAAAAGGCCTAGGGCAAAATACCCTAGACCAATCATTTAATTAATTTTAGAAGTTTAAGACGCCGGTTGCTGCCAATGAGCCAAAAATAACAGAGCCTACTGTGGCGATTAACATAACCCAAACAAAAATCTTGGTTATCCGACTAAAAGTACTTGTTTGTTTCTTCAACGATTCCACCACCTAGTCTTTTTTCTTATCAGCAGTTTACACCGAATCAATGCAAAGTGCAACTTAGTCCTTTTTATCTTTTCAGAAAGACGGTACAATGGGGATATTAACTTTCGAGGTGATTCAAATGCCATTTACGGCTACGTTATTCTTTATTCTATTACCGTTAATTTGTTTAGCCATCGGTTACGGCTTAAATCTTGTATTGCAACGCTTTTTCAAAAAACAACTTCACTTTGTCGACTGGCTACCCGTGCCATTTTTAATAAGTGCCATCGCGCTTAGCCAACCATTTTTCAACAAAGCTGGTTGGTATTTCTGCTTGGTCATCTGCGTATGGGGCATCATTTGGAGTCTAACGCGGTTTTATTACGACCATGCGCTTTATCCCCGCAAGTTTTTCAAAAGCTGGTGGCGCTATGTCTTATTAATGTCAGGCGCTTGGTACCTTACCTTTCTCGTTATCGCATTGATTGTAAAATAAAAGTCGCACGCCAAATTGGCATGCGACTTTTTTGATATCATTTATTGAAATAATCAATCAGCATCGATAAATCAGTAATCGTCACTGTCGGTTGCGCCGTAATTAGTAAGCAATCAACGTCAAAATAAACCGTTTGAAGTCCAGCGTTAATCCCGGCTTCAATATCCAACGCGCGATCGCCGATCATAACTGTCTTCGCTCTATCTAATTGATAACGATCGCAGAGGTAATTCAAACTGTCCGGCGCCGGTTTGCGCGCAAACCCGTTTTGGCTAGTGACAATCTCCGTAAAATACTGGTCGAGATGATGTTCCGCCAAATATTTTTGAGCCGCTGTATCACGATGCGTCATCAAGAAGTTACGCCCGGTCTGACTAACCCGTTCTAAAATAGCCGCCGCCCCTGGATAAGGTTGCGGTGCAATTTGCGTCTTCGCCTCGAGTTGATGATATTGTTGGTCTAATGTCGCAAATGCAGTCCCCGTTTGATCGGCTAATGCTTGTAACATCTTTTTAATTGATGTTTGTTTAATCGCTTTGTACAAAGCATCCTGATCAACTGGTACTTGTTGTTGCTGATAAACCGCAACGAGCGCTTTTAACATTACTGGATAGGTATCATAGAGTGTCCCATCAAAGTCCCAAATTGCATTTTGATAAGCCATTAATTATCCCTCGTATCAAATAAAATCGTCACCGGACCATCGTTGACAAGGGCGACTTGCATATCCGCCCCAAATTCACCCGTTTCAACAGTAATCCCAGTAGCCGCTAGTTTTTGGTTAAATAAATGATACATTTTTTGCGCATAATCAGGTTGCCCCGCCCCTGTAAAACTAGGCCGGTTCCCCTTCTTGGTTGAGGCATATAACGTAAATTGCGATACTGATAAAATGGCACCGTCAACTTGCCCTAACGCCAAATTCATCTTCCCTGCTTCATCTTCAAAAACCCGTAATTGACTGATCTTTTTGACGAGGTAATCTAAATCGGCCTCTGTATCGTCATCGCAAATGCCAACTAACAGTAAAAAGCCCTTGTTGATTTGACCAACGACTTGTTCTTCAATTGTGACACTTGCTTGGCTAACACGTTGTAAGACTACTTTCATGATTAACGACTCCTATCCTTGCACTCGTTTAACTTCGTAAACATCTGGAATATTTTTAACGGCTTCCATAATCCGTTCGAGATGATCAATATTGTGAATCCCAACCGTCACATGAATATCAGCCATTTTATCATGGTCAATCCGCCCCATGACATTGTTGAGTTGTTTGCTGTGTGCATTCAACACTTGTAAGACATCGTTTAATAAACCGCCCCGATTGTAACCATAGACCTCTAAGTTGGCATCGTAGAGTTGATCATGTTTAGCGGACGTATTTTCCCAACTGACTTCCGTTAGTCGACTGTTCATATCGGCACGATCCACGATATTTGGACAATCACGACGATGGACTGAAACACCACGCCCTTTTGTCACATAGCCAACAATATCGTCGCCAGGTACTGGATTACAGCACTTACTTAAGCGTACCAACACATTATCGACACCTTCGATGATGACGCCGTCTTCATGCTTAATCGTAATATGACTACCAGCAGCCTTTTGACCTGGTTTTTGAGAATCCTTGGCCGATAAAATTTCAGCTTCTAGTGCCTTTTGTTCATTCTCTTCTTTTTCACGACGTTCCTTAAGCGTTAATCGGTTCAAGACCGCTTGTGCTGAGATTTCACCAAAGCCCACCGCTGCAAATAATTCTTCTTCTGAATTAAAATTAAAGTGCGGCAAAATGATTGCTAAGCTATCCTTGTTCAGATGTGCCTTCACAGTATGACCTTGTTCTAACAACAAATGTTCAATTGCTGTCCGGCCTTTTTCAACATTTTCATCACGATCTTCTTTTTTAAAGTACCGTTTTACTTTATTACGAGCACGGGCTGTGAAAGCTAACTTAATCCAATCCCGGCTTGGTGTCGCACTAGTTGAGGTTAACATCTCCACAATATCACCGTTACGTAATTGATAATTTAATGGGACGATTTTGCCGTTAATCTTAGCACCAACCGCATGATTACCCACTTCCGTATGCACGAGATAGGCAAAATCAATTGGTACCGAGCCTTTTGGCAACTCGTAAACATCGCCTCTAGGGGTGAAAACGTAGACGCGGTCGCTGAAGATATCGCCTTTGACACTTTCCATAAATTCTGATGCATCATCTGAGGCATCTTGAATTTCTAGAATTTCACGGAATAAATCTAACTTACGGCCTGATTCATCTATCTTAATTTGTTCCTTAACGCCTTCTTTATAAGCCCAATGTGCCGCAACCCCATATTCAGCAACGTTGTGCATTTCTTGCGTCCGGATTTGTACTTCAAGTGGTTTGTCTTTAGGACCAATCACCGTTGTATGAATCGATTGATACATATTCGCTTTGGGCATTGCAATATAGTCTTTAAAACGACCGGGCATTGGTTTCCACTTAGTGTGAATGGCGCCTAAAACAGCGTAACAATCTTTAATCGAGTCAACCACTACCCGAATTGCGAGTAAATCATAGAGTTCTTCGAATTGCTTGTGTTGATCGCGCATCTTGCGGTAAATCGAATATAAATGTTTAGGACGACCGTAAATTTCGTAGTTCATGTCCAAATCGGCAACTGAATCCTTGATGTCTTCAATTGCTTCTTGAATATAAGCTTCACGTTGTGTCCGCTTAGAATTCATCAAATGAACAATCCGATAGTATTGTTGTGGGTTAAGATAGCGTAGCGAAATATCTTCTAGTTCCCACTTAATCTTACTAATCCCTAAACGATCAGCTAATGGCGCATAAATTTCCAACGTTTCATTAGCAATCCGCCGTTGTTTTTCGGGTTTCAAATGCTTTAACGTGCGCATATTATGCAGACGATCGGCTAGTTTTACCATAATGACCCGTAAATCCTTGGCCATCGCTAACAACATCTTCCGATGATTTTCAGCGAGTTGTTCTTGATGCGATTTATACTTAATTTTCCCTAATTTCGTCACACCATCAACAATGACTGCCACATCTTGGCCAAACATCTCTTGCACATCACCTAAGGTAATATTGGTATCTTCAACGACGTCATGCAAATAGCCCGACGCAACTGTCGCCGGATCCATCTTCAATTCTGCTAAAATACCTGCGACTTGAATCGGATGAATAATGTACGGTTCACCTGATTGACGTACTTGTTCCTTATGCACATACGCTGCAAAATCATACGCCTTTTGCACGAAAGCAAGATGCTCAGCATTCATGTATTTCTGACATAGCTGGATCACTTCTTGCTGTGAAATCACTTTTTCTTCTGACATCTTGCCCAACTCCAATTCCGACTCTACTAAAATTTGTTTTTTAAACAACAAAACTGGCTCAACAGTTTGTCGAGTCAGTTTTATTTGCGACGTTCGTACGCAGTATTAATACCCAAATAACTTAATAAGAAGTAAATTGGGATAAACCAATAATTATAATCTGCGAAGCGGACAACAACCATTAAGGCAAATAAAACTGGCAGATAAAAAATATTATACCAAGGGGCGTGTGTTTTCTGAATGCGATAGCCGATGAAAAAGGCTGCACAGCCATTAATTGCCATAAACAGCAACCCAATGCGCCACGTTTTACTAATTGATAACCAACCGAAAACGAGTGGCAATACAACGGCAAGGAGTAACGCTACTAAGAAGTAACGGACCCAAACTTGCTTTAAAAAGCGATTATTTTTAATTTTATCCATTGTGAAGCCCCTCTATAAAAATTATTATTACCTATCATACTATAAAGTACTCAATTCTGTCACATATGAAATTGCGCTTAGTAGATATAGCGGTGCTGTTTCGGCCCGTAAAATTCGTGGTCCCAAACCAGCTAACAAGAAACCTGCTGCTTGTAAGGCCTCAATTTCCTTTGGTGCAATGCCACCTTCTGGCCCAAAAACACAGATTAAACTTTGCCCTGGTTGCGCTGATTGTAGGCTTTGAACCAATTGGCCGTGTTCACCGGCTTTTGCTGATTCTTCGTACGCCACTAATTTAATGTCCGCTGATTCTTCAGCAATTGCCGTTAAACTCGCGCGCCATTCAATCACTGGCACATGGGTTCTATGCGCTTGTTCAGCCGCTTCTTGGGCAATCTTTTGCAGACGCGCTAGTTTCTTCACCTGCTTTTTAGCATCCCAACGCGCTACTGAAAATTGACTATTACAAAAGATAAAGCGATGTGTGCCTAATTGCGTCCCCTTTTGAACGATCCAATCGGTCTTATCACCTTTAGAAAGGCCACAGACAATCGTCGTTTCAATCGGCAGCTCAACATCTGTTTCCACGGCTGATTCAACTGTCACAGTCGCTTGTTTTTGCGTCGCATCTGCTGATTGCAATTGTGCGATAAAAGCTAATTCTTCTGGCGTCACGATTTCAATCTGATCGCCAACTTGCATACGCATCACCTTGAGCATATGATGCGCCGTTTCACCGGTTAATTGTAATGATTGATCAACCTTCACGGTTTCTTCAATAAAATAACGTTGCATTCATTTGACCTCTAATCTTCGTCCGTCTTTAGCCGCGTAATCAAGCCGACCCAATCACCCATATGAAGGCTTTCTTCAACCATTAAGCCGTTAGCGCTCAACGTTTCGCGAATGACTGCTTCTTTTTCAGTGATAATCCCAGCCAATAATAAGTGGCCGCCTTCTTTTAATAAGGCCGGCACTTGTGGAATCAGGGGCACTAAGACCACTGGTAACATATTGGCGACGATTACGTCAGCCGCACCAGTAATGCCGTGTAATAAATCGTTTGGTTTGGCAATGATGCCTTGTGTAACGGGGTTCAAATCAAAATTAGCCACCGCGGCATCCACTGCGACTTGATCTACATCGTACGCGCGAATATCTTGAACACCTAAATGAGCTGCCGCAATACTCAAGACACCAGAACCTGTCCCAACGTCGATCAATTGTTCACCGCCGCGTAAAACCATTTCTAACATTTGTACTGAAAGATGCGTCGTAGGATGCGTCCCAGTACCAAAAGCCATCCCTGGATCCATTCGGATTAAAGCTTCACGTTCATCTGTTGGTTGGTAATCCGTCCAACTGGGCACAACCGTTAAGAAACGGGTTAGACGGGTTGGTTGATAATACTTTTTCCATGCAGTTGCCCAATCATCATCGGCCACTTGTTGTAGATTAACGCTACCTTCACCAATTGATAAGCCGAATTCCGTGAGTTGTAACACGCGTTGACGAATCAACGGTAACTTTTCAGGAACAAAAACCGTTTCTGGGAAAAAGGCACTGACTGCTGCCACATCTCCGACTAAAGTATCGTTAATTGAGGCGTCTTCAATTTGAATGCCCTCGGCGCCAGCTTCGGTTAAAATATTTGCGATCGCTTCAACTGCTTCATTGACAGTTGCAACTGTGACTTTCGTCCATTCCATGTATTCTGCTCCTTAATGATTAAAACAGGCCAAAAGAATTTGACCTGTCGCTGAAATCTATTCTTAGTATTTAGGGTAAGTGTAGTATTTTTTAGCTAAGTCATCACTGGCTTGAGCAACGGTTGCTTGGAAAACCGTGTCATCCCAGTCCAAGATAAATGTTTCGTCATCTGATTCATCGTTTACAAAGGCAGCTAAGTGATCTTCGCCGTCATCTAATAGGTCTTGGAGATAATTGAAAACACCACGCCCGACTTGGGCATTCAAACCTTGGCGGCCAGAAAATGGAATGACAGCTAAATAGTTATCAGCATATTCAAAACCGTCGATTTTGCTTTCATCGAAGAATAAAATTGCATCTTCATAACTAATTTCATCTGATTCATTTAATTCGCCATTTTGATCTTCGACAGCCAATTCTTGGCTCTTCGTCACATTTAACGTGAATTCTAATTCGATCGCCCGTGATTGTTTATCCCAGTTGATGTTGATATCGCCGCTAAATTGTAAATCATCTAATTCTGCTTCAAAAAATTCTAACATGTTTTTTTCGACCATAATTGTCACCGTATCCTTTAATTTGTTCATTCATCGGCTATCAATAACAGCCGAACACCTGCTAATATCATACCTGATTACGCAATGAATCTAAAGCACTTATCATCTGAAACACAAAAAAAGCCGTGACAATTGTCTCCGGCTTAATCGATTTCTGATTGAAACGTCCAATTTTAGTCGGCCTTTTTTTGGCCCCAATAATTAATATCCATTGTATTAGCATCATAACGGTGAAATTCAATGCCTAAATCTTCAAGCGAGTGACTCATAACCCGCCCGTATAAACGCATATCAGCTTCTTCCGTATTATCCGCTGGTCGAATCGCGTGCATTAAAATAAACTTCGCCATTTCTTCTTGAACCGATGGGATAATCTCTGACAAAGGATCAAAGACCATCGTTACGAACCGAATCTCGTTGCTATCACCATCTTGCGTGAGTGAAACAAGTGGAAAACCGCCGAAATTCTGTCGCTGTCCTAAATAGGCTAGTAACTGATCAATCTGTTCTTTGGTAAAGCCTGATTTATAAAAAAGAAAATGCCAAGTCTGTCTATTCATAATGTCACCTGCTCAAATTTAAATTACCTTTATTATGCCATATCAGCGGTTGAAAAACTAACCATAGAAATCGCATGTAAAACTGTGTTAATTTGTTCACGTTGTGTTTCTTGATCATGACGCGCCGCTAAAACTTGCGCATAAACTTCTTTAGAAGGCCCTTCAAAAGAATGAACCATCGTTTCTGTTGCATCAACGTAGTGTTCAAGTGCCGTAATTAATTGCTGATTAATCGTGACAAACGCAGTTGGTGGTTGCACCGCAGCGACTTGAGTAACAAATGCCCGCAGGACCGTTAAATTTTGGTCAACGTAATGATCCAGGGTCGCTAACGTTTCACCGACTGTGCATCTTCCTAAAATAATATTCCTACAAGTTTGCGTACACTCGAAAAACACCGTTTCAAATACAGCGAATCTCTCGAGCAGTTGGTTCACCTGAACCACATAGCTTACAGCCGGTATTGTCTTGGTTGTCATCGATATCCGCTCCTTTAATTTTTCAATTAGTCAATAACTGACTTAAGCATAGATTATCAAAATAATTGGAATTTATTAAAGAATAAGCTCATACGAATCACTATTTTTTGTGAATTGGTTGCTGATATGGTTTGGTTAACCCCGAAAAGGCCACCCGAATCTTCTGATAATGCGCATCGTTATCCCTTGCTTGACTGACCAATTGCGTAAAATCATGTGCTTGAACACCACTTACTGTTTCTTGCCGTTTTCTAAACCATTTCATCACAATCAACTCCTTATTTAAAGTCATTATACCCCTATTCAACATTAATGGCGGTCCTTAAATTTACATTTTTAACAAATTGCCGTAAACTAACTATAATTACTAAAGGAGTGGCATCTATTTTGGGTAAAAAGAAAAAACAAGGACAACTCGCAAAGACCCTTGTCGAAAAAATATTAGACAAACAAAAGGTCGCCTATACACAATTTGAGTTTCCAACACACGAAGAACATCACGTCGCACAAATGCAGGTCGATCACTTGGATATTGATGAACATCTCATCTATAAAACACTCGTGCTCTCGGGCAAACAAACCGGCCCAATTGTCGGTGTCGTCCCCATCGATTGTCATTTGGACGAAAAGAAACTCAGCAAGATTTCCGGTAATAAAAAAATCGCGATGGTCCCTTTAAAGGATCTCGTAGCAACAACCGGGTACGAACATGGCGCCAATACGCCCGTTGGTATTTGGGAAAAAGCACATTTTCCAATCTATATCGACCAACAAGCCGAAAAAGAACCTTTAATCTTTGTTTCATCAGGTAAAATTGGCCGTTCAATCCAGATTAACCCCCAAGACCTGAGCCGGGTGGTCTCAGGCACTTTCGCAGATATTAGCGAAGACTAAAAAAAGGACATCAATTTGCCAATGTAATCACTACAACGAGTGATTTAACATTGCGAATCGATGTCCTTTTTTAATTCATATTAATCTAAATAGCCTGCTAAGTTGTGATTAGAAACAATCACCTTATCCTTCAACAAGGTTGGCGTCTTCACAATATTGTGAATGACCGTTTGTGGGGTCACACCCGCTTGCGCTAAAGTTGTTAGTGCATCGGATTTTACCACTACCTTCTTAATCGACTGACATAGTTTGATCGTTGCAACATACTGTCCCTCATCTTGCGCTTCGGTAATCTCGTATTTCCCATAAAAATGTTTGTTCACGGTCACTCATCTCCTTGTAAAAAGGATAACACAGTTAATCGTTTTATACAAATTACTAATTGTACAATAAGGTAAAACTATGTGTTCGGAGAACGATTACATATCACCCTACATTTAGATTCTATTTTTAATCATACTCTATTATTTTCTTTTTCTTCTATATAATTAAATGATTTTTATAACAAGTTTTGATATACTAATTAACAATGTGAAAAAGTGGTTTTATCAATAATTATTATTGAGTCCAAATACTGACGACTTAAAAAGCTGTATATATTATTGGAGGATTTGAAATGAGCACTAAAATTAAAGGTGCAGACGGTAAAGTTTACAAACAAGTCAGCGAGAATCAAGAAAGCCAACATTCACGTACAGCTGAAATGATTTTGGGAATCATGGGTGGCGTATTTGGGATTATCGCTGGTGTCTTTTCGTTCTTAATGGGTGGTTTTGACAGTGCAATCAACAATACTTCATCAAGTAGCTTGTTTGGATTGGGCTTCGGTTGTGTTGTCGCAAGCATCGTTGCAATTATTTTAGTATGTATGATTAATAAAAATCGCGTTGTGATGGGTTGGTTAATCATTGTCTGTGGCATTTTAAATATTGTTTTTGTTTCAGCATTTGGTGTTTTAAGCGGAGTATTAATAATTGTCGCAGGAATTCTTGCACTTATTAGAAAATAATTTTTTGGGGGTAATAAATTATGTCAAAAAAAATTCAAGATGAAAACGGGAATACTTTTGTAGAAGTTAAACCTTTGTATAAGCGCTGGTGGATCTGGGTTCTAGCAGTTGTCGTTATTATATTTATTTTCGCAGCACTTTCAGGGGGTAGCGATGATACTAAAGAATCAAATGCAACAGCTCACACAACAACTTCTGCTGAAAAAGGAAATTCTAAAAATAGAACCGATAATTCTAATAGTTTAACGATTGACTATAACAAGGTTCCTATTATTTCGGAAAAGACTTACAAACTTTCCGTATCTGACACTACTTGGAACTCGGCTTCTGTTTCTATTTCAAGCGCAAGAGTCATTAAAGTAAAACCTTTTGAATACAATTCAGAATCCGGTAAAAAGGCTGAAGGTTTAATTATTCTAAATGTAGCAGTTAAGCCTTCTCGTGATTTAACTGCTACATTCCCTGATCAAGGAACTATCATTACAAACGACGGACAACAGCAGGAGGCTATTATGCCTTCTATGAAGGGTGTAACAACTAATTGGGGTGGAGATATCGCTAACGGAGCCAATAAATCGGGTGACGTCATTTTCCCACTAGAAAAACTAAATAATATTTCCGATATTAAATCTTTAAGATATAAGTTTAATGCTAGCTATGATACTGATGATTACGAAGATGAAAATTCTAATCATAACTATGATTTAACTATTAATTTAGACTAATTATAAATACCCTCCACTCTGGTGAGACAGCCGCGTTCGATTCGCGGCTGGGGATTAGGCGATAACTTTCCCCATGAAAGGAATCAATAATGGAACTACTACTAACTCAACACGAAGCTGATGATTTAATTGCATCCCTAAAAAAATTAACACAAAAAACAACTAGAATCCTAACAGATGGCGATCGCGGAATAGTTAACATTTCCTCAAATTCTGGAAGGAAATTTTCTTTACGGTACTTCTATTCAAGCAACAATATTCATCTACAATTTATGGATGAAAAAATAAAATTAACTCTTATCAGAATGAATTTAAATGATAGTTTTCATAAAAATTCTACTGGCGAAAAGATATACGGAAACAGAGTTAATATATTTTCGGAGGATGAATTTTATTCAAAAGGAGATGGAACAACCCATACAAAAGCATCCCCTCTTCCCAAGGGCGTTTTAAGAAATACTAGGGATATTCTAGAAGCAATAGACGACCTTTTTAACTATACTAATACCAGCAACCGTGATAAACTTCAATTAACAATTCCGCAACCATTAAACTTTTAAATTCGTTAGAAAGGGGGATAAAAGATGGATACTCAGGATTTAGAAATAAAAAGCATCGCAAACAACTGGTCTTCTTGGATGACCGGGCAAACAAATTTCAAAAGACTAAATAATAATAAAATACAAGTTATTACACCTTTTATAGATAATTTCGGTGATGGTATTCTATTTAATATTATTTCGAAAGAAAATGACATTTATCAAGTTACTGACGAGGGTTATACCATCTGGAATCTTACTTCTAATGGTATTAATGTGAAATCAAAGCAATCTAATAGATGGCGAATACTGCTTTCTATTATTACCCCCTATAACTTTAAAATTGGAAAGAATGATACTATCTTTAAGTTAGTTAAAAAGAGCGAACTATCTCAAACGATAACAGATTTTATTCAGGTTTTAATAAATGTTTCTGATATTGCGTTTATGAACAGAACTAATACTGCTAGTGTTTTTTTTGATGATGTTAGAGATTATTTTAATGAAAGAAGATCTGATTATAGTTTTTTAAATACTATTTATGCTGATGGTAAAACAAGCCAAAAATATAAATTTGAATACTTGTTCACTCCAAAACCAAATGAATTTAAACTAACTAAAATGTACAATACCCTATCCAAAAATTCTATGGAAGCAATTATCGGTATTTGGAGTGACACTTCCGGGTTCAGAGAGAATAACTATGGCACCAACTCCTCATTCAATATTCTTATAAATGGTATATCCGATAAAGAAAAACCATTCATTGATGGACTTTTGTCTCACGAAATTGATGTTATTGATTTTCAGAATAAGAATGAAGTAAAAGATAAATTATCTATTAAATAAAAGCCCCTGTTGGGTTTTTTATTTGTCACTCAAAAGAACATACGTTTGCGTTTGTAAGCTAATTATTTATGTTTTACCCATTCCATTAACATTTATCTAGATTTATTTATGTAATTTATAAAATTAACCATTAATTTCCAAGTAAGAGGTGTCCCTATGTTTAAGTATGATAAAAATAACGCTATTACAGAATATATTAGCAAAGGCGAAAGAAGATACCTGTTTAGAATTTATGTTGGTATTAATCCCGAGACCCATAAAAAATCAGTTATCACTCGTCGAGGGTTTAAAACACCCGCTGCAGCTAATGCTGAATTTCGTAAAATAGAAGCTCGGGTTAAGAATGATAAGTATGTATTTAAATTAACTGATTCTCCTGCTCTTACCTTTCATCAAGCTTATTTAAAGTGGTTTAGTGAATCTTACCGAACTACCGTCCAATCTAGTACAATCTACAAAACTAAGCAGATTTTTGATTGTCACATCTTACCAGAAATTGGATCCATCCCACTAAATGAAATTACGCCTAAGCTATTACAACCAATTGTTAATCGTTGGGCAGATAAATACGCTAATCGTATTTTTAAGTATGCTTACACAATCAATTTAATAACATCGAATCAAAAAGATAAATTAAAATATGCCTTGGATGTTAACTTTGACTAATCAAAATTTAGCCAAAAACCGTAATTTGTATATTTGCAATAATTGACTAACCTGCTTACTTCATTTTTGACTAACCCTATAGAAGTGACTAACCTTTTTGACTAACCTTTGTCGGCGTATATAGGACAATATGACTTTTTAAATTAAACAAAAAAATAGCCGAATCACTGATTTAACAGCGATTCGGCTTACATAGGACAATATAGGACTTTAGCTTAAGGAGAGTACAGGATTTGAACCTGCGCGCCGGTATAAGCCGGTTCGACGGATTTCGAGTCCGTTGCATTACCACTCTGCCAACTCTCCATAACAGTAGTTATTATACCAGATTTATAACAAACTGAAAAGGCATTATTCTAACCTATCACCCACTAGAACATATTTATGCCACTGACCCTATGATCTTCTAAAAAACGTCGCTTTTCCGAGCGACGTTTTTATTTTCTTATTTTATTGGTTTAAATAATTATATAGCCCACGCATGGTTGCATCGTCTAATGTCAATGGTTTACCATCCAATGTGACTTCCGCAATTTGAACATAGTCTTCAAAGTCTGGCACTTCTAGTTGTTGATTTGCCACAAACTCAGCAGCTTTTTGATAAATTTTTTCGGCACTATTTTGACCATTTACATATTTAATGACTAACATTGCCTTCATCTCCATTTCAACTTTTAAACTCATTGATGAGTTGCTCATCTTTGACAAATTCATCATACATCACTTACTAAAAATAAGCAACGTTTTATCTTCTATTAAAGTTGCATGGTTCCCCCTATTCCCTTTTCCCCCCAACTCCGCTATACTAATACTATCTTATACTTTGACGATAGAGGTTCTCTCAGATGAAAATATCACCTTACAAGTTTCCTTTCTTCTTTGATTTTATTTTTTTAGTCGTGACGCTGTTCCAATCGGCTTTAATTTTGATCCTGAATCCACCATTTTCTAATTTCTTACCGACCTATATGGACGCTATCGGTAAGGTTTGGTGGTTAGCCTTGGTGGCGATTCTTTTGCATGTCATCGCCTACTTGTTGTCATTAGAACAAAATATCGCACTTTTCACTAACTTACTGGCGATCTTAGGTTATTTAACGTTAATTATCATTCCTAATTATTTATTACTCGCTATTATTTTCTTATTCGCCGGTTTAGTACTGGCACTCAAATCATATATCGCTCGTAATTAACCAATAAGGGGTCGAGGCAAAAGATACTTTTGTCTCAACCCCTTTTTTATCGTTATAAACGTGTCATTTCACCCAATCAAAACCCTGTTAAATATTATTTTGTGATATAATTAGTTTGAAGATAAAACTATTAGGAGGTCTCATCATGAAACGGTATTTTGTTATTTTAAATCTCATCTGTTTATTTGCGCTCCCTTTTGTAAGCCCTTACTTATTCGATAGAGGCGTCGCGCGCAATCAAACTCAAAGCCGGGTTAGTTTTGAAACACACCGTGGTCCTAAAGCTCATCATGCGACTCCTAGCGATAATGCCGAACAAAAGCTCAACAACTTCAACAACCGTTTCGAGGCCTACTTCGATGAATTGAAACAATCACCTGGTGCACTGCATGCATTACTTATCATCCTTGGTCTTTCAATCATTACCTTACTATGTCAGCCGCTACTTGCTTTGATGGCGACCCCTAAACCGGTCCCTATCAAAAAAACGCAACCGGCAGTTCCGAAGAAACCACAGATTGCGTCTTATAAGCGCCATTTATTAAGTTAGTTGAGACTTAATTTTTGATAGGTGTAATGGCCCTCTTTTAAAGATTGGTTGGCATAGGGCGTTTCATTTAATAGCGAAACGTATTCCTTAGCCCGTTGTTCCGAGCTAAACGCGCGGATCATCTTACTCTTCTCATAATAGAGTGGGTTTGCTTGATACATGACAATATAAATCCAATGGTTCATTTTTCATCACCTAACTTACAAAATAACCACATAAAGAAAGGCCGCCTCGCAATGAGTCGGCCTTTTTAAATGTCATCTTAACGACGAGCTTCTTTGATACGAGCTGCCTTACCACGTAATGCGCGTAAGTAGTATAACTTAGCACGACGTACACGGCCATGACGAGTAACTTCTAATTTAGCAACACGAGGTGAGTGTAATGGGAAAGTTCTTTCCACACCAACACCGCTACTGATCTTACGAACAGTATAAGTTTCACTAACGCCAACACCGTGACGTTTGATAACAACACCTTCGAATAATTGGATACGTTCGCGAGTACCTTCAACAACACGCACGTGAACACGTACGCTGTCACCAGGACGGAAGCTAGGAATATCTGAACGTAATTGTGACTTAGTAATTTCTTGAATTAATGGATTCATCTGAATCTCTCCTTTTTCACAGATATTCATTAACGTCTTGCGCCAGCGGAATACCGTTGTTTTGTGACTTATCATCACAGCTATCAATTTTAGCATAAATCAAACTTAATTAAAAGGCTTATTTTTCATCAGCCTCTTGTTTAATTTCACGTAACCACTTTTGTTGGTCTGCGGTTAGATCAAAATTTTCTAATAAATCCGGCCGGCGTTCATAAGTCCGTTTCAAAGACATCTTATCCCGCCATTCATTGATGAGTTTATGGTTACCGTTCATCAATACTTCTGGTACTTTTAAGCCGCGATATTCTGGTGGTCGTGTGTATTGGGGGTGTTCCAACAAGCCCGTTGAAAACGAATCGGTGACGGCTGATTGTTCGTTACCTAAAACACCAGGCACTAATCGTGAAATGGCATCAATCATCACCATAGCGCCTAATTCGCCCCCTGTGACGACGAAATCGCCTAATGAGACTTCATCCGTCACCAAGGTCCGAATACGCTCGTCATAGCCCTCATAATGGCCACAAATGAATACGAGGTGGTCTTCTTGTGCAAATTCTTCGGCAACCTTCTGATTAAAAGTAACACCAGCAGGATCTAATAAAATAACGCGTTTATGACCGGGATTTTTAGCATTCACCTGGTCCATCGCTTCAAAAATAGGTTGTGGCCGGAGTAACATCCCCGCACCACCACCATAAGGCGCATCATCCACCGAATTATGTTTATTGACTGAAAAATCACGGAAATCAGTGACTTCTAGATCAATTAAATCTCGATCGATGGCCTTACCGATAATTGATTGCGATAAACCATTTTGAACCATATCTGGGAATAAACTTAAAACATCAATCTTCATTATCAATCAATCCTTCTGGTACTTCAACGTAGGCCTTACCCGCTTCAATATCAATTTTTTTAATGACTGACTTCAAAAATGGTAGTAATAAATCAGAACGGCCGCGACGTTTGATAACCCACACGTCATTAGGACCGGGATCGATTATTTCTGAGACCTTACCATAGCTTGTCCCATCAGATTCTTCAATCACTTCTAAACCAATGATATCGCCGTAGTAATATTCATCGTCTTCAAGTTGATCATCACGTTCACTTGCCGCAATTTTGAGGTTGTGTCCCTTAAATAATTCGACGTCGTTAATGTTTCCTAAGCCTTCGAATTGTAATAAGTAAAATTGCTTATGTTGACGCATCGCAGAAACCGTCACTGGTGTTAAGCCATTTGGCATTTCAACCGCCAAGTGCGTTCCCTTTTTAAACCGTTCTTCTGTAAAATCGGTTGTCGCAATGACGCGGACTTCACCACGAATACCATGCGTATTCACAATTTTACCGACTTGATAGTATTTTTCTGGCATTTAATTTCTCCTTATTCAACAAAAAACGCTTAAACAAAACATCTCTGCTTCATTTAAACGTTTGATTAGGCATCTACAATATTTAAGCGAACGCGTTTTTGATAAGGTGTTTTCACACTATAGACAATGGTCCGGATTGACTGCGCTACCCGGCCTTGCTTACCAATAATACGTCCGATATCTGATGGATTAACCTGTAAGTCAAATTCCATAAAACGTTCCGTCTCATGTTCAGTCAATTTGACATCATTGGGATGTTCGACAAGTGGCTGAACAATTGCAATAATTAGTTCTTTCACGTCTGTCATAACAAATCCCTACTTTTTAGCGAAGCGAGCTTCGTGATATTTTTGCATAATCCCTTGTTTTGATAAAAGATTACGTACTGTATCAGAAGGTTGTGCGCCTTTTTGTAACCAGTCCATGATAACTTCTTCTTCTAACTTCAAGTCAACAGGTTCTGTTAATGGATTGTAGTAACCTACTTGTTGGATAAAGCGACCATCACGTGGTGAACGTGAATCTGCAACAACGATACGGTAGAATGGGCGTTTTTTAGAACCCATACGTTTCATACGAATTTTAACTGACATTAATGCCACCTCCTATTAATTCTTTAACATGTCATAATATACCAAATTTTAAAGGCCGTGTAAAGTGTTTTTTCTTTACAGGGCGAATTTTTTTAAGATTTAAAACGACGTGCGTTCTTAAGACGTTTTTTCTTGTTCTTCTTTTGCTTCTTCATCATTGAGTTCATGGCCATCTTACCCATTTTACCCTTGATGCCGTTGCCCATTAAACCTTCCATGCCATTAAAGTTACCTTTTGACATTTGGTTCATCATCTTCTTGGATTGATTAAACTGTTTGATCATCCGATTAACTTCAACGATTGGCCGGCCAGCACCGGCGGCTAATCGACGACGACGACTTGGGTTTAATAAGTCTGGATTTTCCCGTTCTTGCGGTGTCATTGATTGCACAATCGCCTTCATGTGGGTCATATCCTTAGGATCCATCTTGATATTTTTAAGTTGGGGGTTATTAGCCATCCCCGGAATCATCTTCATGATATCTTCCAATGGTCCCATATTTTGCAATTGATCCATTTGATCGAGGAAGTCGTTAAAATCAAAGCTATTTTCTTTGATTTTTTCGGCCATATCAACCGCTTTTTGTTCATCGTAATCTTCTTGAGCCTTTTCAATCAAGCTCAACATGTCGCCCATCCCTAAGATTCGGCTACTCATCCGATCAGGATAGAAGACATCTAATTGGTTTAATTTTTCACCTTGACCAGTGAACTTGATTGGCTTGCCGGTTACCGCACGAATTGAAAGGGCAGCCCCACCACGTGTGTCACCGTCTAATTTAGTTAAGACAACCCCGGTGATGTCTAAGCGGCTGTTAAAGCCTTCAGCAACGTCAACCGCAGCTTGCCCAGTCATCGCATCAACTGTTAACAAGATTTCATTAGGATGGGCTAAATCATTGATATCAGCCAATTCTTGCATTAGCGCTTCATCAATTTGTAAACGACCGGCCGTATCAATTAAGACGTAGTCGTTCTTTTGTAAAGCAGCTTGTGCCAACCCTTGGCGTACGATTTCAACCGGATTAACATCCGTACCCATTTCAAAGACTGGGGCCCCAACTTGTTCCCCAACCGTCTTCAATTGATCGATAGCGGCTGGACGATAAATATCGGCCGCAATCATCAACGGCCGTGCTTTTTCATTTTTAATTAAATAAGTGGCTAATTTCCCAGCAGTCGTGGTTTTCCCGGCCCCTTGAAGCCCGACCATCATAATAATCGTTGGAATTTTTGGTGATTTGTTCAACGGTACAGCCGTTTCACCCATCATCTTGGTTAATTCTTCATCAACAATCTTAACGATTTGTTGTGCTGGTGAGAGACTCTCCAACACTTCCGTTCCGATTGCCTTTTCCTTAACGACTTTAATGAAGTCCTTAACGACTTTAAAGTTAACATCGGCTTCTAATAACGCTAAGCGAATTTCACGCATCGCTTGGTTGACGTCAGCTTCAGTAACCTTCCCTTTACGACGTAATTTACTTAATGCACCTTGTAATCTTTCTGTTAGTCCTTCAAATGCCATTAATGATCATTCCTTTAAATTGATTTATTGTTCAGTGAGATTCAGCAAGTCTGCCAAGAGTTTGGCTAATTGCTGATCATTTGGATACTGAGCTTGAATATACTTCTGGAGCGCGTCTGCACTAGCGTTTTGCTGTTCGTAATTTTGAAACAGATGCAACTTAGCCTCATAGCCCTCAAGAATTTTTTCAGTCCGGCGGATATTATCATAAACCGCTTGTCGACTGACTTGATACTCTTCGGCAATTTCGCCTAATGAGAAATCATCGCCATAATATAATGAGAGATAACTATGTTGTTTCGCCGTTAAAAGTGCGCCATAAAATTCAAATAGTGAATTCATTCGTGCGTTTTGTGCGAGTTCCATTTGACGCCTCCAAATAGTAGATTGACCTAAGTACTAGAGTACCTATTTTGACGGGGTTAGTCAACTTTTATTCCGGATTAGCGCACTAAAAAACACACTCTAAATTGAGTGTGTTTTAAATTAATCTAGTGTGTCTTTGTTTTTTGAATTAAGCGTGCGATATTCATACTTGTTTGGGTTAAATTAGCCTTGGTATTAGCCAACGCTTTTTCCAATGACATGACCCCCGGTGTTGAACAAAAGATACTATCAATGCCTAAATCATAGAGTACGTCAGTTCCTTCACCGATATTACCGGCAATCGCAATCACGGTTGCTTGCGGATTAACCGCTTTGACCGCTTGCGCGACACCAATCGGGGTTTTCCCATATTGCGTTTGGAAATCGATCCCACCTTCACCAGTGATGACGATATCGGCGTCTGCAACAGCCGTTTTGAGTTGCGTTTTTTCAATCACAATTTCAACGCCTGGCTGTAATTGTGCCTTCGTAAAGCCTAACAAACCAGCCCCCAAGCCACCAGCCGCACCGGCACCTGGTGTTTGCGCAACACTGACGCCTAAATCACGCTCGATAATGGCCGCGTAGTGCGCTAAGTTTTGATCCAACTGTGCAACCATTTCAGGTGTCGCCCCTTTTTGCGGACCAAAGACGGCTGAGGCACCTTTTTCACCGATTAAAGGATTAGTAACGTCCGACGCAATGACGATTTTAACGTCCGCTAAGGCTGGTAACATCCTAGTTGCATCGATGCTTGCTAAGTCAGCCAAAGCACCGCCACCAAACGCTAAGGCTCGCTGGTCGGCATTCAATAATTGAACGCCGAGGGCTTGCGCCATTCCGGCACCACCGTCATTGGTGGCACTACCGCCAAGACCGATAATAATCGTTTTAACACCCTGTTTAACAGCCGCTTCAATCAACTGACCCGTGCCGTATGTCGTCGTTAACAACGGATTGCGTGTTTGTTCATTAATGAATTGAATCCCACTGGCAGCGGCCATTTCAATGACCGCTGTTTCTTGATCGCCTAGAATTCCATATTGCGCAGTAACTTTTTGTCCTAAAGGATTCACGACTTCAGCCGTTAGAAACCGACCGCCTGTGGCATCAACCATCGATTGCACAGTTCCCTCGCCGCCATCTGCCATGGGAACTTCAACATAAGTTGCTTTTGGAAAAACTTTTTCAAACCCGGCCCGCATCGCATGACTCGCTTCGATGGCCGTCACTGAATTTTTGAATGAATCTGGTGCTAATACAATTTTCATTTTATTTACCTCGTCACTAACGTCATTTTACAATAACAATCAAAAAATAGCGACTACCACCAGTTACCTGATGATAATCGCTATTTTCAATACCTATTGTAGTAACAATGTAACGTAGACCGTAATTATTAATAAATCAGCACTGCCACCAAGGCTATAATGCCCTTGAGTCGCCTCCTGATCCAAGTTTAGCAGGCCTTCTTGCCCTATTGATGTTTTGACACCCCCAGCTGCAACAATCGCAGCTGCTTGTGCCTGAACATCTTTTAGTGTCTGTAAACGACCACTTCGCTTCACTAAGTTGGAATCTTCCGAAACACTGATGATTTTCATCAATGTATTCAATAAGCGTGTATTCCAATTACCAGTTTGTTTTCGCAAATAAGGGTAGGCTGCTTCAAAAATCGTTGGATAGCCAGCTTGTGCTTCACCACGAATGCCAACTAGACCGTACTTAAGATACATTTTTTCACCATTGGTAAGTTGTGCTGGCGATTTTTGGTGAAGTGTTTTGAAATCATTCTTCACTAATCCAGCCAACATCTTTTGAACCATTTGGCTGAGTGCTGTTGCGGCTAATGCGTCCTTTTGTTGCAGATAGCCTGTTGCACTCAATAAAATCCCCAGTGAGAAAATCGCGCCTTTATGCGTGTTAACCCCTTTAGTCGCTTGGCGCATCGCTTCTTCAGCCTGAATCCCTAATGGCCGAATTTGTGTCATTAATGACGTTAAATCAGCCTGATTAAATGTTGCGCCTACGCGAACAAATTGTTCAAAAAAAGGTAATAACACGACACTACTATCAATGAATGTAAAGAAATCCATATCCATATGTGTTTTGTGATCAATTGGATCCACCAACCCTGGTTTGGGATAACAACTCACTTCGTATAAAAGAGCGCGCTGCGCAAGTTGCGCGATTTCTTGGGGTGTTTTCATCTAATCAGTCTCCATAAATAATTGATATTGTTGGTTAATCGCCGCTTGTAATTCCGCCACCGTATGACGGCGACTTCTAGCACAAACTTTAGTAGGTTGTTCGCATAATAAACAGCGCCGTGTTGGTTGTCCTAATGCTTGTCGACTTATCGGCTGCACTTGTTGTAAATCTGATTGCCAAATCAAAACATCAATATCAAATAATCGCCCTAAAGCATGTCGATCCTCGAATATTGCCGCTTGTTTTTTAATAGCCAAGGACGACCCTTCTACGATTAAAAAGGTCTCTGGGCCAGTTGATTTCGACCAATCTATTTGTCGAACAACAACTAGCTTTTGTTTAAAAGCAGCTAGTCCTGCCAAGAATAAACGTGTTAAGTCAGCATTATTCTTAATAGGTCCTGGAATATTGAGTTTTAAAGCAACAACACTCTGCGTTTGACTAGCATCTGCAACTAATTGATTTTGTAATTCAACTCGTTGATCTCGATTATTTAATACTGCGGTAATCTCTTGCGGGATTCCTGTTGCAAATAGATTAAGCATTTTACTAGTCCTTCACTTGGTAAACGACATCCATTAAAGTGCCATCACGATATTCAATCAAAGCAACTGGCTTATCTGTGAATGCTAATGGCGCCGCTTGACCGACAATTTTAGCAGCTTTTTGACGAAGTTCTTCAATCGTAAATACTGGTACACCAGGAATATTAGCTAGTGCTTCAAGTAAATCTTTCCGTTTAGGATTAATCGCAATCCCTAATTCTGTCACTAAAACATCAATTGAATCACCAGGTGTAACAACTGTCGTCACATCATCAACAACCGTTGCAATCCGACCTCTGACAATTGGTGCTGAAATAATCGTTAACTTAGCATTAGCAGCATCTTGATGACCACCGATTGCCCCACGTAAAACACCGTCTGAGCCAGTCATAACATTAACGTTATATTTCGTATCGATTTCAAGCGCTGATAAAATGCAGACATCTAGTTGGTTCACCGCTGCACCCTTGTTGTTAGGATCTGCATACCAAGAAGCATCAATTTCTTGTTGATTTTCGGTAGTAGCCATACTATCAGCAGCACCCTTATCAAAATCTTGAACATCTAAAATTTTGTCAACTAGGCCTTCGTTTAATAAATCAACGGTAGGTTTGGTAATGCCACCTAAAGCAAATGAAGCTGTGATTGATTTTTTCAACATTGATTCACGTAAATAACGTGTAACAGCTAATGCAGCACCGCCTGAACCTGTTTGGAATGAGAAACCTTGTTTGAAATAAGGGGAATGTGTAATAACAGCATTTACCATTTCAGCGATTTTTAATTCCTTAGGATCTTTAGTAAAGCGTGTTGCGCCTGAACCAATTTTCTCCGGATCGCCAACCTTGTCGACTTTTACCACGTAATCAACTTGCGTTTGTTTGATGCTAGCTGGTGTGTTGGGATATGGCATAATCGTGTCAGTTAATAAAATGACCTTATCTGCATACTGTGCATCCATTAAAGCATAACCTAATGAACCAAAAACAGCATCGCCTTTAATCGCATTTGCATTACCGACTTCATCAGAATTAGGAACACCTAAGAAAGCAACATCGATTTTGATATCACCACTTTCGATGGCTCGTGCACGGTTACCATGTGAACGTAAAATAACAGGATTTTCTAAGCCACCATGTGAGACTAAATCACCTAATTCGCCACGCATCCCAGATGATGTAATATGTGTTACAACACCCGCCTTAATCGCTTTAACAACCATCTTATTCATCACATTTGTCAATGAACTTGGTGCTAGAGTTAAGTCTTTAAACCCTTGATCAATCAAGATTTGCATAACTGCATTAAAGACATAGTCCCCTTCACGGAAATGATGATGGAATGAAATAGTCATACCATCTTTGAGACCAACCTTTTTTATGACGTCTTCAATTGACGACACTAATTTAGCGTGACCTTGATCAACCGTTACTTTAGGCGCCACACGTTGAATTTCGGGATGCCCAATTTCAACAGTTTCAAATGGTTGATAACCCGTTTTCTTCATTAATTCATCTGGTAATTCTCGTTGTACATTATTCAGCATGCCAATTTCCCTCCTGATCAACTAAGTGTGATGCTTCTGCTAACATCATCGTCCGTTGTGCGCGAGCAACAACCGGTTTATCAACCATCTTACCGTTCAGGGCAATAACACCTGAACCCTTAATCCGCGCTTCTTCAATGGCATTTAAAACATCTTTTGCATTTTGGACATCTTTTTCAGTTGGTGCATAAATTGCATTAACTAATGGAATTTGGCGCGGATTAATAACTGACTTACCATCAAAACCAAGTTCATGAATTAACTCAACTTCGTGATTAAAACCGGCTTCGTTGTCGACATCTGAATAAACAGTATCAAAAGCGGCAATACCAGCAGCTCTAGCGCCATGTAAAATCATATTCCGAGCAAATGATAATTCTGCCCCATCAGGATAACGGTGTGTCTTCATATTTGTAACATAATCTTCAGCACCAATCGCAATACCGATTAAACGATCTGAGGCTTTTGCAATTGCGGGTGCATTTAAAACACCTTCAGCACTTTCAATGGCTGCCATCATCTTAGTTGTTTTAATTGGGATATTAAAATAAGCTTCAGCTTCTGCAATCACTGCTTCTGTTTCCAAGACATCATCAACTGTTTCAGTTTTTGGTAAACGAATAACGTTCACGCCAGCTTTAACCATTGCGAAGATATCAGGTCGGCCAAATGGTGTTTCCAAGCCATTAATTCTGACAACTAATTCTGTATCACCATAATCAACTGTTTGCAAAGCTTGCATCACTAGCATTCTAGCGGCGTCTTTTTCAGCAAGTGATACTGAGTCTTCTAAATCAAACATGACTGAATCGGCGCCATAAATCCCTGCATCCTTCAACATACCAGGGTTATTACCTGGTACAAACATCATCGTCCGTCGTAAACGTTCCATTAGCCTAATACCTCCCAATCTGGATCATTTTGTTTGTCGGTTGCTCGTTGAATAACTGTGATTAAGCGTGCTTTAATCGTACAATCTAAAGCCCCTTTATCGACTGCTTTAATCTTAACGTTTGTAAGTCCATATTGATCTAGGATTGTTTGCATTAAAGTTCAAATTTGTGTCCCAAATTGTTTTTCAACAGCACTTTCTAATTCAATTTCAGTTGGTCCTTCAATTTTAGAAAGCATGATTTGAATATCACTTGATTCTAGTGTGCCTGCAATTGCTGTATGTTTAATTTCCATCAACTTGCATCCCTTTCTGAATTCTGGCTTGTAAAATAGCCTGATTTTGTTTAATAAATTGATACGTCGTTTCTGGTACAAACGTATGGATTGTTTCAATTGTGCCATTTTGAATGGCTTTTCTAACTTGTGTCGCTGAAATAGTTTGTGTTGCTGCTTTCAGCCTTGGAATTACTTCAACGGTTATCTCTGGCGGTAAAGTAGCTTTCAACGCTTGATTGTAAAGTGCCGTTGTTTTAGAAAATGGTTCTTCCCCTAAGAAACGTTGCTGAATATTCAACTGCGCGGCAATTTTTTTAAACAACTGTGCATCCAAAGCAGTTTGATATTCAATTATATCTTGTGACTCTGGTAAAAAATATGAGGGGAATGTTGCGTAACTAACCATATAATCACTACTTTGTACCACGATTACATTTGGCAAATCAGAGAGACCTTGTTGAACCAATTTAAACCGTTCTTCAGTTGTAAAAAGTGACACATCCTGACTAACGACGAAAACGTAGACAAAATCACTCTTTTGAGCGGCCTGTGTAACCAAATAGCGATGCCCCAACGTAAATGGATTGGCATTCATCACAATCGCACTAATCGTTGCAGTAGATTGATTTTCAAGACGTGGTACCTGTGCAATAAATTGTTGTAAGGAGGCATCTCCGGCTTCCAATAATACGGCTAAGGAAGTTTGAGCCAAAAGTTTAAAGCCTACGAATTCAAAGCTTTGTCGATAAATCGGCTTTGTAAAAACAAAGAAATGAAAAACCCCTTGCTGCGTTAATGTATTGATCAGCGCCGAAATAATGTCGTTGAACAACTTACCGCCTTGATAGTTCGCATCAACAGCAATATATTTTAAAACATTTTTTTGATACGCACCAGTAGCAATCAGTCGTTGGTCTTCAAAAATGCCAAGACAGCCGTCGACATCAACAGGTGCTTGTGGTAAGCCTTCGATACCCTCTTGTGTGAGTAACGCGGCCCATTGTTTATAGTAATGCGGCTCTTTCAAGTTCAATTGTTTAAGTTGTTGAGAGTAATTCATTGAAAGCTCCTTTTAAGCAAATAATCGCATCAAGAATATTGATAATGTTACGGTAATGGCACCGCCTAAACGAACAGCCACTTGTGCAAATGGCATTAAGACCATCCGATCACCAGCTGCCAAAATCGCTAAAGCACCGGTTCCGCCTTGACCACTACAACATGATACCGCGATTGCCGTATCAACAGGATACATTCCCAAGAATTTAGCACTAAAGAAAGCAGCAGCGACAATTCCGGTAACTGTCACAACAATTGTGATCAACATTGGTACGTTCGTAAAGACCGTAATCAATGATTTCCAAGGTGTCATTGCAACCCCAACACCAAATAATAATGGCGGTGTGATGCCTTTAACCGTTAAACTATACAATGAACTCCCACCAGCTTGTAAGCTTGCCGGAATCCAACCCAACATTTTAGCAGCCATCACAACAATTAATAAAACAATTGGTGCTGGTAAATGAATAACACTATTGACCCAAACTCCTAATAAATAAAGCGCAATTGCTAAAATACCTGATACCAACATTTTTTCGATATCAGCACCGTTTGATTTTTGTGTTAAATTATCAAGCCCTGATTCAGCTTCATCCGATTCAACAAGACGGCCGTTCCCGGTTAATTCTGGGTGCACATCACCGATTTTTTTCAAAATACCCGCTAAGATAACTGCTACTAAACTACCTAACATAACACAAGGTAAAATCATGGCAAAAATCTTGGGTTGCGTCATTGAAATAATAGCTGCGTAACCTAATGATAGTGGCAAAGCACCTTCACCAACGCCACCGGCCATAATTGGTGCAATAACATAGAAATAACTCTTCCATGCAGAAAGGCCTAATAATGTTCCAACTGCGATTCCCAATATCGGACCAACAAGTTCACAAATTAATAAAACGACAATAATTCTGGTACTGGCCTTAATCAAAGTTTTACGATTCATCGCACTGATACTACCGACAATTAATAAAGCAATGAAAAATGCTAAGAAATTGTTGCGCGTCATAAAATTCGTTACAACATGAACAGTACTCTTAGGTAACCAATTCTGATAAACTAAATATGATGGTAAGAAGGTAACCACCAACACTTTCCCGCCTAATGATTTCAAGACCGGAATGTGTTTACCAACTTCTTCCAGAATAAATGAAAATAAAGTCATGATGCCTAAAGCACCTAACATATCATCTGGCATTTGATTTCCCATTGTTAATAGGACGTAGCCAAGTGTTAAGATTAAATAGAGTGGCATCGGAATAATACCAATGTGTAATGCAATAAATTTTTGAAATAAATTCTGATTGTTTACAGTTTTCTTTGCTTCCATATCAAAGACTCCATTCTAAAATCATTATTTATACTGCTTTACTGCTTCAACAACTGTTTCAACGACACCATCATCAAAGACACCGGGTACTATCTTTTCATTAGTTGGCGCTTTAATCATATTAGCTAAGGCTTTTGCAATCTCGGCTTCCATACCAGTTTCAAAGTGGTTTACATGGTTCTCAAGTAAGCCTCTGAAGAGTCCTGGAAATGCTAGAATATTATTAACTTGATTTGGATAGGCTGAGCTCCCGGTCGCAATCACTGCAGCGCCCGCTTTTTGCGCTAATGCCGGATTGATTTCAGGAATTGGATTGGCTAATGCAAAAATAATGGGATCAGTCGCCATTGATTTAACCATTGCTTCGGTTACGATTTCCCCAACTGATAAACCAATCAATGCATCTTGATCAACTAACGCTTCTGCTAGCGTATGCGCATCTGTGTTTGGTTGAACTGATTGAACAAACTTCAATTGATAATCATTTAGACTAGTACTTTGATCACGAACCACACCTTTTTGATCGACTAGTGTAATGTTTTGAATGCCTACATTAGCCAATAGCTTTGCTGTTGCTAGTCCTGAAGCGCCCGCACCATTAACAACGACCTTTAAATCAGTCAATGATTTGCCAACAACTTTAGCAGCGTTAATCAAGCCCGCTAAGACAACAATCGCTGTTCCCTCTTGATCATCATGATATACTGGAATATCGAGCACTTGATTCAATTGATCCTCAATTTCAAAACATCTAGGTGCCTTGATATCTTCCAAATGAATACCAGCGAAACTTTTACTGATATTCTTAATCGTTTGAACGAATTCTGGAACCGATGTTTGATCCAATGCAAGTGGAATCGCATCGACACCCGCTAATTCCTTATATAATAGTGCTTTTCCTTCAACGACTGGTAAGCCACCTTGGGGACCAATATCGCCCAACCCAAGCACTGCGGAACCATCTGTAATAATTGCAATTAACTTACCACTAACCGTATATTGGCGTGCGAGGGATGGATCTTGTTGAATTAATTTACTTAATCCGGCAACACCGGGTGTATATGCTTTACCTAAATCTGTTCTATTTTTCACAGGCAGTTCACCATAAATACTTAAAACGCCTGTATGCTTCTCGTGCAACGCTTTTATCTCATCAAGAGCCATTTGCATAACCTCCAATTTAAAATATTTTAAAAAAATAATATATTTTTAAAATATTTTAAATTAATAATACTTCTAATTCTTTATTTTGTAAATAGAAAGCGCTATATTTAATGTATAATATATTTTCATCTATTTTTTTAACAAACTAATTCAAGGAGATTACTATGGCCGAACAAACAAATACTGATTTATTGATCAATATTGCGCAAGATTTCTACATCAATCAATTAACAATTGCTGACATTTCAACTAAATATCAAGTTAGTCGTTACAAAATTTCAAAATATTTAGATGAAGCATTAACTAAAAACATTGTTTCAATTACAATTAGGTCACCTTTTGCTCGCAATCAGGAGCTTGAAAAACAACTTGGGGTTAGCTATCCCGGCCACCACTTTTACGTACTTGCTAACACTGAAAAAAATAGCAATGATGCCGACCGCTTTTACGCCTTCGCAGCCCAAAATGTCCAAAGTCTCATCGAACCTTTAAAAATTATTGGGCTAAGTTGGGGAGACACTGTTTATAACGTTATCGAACGGTTTAAACCAACAACCAAGGAACAACTTATTTTCACGCAATTCATGGGTGAAAACGGTAAATACAACTCACTTGCCGGCTCAATGCGGATGGTTCAAAAAGCGGCCAATAAATATAATAGTCAATACTCAACATTAAACGCCCCCCTCTACATTCTTAATGATCAAGTTCGCCAATTACTAGCACTTGAACCTGCAATCCAGCCAACCTTAACAACAGCACATCAAATGGATCTCATTCTAACTACTTTAGGAACAATGGAGTCCTTAGAATCGATTCCTAGTTGGCATGATAGTCTAGCCGCTTTATTCCCTAATATCAAGGCAAAACAGGTTGTTGGGTTACTTTATGGCCGACCATTCGATCAAGATGGCCACCTCTTAATCGATTCTAGCGCTGATAAAACCTTTGGCATTTCAATCGACGATATTCTCAAAGTCCCTATCCGAGTTGCCGTTGTTAATAATAAATTCAAGAGTTACGCTGTTGCTGCCGCATTACGAGGCAATTTTTTAACAGACGTTATTCTTGATGAACCCACAGCAACTAAGATTTTAGCGTCAAACGTTTAATGATAACCAAAAAGGCATCAAGACAAGTTAATCCTTGTCCTGATGCCTTTTTTAAGCTTCAATAAACGTTAATAGTACCTGATTAAACAAGCCAGATTGTTCAGCCATCACAATATGTCCGGCTTCTTCGATTATCTCAAAGTGACCATCGGCACCCATTTGAGCCACTGCTTCGGCAAATTCTGGATTAAAATAAGGGCTTTTCTTACCTGCGATTACCAAATATGGCCGCGTACTCTGTCGAATGACATCCCGCCAATCCTGAAATGCATGATCCACCAATAACGGTAAATCAAGTTCTCTATCAAATGGTTGTTGCTGTTTAATTGCAGTTACCAATTCGTTAGTCGCTGTATCAATCTTCCGATAGGTTGCACGACCAAAGTCTAATCTGAGTTGTATTGGAAAATTGGTCCAATCTAAGTCCTTAAAACCATAATGCCAAGTTTCATCAGCAATCATCTTAGGTGACTGGTCGACAACAACCACTTTAGCCAATTGTTGATCAGAATAAAGTGACATATAAGCCCAGATACAAGCGGCACCCATTGAATTACCAACTAAGATTGGTTTGACTAATCCAAGTGATGCAATTAATTCCGCAATATCTTTTGCCATTCGTGACATTCTTAATCCTTTTACCGTATGCTGCGCTAAGCCTTGATTACGGACGTCTAGCTGAATAACTCGAAATTGACGAGCCTCAAAGAAAATTGCTTGCGCATGCCAAATTTCTTTGGAAGCGCCAAAGCCGGCTAGAAAAACGATTGGTTGCCCTACACCAACATCTGAATAATCAAGTGACACTTTATCAGAAGTTATAAATTTCATTTAATCGCCTGACTAACATCCGTATCAATCTCACTTTGTGGGCCATCCCCGACAATAATGTCTTTGAATAAACCGTAAACAAAGCGGTTAGGATCGAATAATTGTAAGTCATTCATTTGTTCACCTAGACCAACCATCTTAACTGGCAAGTGTAGCTCTGTCCGAACAGCAAGGACAATCCCACCTTTAGCAGAGCCGTCCAGTTTTGTTAACACAATTCCGGTGACGTCAGTGGTTGATTTAAATTGTTTAGCTTGAACCAAGGCGTTTTGCCCAGTCGTTGCGTCTAATACTAACAAGACCTCTTGAGGGGCGCTTGGGATTTCACGCGTAATCACGCGTTTCACCTTTTCAAGTTCCTTCATCAAGTTGACGTTATTTTGCAAACGACCAGCCGTATCAACTAATAAGACGTCAAAGTTTTCTTCTTTAGCCCGCTTAACGGCATCAAAAGCAACGGCGGCTGGATCACTGCCTGCTTTATTAGCGACCACTGGTACTGAAACGCGGCGGCCCCATTCTTGCAACTGTTCGATTGCACCCGCTCTAAACGTATCACCAGCGGCAAGTAAGACCTTCTTACCGGCTTTTTCCAGTTGGTGAGCAAACTTCCCGATTGAAGTTGTCTTGCCGGCACCGTTAACGCCGACGAAAAGAAAGACTGTCAATTCACCTTCTGGGGCGAAATGTAATTCATTATCTTCTTGTTGTCCTTCTTGACCGTATAAATCGACTAATTTTTCAACAATCGCTTGTGAAACGGCTTCTGGTTTCTTAACGTTGCGTAACTTCACTTCTTCACGTAATTCGTCTGCAATTTTCATTGCTGTTTCATAACCAACATCGGCTTCGATTAACATTTCTTCAACGTCGTCAAAGAAAGATTCATCGACACTTCTGAAGTTAGCGAACAAGGCGTTCAACCGTTGTCCAAAAGTCTTCCGTGATTTTTCTAAACCTTGATCATATTTTTCAGTTTGAGCTGCTTGAACCGGTTCGGCTTCCGCATCGTCTGCCACCGTTGCTTCTTCTGAAACTGCTGGTTCATCAGTAACAATAACTGCCTCTTCAGGCGCTGCTGTTGCTTCAGGTTCAGCAACTTCCGGTTCTGGTTCAACTGGTGTTGGTGTTTCTGCGACCACTGGTTCAGTTGGTTCTTCGACTGGTGTTTCTGGTGTTTCTGGTGTTTCTGGTGTTTCTGGTGTTTCTGGTGTTTCTGGTGTTTCTGGTGTTTCTGGTGTTTCTGGTGTTTCTGGTGTTTCTGGTGTTTCTGGTGTTTCTGGTGTTTCTGGTGTTTCTGGTGTTTCTCCAGAATCGGTCTCGCCGGTTGAATCGTCAAGCTTTTCTGTCGATTTTTCAGCTGGATCGTCAGCTTCCTTTTCAGCAGTCGTTGCTTGTTCGTCGACGTTTTCCGGTTCTTTTTCTGGTTCTAACGTGAATGCTTTTTTAATGCGATCAAATAATCCCATGTCTTACCTCCTAGGCGGTTTCGTGTTCTTCTAACGAGACGGATACGATCTTCGAGATGCCTGATTCTGCCATTGTTACCCCGTATAACCGGTTGGCTTGGGTCATGGTGCCCTTGCGATGCGTAATAACGATAAATTGCGTCTCACTCTCATAGCGTTTCATAAAACGACCGAAGCGATCGACATTGGCTTCATCCAATGACGCTTCCACTTCGTCCAAAATACAAAACGGTACGGGCCGCACTTTTAAAATGGCAAATAACAACGTAATCGCCGTTAATGCGCGCTCGCCACCTGATAACAGGCTAAGGCGTTGTAGTTTTTTGCCAGGTGGTTGTGCAATGATATCAATCCCACTGGTTAATAAAGCAGATGGATCCGTCAAGGTTAATGACGCGTGCCCACCGCCAAACATCATTGGGAAGATTTCTTCAAAGGCCGCTGCGGTTTGGTCAAACGTTTGCTTGAAGCGTTTTTCAACTTCTGCATCCATTTCAGCCATCGACGCTAATAATTGTGACTTGGCGTCCAATAAATCGGCATCTTGTTGCATTAAGAAATCGTAACGTTCCTTAACCCGTTGATAATCCTCAATAGCCGCTAAATTGACAGTCCCTAAATCAGCTAAGCCTAATTTCAAAAGTTTGAGTTTTGACTTCAATTGGTCATTCGTTAAATCGGAAGCTTGTAAAGCCGATTTAGCCGCTTCATAACTCAACTGATAATCTTCGCGCAATGTCGTTAAGCGTTGGTCAATATTAATCTTAACACGGTTTAAAGCAACCGCGTTTTGTTCTTGCTCAGCTAAAGAATTCCGTTGCAATTGGTAGACACGCGTTGCGTTAGCTTGTAACGTTTGTTGCGTGGCCTTCAGCGTTTCTCGCGCCGTCCGTTTTGTTGCCAATTCGGCAGTAAGTTTTTGGATTAGTGCTTTAGTGGTCTTCAGTTGCGTCCGCCGTTCTTTTTGCGTCATCGCATCTTCAGAATCAGCTTGTTGCAATGCTGCGAGCGCTTGTTGGCTCGTTTCGAGTTGTTGCGTTAAATCGTTAGCCAATTGCGTGGCATCAGTAAGTTTTTCTTGTACATTTTTTTGTTCGGACTGCGCAACTGCCAACTTCGTTTCCAAAGCGGTTTGTTGTTGGCGAATCTGTTCTTGGCTTTGATCAAAATGTTGTAGTTGTTCATTGGCCGCATCCAGGTCCGCTTTTAACTGCGTGAGTTGTGCTTCAATTTCGGTAGCTGCTGCCTGTAATTCGCCTTGGCGTTTCAAGTCCGCATCGTAACTTTGTTGTTGTTGTTGAACTTGATAATCAGCCGCTTGTTGTTGGCGTTCGAATTGCGTAAGACGTTCGTTTAATAACGTCAACTCATTTTTTTGTGTTTGGTAATGCGTCTTAGCTGTTTCAAAGGCACCTTGTTGTTGTTCAAGTTGCGCCTGTTGCTCTGCCAAATCTTGGTGTAAAGCTTGTACCTTGGTTTGCTTTTGATCCAAGGCCAATTGCATTTTACTAATTTGTTGTTCCAAATCTGTTAATGTTTGCTTCCGTGCCAATAAACCACCATTATTTTGGCGATTATTATGGCCCCCAGTCATTGAACCCCCTGGACTTAAAATATCACCTGCTAAAGTGACAATTCGGTACCGATGTCCTGTCAGACGGCCAATCTTAATTGCTTCTGTCAATTCAGTGGCGATAATTAAATTCCCCATCAAATGCATCATGACCGGGTTAACAGCATCGTCGAACTGAATTAAATCGCTCGCAATACCAATAAAACCGGGTTCTGTTTGTAGTTGGTTCACCAAACTGCTTGGTAAAGTCCGCGGTTTCACGACATTATTTGGTAAAAAGGTGGCTCGACCCAGTCGATTACGTTTCAAATAATCGATTGCTTGTTGCGCCGTCTTTTCATCTGTCGTAACAATTTGTTGCAATTGTGCCCCTAATGCTAATTCAATCGCTTGTTGATAGTCATTAGGCACTGTCATTAATTCAGCAACCGCACCCAGTAAACCAGGTAATTGTTGTTTTTGCTTCAAGACCGCTTTGACACCTTGATAAAAGCCGGCGTAATCATCGTTTAATTCAGCTAAACTGGCTTGTTTGGCTTTTGCCTTTTGTAAAATACCAGAAGCTTGGAACCAATTATTTTGTTCCGTTTGATATTGCTTTTGTGTCGCACTGATTTGTTGTTGTAATTGACTTAGTTGCGTTTCTAAAGCCGCGTAGTCTGTTGCTAATTGGGCAACTTGTGCTTCTTTGGCCACCTTGTCAGCTTGCATCTGTGTCAATTGCGCACTGGTTTCATTGATTGAGCTATCTTGGCGCGTTAATTGTGTCTTCGTTTGTAGCAAGGCTTTTTCTAGATATTGTTGTTCGTTGCGATTGGTTGTTTGGGCTTGCATTTGATCGATGTAGTCTTGGCGGATCTGTTCAATCTTCGCCTTTAATTCGGCCTCACTACCTGATGCTTGTCGTTTCAAGGTTGCTAACTCATTTTTCAAGTCAGTTAATGTCGCAACTTTTTCTGTGTATGTTGCCTTGAGTGCTATTTGTTGCTGCTTAGCCGTTGTTGACTGCGTTTCTAATTGGGCGATTCGATCGACCAAGTTTTGACGATTAGCATCAGTATAGCTAGCCCGTTCCTTAGAAACATTTTCTTGACCCTGTAAATTTTCAGCCAAGCGACTCTTAACCAACAAGGTTTCATTGGCCGTTTCAATTTCTTGATCCAACGTTGCGACTTCCTGTTGGTTATCGGCCAACGCCTTATTGGTTTCTTGAATCTCACTTTCAATCTCGCCTAGTGCCTTAGCGAGTGTCTTGGCTTGCGCTTGGTATTGCGTTTGATCCGCTGCTAATTGATCAATTTCAACGACTAACAATTGTTGATGTAAGGCGTTAAATTGCGCTTTTTGTTCCAAATAATCTTGCGCGATACTGCTTTGTTCTTTGAGCGGTTCAACTTGTCCCTTTAATTCGTAAACAATATCGGCGATCCGACTTAAATTTTCATCGGTTTGATCTAATTCCGATTGAGCCTTTTTCTTTTGTTGCTTATATTTTAAAACACCGGCAGCTTCTTCAATGATATTGCGCCGATCCTCAGGTTTACTGTTAAATATAGCTTCAACCCGACCTTGCGAAATAATTGAAAAAGATTCTCGCCCTAAGCCAGAATCCATAAATAAGTTGACGATATCCTTTAATCGACAACTTTTTTGATTTAAATAAAACTCACTATCACCGTTACGAAATAGGCGACGGGTTAACGTCACATTATCTAGTTCTTGATTTAAATAGTGGTCACTATTATCGAAATTCAACGTAACTTCGGCGCGGTTCATCTGAGGCCGTAAATCAGTACCGGCAAAAATAATATCGGGCATCTTCTCGCCACGCAAGCTCTTGGCCGATTGTTCGCCCATCGCCCAACGAATTGCTTCTGTGATATTACTCTTACCGCTCCCGTTCGGGCCGACAATGCCGGTTAAGCCGTCTGAAAAATTAATTTCTGTCTTATCAGCAAATGATTTAAAGCCTGATAAGACTAATGATTTTAACTGCATGCACTAAACTCCCTACACTAACTTAATAATCGCAATTATGCTTTAAGTTGTTCTAACGCTTTTTTAGCTGCTGCTTGTTCGGCAGCTTTCTTATTGCGACCCACACCAGAGCCTAATACCCGATCGCCAACTAACACATCCACTTCAAATTGACGGTCATGTGAAGGGCCAACTTCCGCTAACAATTGATAGTCGATTTCGATTTCGATTTCGCCATCTTGTTGTAAGAACTCTTGTAAGTTTGTTTTGTAATCTGTTTGATCTGAGAATTCACCGGCTTCAATCTTGGGAAAAATAACTTGTGAAACAAAATCAACGACGGCGCCGCGACCTTGGTCTAAGAACAAAGCACCATTGAAGGCTTCAAATAAATCTTCCAAAAGTGTCGCCCGGGCGCGGGCCCCATTTTTCTCTTCACCTTTCCCTAAGCGAATGTAACGGTCAAAATGAGCTTCTTTTGAAAAACTACTGAAACTCTTCGTGCAGACAATTGCTGCTCGTAAACGTGTTAACTTACCTTCTGGCCAGTCAGGATACTTTTTGTAGAGGTATTCTGAGACCGTAATTTCCATAACGGCATCGCCAAGAAATTCCAATCGTTCATTGTCCCGCAAGCCTAACTCGCGATGTTCATTAACGTAAGACGAATGTGTGAACGCTTCGTCCAAAAGTGCTAAATTATTAAATTCAATACCATAACGGGCGCGAAGCTCGCTGACTAGTGCTGCATCCAAAATTAAATACCCCATTTCAACTGATTAATCTTTCACTATTATACCGTTTATACGGCTAAAAAAACAGCGCCGAACGCCGGTATTCCGAATTAAAGGCGCATAAAAAACGTCTGTTCTGAAATATTTATTTTAACACGCAAACAAATATTTCAAAATAGACGTTTCTCATTTAATTAGCTTGTTGCACAAGTGTCGCTAAAGCTGATTGGTAAGACGCAACTTCCGCTTCAGTCGCATAAACATAGTGTTCAGGCGCGACTTCTCGTAATTGGCGATCACCATCGTCACTTTCAATTGAACTATCGTAAGGCATCCGGCGACGTTGGCGCTCAATCTTAGGATCAGGCAACGGCACAGCCGATAATAAGCTTTGCGTATACGGATGGAGTGGGCGATCGTAAATATCGTCCGCTGATGCCAATTCCATAATCTTACCGTTATGCATAACGGCGATGCGATCACTAATGTATTTCACCATCGATAAATCATGGGCGATAAAGAGATACGTGAGGTTTTGTTGTTCCTGAATCTCTTTCATCAGGTTGACAACTTGCGCCTGAATCGACACATCCAAAGCTGAGATTGGTTCATCCGCAATGATAAATTTGGGTTTAACGGCTAAAGCACGGGCAATTCCAATCCGTTGCCGTTGCCCACCAGAGAATTCATGCGGATAACGCGTTGCGTGATCCTTATTGAGTCCGACTAAATCGAGCAATTCATTGACGCGCGCATCACTTTCGGCTTCATTTTTGACCAAATGATGAATGTGCAATCCTTCAGCAATGATATCTTTGACCTTCATCCGCGGATTAAGTGACGCGTATGGATCTTGGAAAATCATTTGAATTTCTTTGCGGAATTCCTTCATCTGGCGACTGTGTTCCTTGATTTTACTGATATCTTGCCCATCAAAATTAATTTCACCACTAGTTGGGCTGTAAAGCCGGATAATACTGCGACCAGTCGTACTTTTACCCGAACCAGACTCGCCAACTAACCCGAATGTTTCACCTTCGTAAATCTCAAAGGAAATATCATCGATGGCCTTCACTTCGGATTTTTTGCCCGGGTTAAAGTATTGTTTTAAATGTTTGACTTCAACTAAGACTTTACGTTGCTGTTTATCCATCTGACAGGCCTACTTTCTTATTTATAATTTAAAGAACGTTATGTTTTTTCATCAAAGCTTGGATTGCTGCTGGCGGTTCAACCGCTGGTGCATCTGGATGCAATAACCAGGTTGCCGCAAAATGCGTTTTGGAAACTTCAAAGAATGGTGGTTCTTCTTCCACATCGATTTGCAGTGCGTACGGATTCCGAGGTGCAAAAGCATCCCCTTTAGGTGGGTCCAACAAATCTGGCGGTGTCCCCGGAATCGCCTCTAACTTGCCCGCCGTTTCGAGTGTGGGCATCGAATTTAATAAGCCCCAAGTATACGGATGTTTGGGTTCATAAAAGACTTCGTCCACCAAACCGTATTCGATAATCTTGCCGGCATACATCACCGCTACCCGATCCGCAATCCCGGCCACAACGCCCAAATCATGGGTGATAAAGATGATTGACGTTTCGATTTTACGTTGTAGTTCTTTCATCAAGTCGATAATTTGCGCTTGCACTGTTACATCCAAGGCAGTTGTGGGTTCATCCGCAATCAAGATTTGCGGATAATCAACAATCGCAATCGCAATCACAATCCGTTGCCGCTGCCCACCAGAAAATTGGTGCGGATAATCTTTCATCCGTTCTTTGGCGTTCGGAATGCCGACTAATTCTAACACGGTTTGGGCCCGCTTCATCGCATCTTCTTTGTTCATCGTTTTGTGAACCAACAATGGTTCCGCCACTTGCTTGCCGATTGTCATGGTTGGATCAAGCGAGGTCATCGGATCTTGGAAGATCATCGAGATATCACTCCCACGAATCGCATCCATTTCACGTTCTGGTTTTTTCAATAAATCATCACCATGATACATGACGGTCCCGGCTTTAACGTGGGCGTTACTGGCCAGCAACCCCATAACGCTGCGCACGGTTACCGATTTACCTGATCCAGATTCGCCAACAATCGCTAGCGTTTCCCCTTTTTTAAGGTTAAAACTAACATCCCGAATTGCGTGGACGTCACCTGCATAGGTCTTAAAATCAATACTTAAATGATTAACTTCTAAAATATTTGCCATTTGACGACCTCCAACTATGAGACCGCGAACGGTCTTTTTTCGTAATTTGAAACGTGCTTATTGAAACTGACTTCTGCGCTTAACGACCTATTGCAAACAATCGGCTATACCGATTATTCACAACACTAAGTTAATGCTCAAAGTCAAACCGTTCCAAACACACTCTTTTTGAAACGTGCTTTCATTAACAGCTTTCTGCGCTTTGCTACGAATTGTAAACAATCGACTGCGTCGCTCCATTCACAACTCTATGCAAATGCTCAAAAGCTATCGTTAACGACACACTCTTTTTGAAACGTGCTCTCAAAAGCATATTCCTGCGGTTAGCGACATAAGTCAAACGATTGCTTGCAGCAATCATTCGTCTTGCTATGCTGATCCTCAGAATATAATCGCTTTTGACACACTTTATGATTTTGGATCAAATGCGTCTCTTAGGCCATCTGCTAGTAAGTTGACGGCAATCATGATGACACATAAGACTGCTGCTGGGTACCACATTTGATAGGGTAAGAACCGGAAGGCTTTTTGCCCATCAGATAATAAAGTCCCTAGCGATGCATTAGGTGCGGGAATCCCAATCCCAATAAAACTTAAGAATGCTTCGAAGAAGATCGCACTCGGAATGGTAAACATCGTTTGAATAATAATCGTTGACGATAAGTTAGGTACTAAATGTTTCATCGCAATCTTGAACGGTGTCTCCCCTAACGTTCTAGCAGCGAGCACAAATTCTTGCTCCTTTAGTTGGAAGGTCTGCGCCCGAATCAGTCGGGCCATCGTAATCCAGCCAGTAAAACCGATCGCAATGACGATTGATAAAAGTCCTGGTCGTAGAATTAACATCATCAGCACCACAACAATTAAGTTGGGAATTGAAGAGATAATTTCAATAAACCGTTGCATGAACGTATCAATCCGACCGCCCCGCCAACCGGAGATAATCCCGTATGGAATCCCAATCAACAAATCAACGAGCGTCGCTAGGACCCCAATCAATAGTGATAAACGTGTCCCATAAAGAATTCGTGAGAATAAATCCCGGCCGAGGTAATCAGTCCCTAAAATGAAATACTTGCCTTTAGGCACACCCGCTTGTTGATATTTATCAACTTTAACACCGGAAACGTCCATCTCACCTTTAAATCCTGGGATTTGACCGTCACCAATTTTAGGTGGGAGGTTGGCATACGCTACGTTTTGCGTATTGGGATTGTGCGGTGCAATCACGGGCGCCAATGCAGCCGCGATGATGATGATCAACAATACGAATAGTGAGACCACCGCCACCTTATTTTGCTTCAAGCGCCGAATTGCGTCTTGCATAAACGTTAATGAGGGTGCACTAATTTTTTCTTGTTCTTCATGTGTATCTTTATTAAGTGGTTTAAAAGATCCAGCTGTTAGCTTCGCATCTGCCATTTAACGTGCCCCCTGACCGTCGCTTAATCGAATACGAGGATCGATAATCCCATATAGAATATCAACGACTAAAATAATAACGGTTAATAAGAATGAGTAGAAAATCGTCAAGCCCATGATAGTTGGATAATCATTGGTCATGATTGATTTAACAAATTGTTCCCCAATACCGGGAATCGAGAAGATATTTTCAACAACCAATGAACCAGTCATTAAGTTGACCGCCATTGGGCCAATGATTGTCACAACCGGAATCATCGAATTACGAAGTGCATGTTTAGCAACAGTTTGCCACTTAGAGTTCCCCTTGGCCTTAGCCAATTCGATGTAATCACTACTTAAGACATCGACCATTTCAGTCCGCATGAACCGGGCCGTATTGGCTAATGGCGCTACTGCTAGCGCTAACGACGGTAGGATACTAGATGACCAACCATCCCATAAAGCGATTGGGAACATTTGTAATTTGAAAGCTAAGAAGAATTGGAGTAAAACAGCTAAGACGAAGTTGGGAATTGAAATCCCTAAGATTGAAAAGAACGTCGCCACGCCATCCACCCAAGTATTCTTGCGAATTGCCGCAACTGCCCCTAATAAAACCCCTAAAACGGACCCTAAAAGCATGGCTTGGGCCCCGATTTGAAGTGAGGGTCCTAAACGCGTCATGATGAGGTTGGCAACCGGTTGATTATTAAATTGGAAGGACGTTCCAAAATCACCGTGCAACAAACCACCCAGGTAAATAATATATTGTTGGAACAACGGCTTATTCAAACCGTATTGTTCGTTCATAATTCTTAATTGATCAGCGCTCATCTTTTGTTGATTCGTATATGGCGTCCCAGGCATCAGTTTCATCATGAAGAACGTCACAGAAGCGACAATGAATAGCGTTAATACTAGGTAAAAAATCCGTTTAATCAAATATTTACTCATAAGTTCGCTCCTAACAAAAACGGGCTTCATTGTTTTTCAACGCCGAAACCCATCTTTTATAAAGTCAGTTTATTTTTTTAAATAAAGTGAGACATTATTGTAATTTCCAGAAGGGCCGTAATCTAACCCTTTGACGCTTGAGTTAGTGAGGTACGCACGTCCTGATTGATACAATGGAATGACACCAGATTCTTTATTCATAATATCTTGGGCTTTGATGAGATTTTGCCATCTTGCTTTGTCGTTATTGGCATTTTCTGTTTTGCTTGCTTTGATTTGAGCATCAAATTCAGGATTACTCCACTTACCGTTATTGTTGTCGCCACCCGTCACGAATAAGTCTAAGAATGTAATTGGATCTGGGAAATCAGCATTCCAAGCACTGACAACCATATCGAAATCACCGTTATCCGAACGTGTTAAACGTGTCTTAAATGGTACGTTGGCAAGTGTTACCTTCAAACCAGGTAAGTTCTTTTCAAGCGTATCTTGGAGATATTCTGCTTGTTTCTTAGCAGTATCCGTATCATCACCTAATAATGTATAGTTAAACGTCTTACCCGTTTGACCGGTTTCAGCTAACCCTTCCTTCCAAAGCTTCGTTGCTTCTTTAGGATTATAGGTTGTATTTTTCTTGCCCTCGGCATTTAACTCACTTGTGAAATCTTTTTTAGTCGTGGGATCGAAACTCATGCCTTTTGGCGTTAATGAAGCTACTGGTGCAGAACCGTCGCCTAACACTTGGTTAACCAACTCTTTACGGTTAATCGTCATTGAGATTGCCTGTCTGATCTTGGCATTCTTGAAGATTGGGTTCTTAGCTTGGTTAACTTGCATATAGAATGTAGCAGCTTGTTGTTGGGTTGAATAATGAGAATCATTCTTCATTTGTTTAGCAGTATCGCCACTGATATTTGTGCGATCAAGCTTATTACTTTGGAATAAGTTCAAAGCAGTTGATGGGTCCTTAACTACTTGGTATTTCAAAGTTTTCACTTTAACAGCCTTAGCATTCCAGTAGTTAGTATTTTTAACTTCTTTCCAAGCACTATCTGGGCCGTTCCAACCAGATAACTTGTAAGGGCCGTTGAAGACTAATGTCTTAGCATTTGTCCCGTAGCTCTTACCCGCTTTCTTAACAGCATCTGGATAAACTGGGAAGAATGTTGAACTGGTCATTAATTGACTGAAGTATGGAATTGGTTTTTCTAAAGTAACTTGTAATGTGTGTTTATCTTTGGCAACTACCCCTAATGAACTAACGGGTTGTTTACCTGAAGTGATGGCTACTGCATTTTCAATACCTTCATAAATGTAAGCATATTGTGAGCCAACTTTTGGATCGACAACTCGGCGCCATGCATAGACGAAATCTTCCGCTGTAACAGCCTTGCCGTTACTCCATTTTGCATCTTTGCGTAATGGGAAAGTATATGTTAACCCATTATTAGTTGGTTTAACCACTTTCGTCGCAATCGCTGGTTTAATGGTCTTGCCTTCATAACGGTAAAGACCTTCCATCGTGTCCGTTAACGCCTGCGCCCCAATCACGTCGGTGTTCAATGCAGGATCCATCGTTGAAATCACATCGGTTGTTGAAAAACTAACCGTATCTGTTGAACCTGCATTCTTGCTACCTGAGGAACCACACGCTGCCAATAATAATGTTATCGCCACCGTCGTTACACCTAATACTAAACCCTTTTCTCGTCTCATGTGGACACTCCCTTCAGTTGTTAAAAATAATCATACCTGATTGAAAATGAAAAGTAAATAATAAAGATTAAAATATTCTAATTTAATTTAGTTGAATTACCAACGTTCGTAATTAGAAAATTAGAATCTCTCATAAATAATAACGATTATTATGTGAAAATGCTCATTTTCAATTATCTATTCTTAACCCTGAAAGGATTGACAAGCTTAATCATAGCGCTATTTTGTAACTTCGAAAAGTTTTCTGTCTTGTTTGGGGACAAAAAAATAGGAAGGGTAGCCAAAAGTGACTTTTAGCTCCCCCTCCTATACTAAACGTGGGCTATTAGTCATATCCTTGTGGTTAACGTCGCATGTCAAACGATTGCTGCGCAATCATTCACCACTCTTTGTTAATCCGCAGGATATACCCAACTGATAGCACACTCTCAAAAAAAATAGACCGTGAATTATCACGGTCCAATTGACTACTTTATTTGGTCTTCGCTTTAATGTATGCAACGGCATCTGCCACTGTTGCGATTTTTTCAGCTTCTTCATCTGGAATCTCGGCACCAAACGTGTCTTCCAATTCTAAGACGAACTCAACAATATCAATTGAATCAGCATCAAGATCTGCTTTAAAGTTCAATTCAAATCGGTCAGCAATAATTGCTGCAATCTTATCAAAGATTTCTTGTTCACTCATGTTAAAAACCTCCAAATTGAAACACTTTCGCACCTAATTATTTTGGGTATCCAGTGATTATACATAACTTCCACGTTTCTTTCAAGCAATCGATTTTATGCCTGCGAAAGTCATTGTAACGCCTTTGAAAGACATTGTCTAGCTATTTAATTAGAATTCTTTTGCGCAGCTTGGTCACTGAAATAATCGATGACTTTTTGAACCGTTTGATTAGCTAACATCGCATGAATTTGTTTAACCGTATAGTAGACTGTACGTGCATCGGCAGCCCCGTGCGCCTTGATAACGGGTGCTTTCAAGCCAAGTAAAACAGCCCCGCCATAAATGGACGTATCAAATTTTTCTCTGATACCCCCGACACTCCCTTTTAATAATAGGCCACCAATTTTTTCTTTGACCCCAGCATCCATAATCGCGTGTTTCACTTGTGACATGACGATTGTGGCAGTGCCTTCGATTGCTTTTAACGTTGCATTGCCAGTAAAGCCATCCGTCACAACAACATCAGCAACACCTTTTAATAAATCGTTAGCTTCAACGTTCCCGACAAAATTCAAATCTGGATCATCCGCTAAGAGTTGGTACGTTGCCTTATGCAATTCGTCACCCTTAGTCGCTTCTGTCCCGTTATTCAACAATGCGATTCGCGGATTTTCGATGCCCCGGACGTCTTTAGCATAGAAATTACCCATTAAACCGTATTGATGCAAGTGTTCTGGCTTAGCTTCAGCATTGGCACCAACGTCTAACATATTGAAACCTTGATCAGAATTAATCGATGGTAAAGTGGGCATTAAGCCTGGACGATCAATTCCTTTTACCCGGCCGATAATAAATAACCCGGCTGCTAATAAGGCCCCTGTGTTCCCTAATGAGAAGAGTGCATCTGCTTGGCCATCCTTAACCGCTTGGGCGGCTAAAACCATTGAGGCCTGCTTCTTACGGCGAATAGCGCGGACTGGTTCGTCATCACTCGCAATTTTTTCTGTGGTATGCACGATTGTTAAGCGCGTCATATCATCGATTAAGGGTTCAATCTGTGCTTGATCGCCATATAGAATAAAATCTAGGTCCGTAAATTCTGAACGGGCTTGTAAAACCCCTTCGATTACTGATTGAGGCGCGAAATCGCCGCCCATTGCATCAACTGCTACTTTCATGCTACTTCCTCTTCTTTCATTAATCTAATGTTTGATAGTTTTGTTTTTGTTGTGCGAGATACGCTTTTAAAGGCGCGTACGCCGGTTGGCTAAAAGTAGGATCAACCGTGAAGATTTTTTGTACTTCTTGCTGTGCGACCTGTAAACTGGCAAAATCAGCGACTGGATCACCAACCTTGAAAACTGGTAATCCTGATTGGCGATCACCAAAGACCTCACCGGGACCTCGCAACTCTAAATCCTTTTGCGCGACGACAAAGCCGTTGGTCGTTTCAGTCATAATCGTCATTCGATCAACACCTTGTTGGTTCTTAGGATCAGCAATCAATAGACAGTAGGCCTTTTTCTTGCCCCGACCAACCCGGCCACGCAATTGATGAAGTTGGGCTAAGCCAAACCGGTCAGCATCGAAAATCATCATCACGGTCGCATTAGGCACATCGACCCCGACTTCAACGACGGTCGTTGAAACCAGTAGTTGAATCTCGTTATTTGAAAAAGCCGTCATAATCCGGTTTTTCTCGTCATCCTTCAACTTACCGTGTAATAGCGCCACATGGTACTGCGGCTCAAACCGATCCGCCAAAGTCGCGTAGATTTCTTCCGCATTTTTGAGATCCATTTGTTCCGACTCCGCAATTAACGGCGTAATCGCAAAAACTTGCGAGTTGTCAGCCAATTGTTTTTGAACAAACGAGAGCGCTTGTTCAACCTGGTTACTACGCACCCAACTGGTTTCAATTGGAATCCGACCTTTAGGTAACTCATCGATGGTCGAAACATCCATTTCGCCATAGGCGGTAATTGCCAAGGTCCGCGGAATCGGTGTCGCTGTCATTGCCAGCATATCAGGCTGCAAGCCTTTTTCACGTAGCACGCGCCGTTGATTGACCCCAAATCGATGTTGTTCATCGATGACGGCAAAGCCTAACTTGTGGTAAACCACGGCATCTTGAATAAGTGCGTGCGTTCCGACAATGATATTGATCCGACCGGATTCAATATCCGCCAACAACGTCCGGCGCTCCTTGGCGGTTGTCGAACCAGTTAGTAACCCAACCGTCACATTCATTGGTGCATAAAGCTTTTGTAGGCTCTGATAATGTTGTTCCGCCAAAATTTCGGTGGGCACCATTAAGGCCGCTTGGAAACCGGCCGTCACCGCAGCAAACATCGCAATCGCCGCGACAATCGTCTTCCCAGACCCAACATCCCCTTGTAAAAGACGGTTCATATGTGCCGGTGCCTTAAGGTCTAAACAAATTTCGTTGACCACCCGCTTTTGAGCATCCGTTAAATCAAACGGTAATGTCTTAATAAATTCCTTGAGGGCTGCGTTTTGATAAGGCAGTGCTAAGCCATTTTCAACATGGCGGTCTGCTTGTTTAATCGCCTGCAATTGCAGTTGGTACAAGAAGAATTCATGAAAAATGGCGGTGCGTCGCGCCTGCTTGGCTTCTGGGTAGCTTTCCGGAAAATGCATTCCAGCAATCAGTTCCACTTCAGAAACTAACTTATACCGCTCGCGAATATCGGCCGGAATCAAATCCGGAATGACATTGCGATAATTATCAAACGCTTCGCGAATCAATTTTACGAGTGTGCCTTGACGCACGTTTTTATTGGCTGAATAAATCGCCGCGAACGAAGGATTATCAGCCGATTGAACCGCTAAAACCTTCATCCCGGTTAAACTATTCCGTCTAGCATCCCATTTACCATAAACAGCAATATCAACGCCTGCTTCAAATTTATCCTTCAAGTAGGGTTGATTGAAAAAAGTCACCATAATGACATCATGATTAATCAATAACCGGACGTTTAGCCGTGTCTTACCCGGTCCCCAACGACTGACGACTGGATCAGCGACAACGGTTCCTTTTAAGGTGACCTTTTCCTGATCGACCGCTTCTGAGAGATCCTTAACCTTTAAATCCTCGTAACGAAACGGAAAATAATACAATAGATCACTGATTGTTGCGATTCCTAATTGATTGAGGGCTGTCAAACGCTTCGGGCCAACACCCGTTAAAACAGTCACAGAATCCGTTAAACTTAACACTGACAGCACCTCCGTTTTTTGATGACTTAAACGTGCTTTTCAAACCATCCTTCTGTGGCTAGCTATGTCCCGCAAACGAATGACTTCATCACTCATTCACTGGACTAGGCTAGTCCTCGAATGATAACCGGTTTGAACGCACTTCTTTTTTAACGTGCTTTTTGAAACTGACTCTTGCGCTTAACAACATTTGTCAAATCAGCGATTACATCGCCAATTCGCCAAATCAAGTTAATCCTCAGAGTCAAAACGTTTCAAACACACTTCTTTTTTAACGTGCTTTCATTAACAGCTTCCTGTGCTTTACTACGTATTGCAAATAATCGACTACGTCGCTTATTCACAACACTAAGTAAATGCTCAGAAGCTAATCGTTAATGACGCACTTCTACTAAAAAACAGGAATCAGGTATTTTTAATAGCCCCATTCCTGTTTTATTTGATTAATTATTCAACTGAAATTAAATATGGATAAACAGGTTGGTCACCTTCGTGAATTTCAACTTCCAATTCATCGTCTTGGGCCATGATTGCATCACTAATGGCTTCAGCTTCTGTCATATCACCGTCTTCACCAACGATAATTGTGACGATTTCACTGTCTTCATCCAACATAGTTTGGACCATTTCGATGGCAGCTGTTTGGCGATCAGCAGTTGAGACCTTAATCTTACCGTCGATAATCCCCATGTAATCGTCTTTTTTAATTTCAAGACCATCAAGCGTTGTATCGCGAATGGCTTGTGTCACTTGACCACTAATCACCGTATCAAGTGCTTCAGTCATTGCTGCTTGGTTAGCTTGCAATTCTGCAGAAGGGTCAAATGACAAGAGAGCTGTCATCCCTTGTGCAATCGTCCGACTTTGAACAATTTCAACCGGAATTTCAGCAACTTCGGCAGCTTGTTCCGCCGCTAAGAAGATGTTTTTATTATTTGGTAATAAAATAACTTTCTTCGCGTTAGCTGCTTGAATGGCATCCAAAATATCTTGCGTACTTGGATTCATTGTTTGACCACCACTTAAAATATAAGTGGCCCCTAAACTTCTGAAGAGTTCTGCCACACCAGCACCAGCTGAAATCGCAATAATCCCAGTATCAACTGGTTCCGCTTGAACGGGGGCTGCTGCTTGTTGATCATTTTCAACAATTGTATCATGTTGCAAGCGCATGTTGTCCACTTTGATCTTCATCAATGAACCAAAATGTTGACCATAAGCCATCACTGTTCCTGGATGTTCTGTATGCACATGGACTTTAACCACTTCATCATCGGCAACAACTAATAATGAGTCGCCAATACCGTTTAAATGATTTCTGAATTCATCATAGTCAAATTCGCGATCAACAGTTGTGCCATCGCCAAGTGCAACCATGATTTCTGTACAGTAACCATTTTCGATTTCTTCAGTCCCCATTTGTGCTGTTTGGTGATGATTAGCATTAACCATTTCATCCATTTCAGCTTCATCGGGTGTATAAAGATCTTTGGCAGGTGCTTGACCTGTTAAACCTTCTAAGAAACCTTCATATATGAAAACTAAGCCTTGGCCACCAGAATCGACGACGCCGACTTCTTTTAAGACGGGTAATAATTCAGGCGTCTTCAATAAAGCCTTCTTAGAACCTTCAACGACCGCTTCAACAACTGCACCAATATCATCTGTTTGTGCAGCGACTTTGGCACCAGCTTTAGCACCTTCACGCGCAACTGTTAAAATAGTCCCTTCAACGGGTTTCATAACTGCTTTGTACGCTGTTTGAACGCCACTTGTAAAAGCATCTGCTAAATCTTGGGCCGTTAAACTTGTTTTTTCTTCCATACTCTTTGAAAAGCCACGGAAGATTTGTGAACTAATCACACCAGAGTTACCGCGGGCACCCATTAATAGACCCTTAGCTAAGCTCTTTGATAATTCACCAACTGCTTGCGCATTATTTTCATTAACCGCCTTAGCACCACTTTGAAAAGTTAAACTCATATTAGTTCCTGTATCCCCATCAGGTACCGGGAAAACGTTTAATGAATTCACAAATTCTGCATTTTTAGTTAAGCGATGTGCAGCAACCCGCATCATTGCTTGAAACTCGGTTGCTGTAATTTCAGTAACTTTCACGAATGTTCCTCCTCGAACGAAAACAAATAGAACTGGCTTTAACCACCAGCTCCGCTCATTATTTTAGTCTTCTAATACACGTACACCTTGAACATAGACATTAACTGAGTTTGCACTAACACCCAACATTGTTTCAAGATTATATTTCACTTTACTTTGAACATTACGGCAAACTTCTGAGATCTTAATGCCATAACCACAAATAATATAAACGTCGATTGCCACGCCATTTTCTTCTTGACGAACAACAACGCCCCGATTGTAATTTTCACGATTTAAAATTTCATTTAAATTGTCACGAATTTGATTCTTGCTTGCCATACCAACGATGCCATAAATATCAGTTGCAGCACCGCCAACGACAGTGGCAATCACATTATTCGTAATATCGATATCGCCGTATTGGGTCTTAATTTTAACAGCCATTAAAATAGCCTCCTTGTGACATACTTAATGTTATTTTAGCATAGCTCCGATAACTTTCAAAGTACTTTAACGAACCTGTATTGCTTAGTATAACGCATGCTTTTATTAGATACTACCCTTAAAAAATGACCTGTCAAGTAATTTTCCTTGTAAGAGTTCTTGCATTAGCTCAACTATTATGGTAAATTGTTTAAGTGAATTGTGTAAGCCGGTGTGCATGCATGCAACTATTAAGACTAACTGAATCATATTATGTTTCTCGTTAATTCTTCTACCGGCTTTACTAAAAGGAGGAATAGACCATGGCAAAAGACGTTATTACCGGCCGTAAAACATCATTTGGCAACAAGCGTTCACACGCTTTGAACGCATCTCGTCGTTCTTGGAAGCCAAATTTACAAAAAGTACGTATCTTAGTTGATGGCAAACCTAAACGTGTTTGGGTTTCTGCTCGTGCTTTGAAATCAGGCAAAGTTACTCGTGTTTAATTTCGTTTCTTAGATTGTCTTCGGACAATCTATTTTTTTGCGCAAAAATAGAGTGCGTTGCCAGTGATTAGCTTTTGAGCATTTGCCTAACTTGGCGAATTGGCGATGAAATCGCCGGTTTGACAAGTGTAGCAAAGCGCAGAAAGTTACTGGCAAAAGCACGTTTCCATCAAAAAAGGCTCGACAAAATAAATTTGTCGAGCCTTTTTATATTCGAATTTTAATGGCTTAAACGTGCTTTTTGAAACTGACTTCTGCGCTTAGCGTCACTCGTCAAACAACTGCTTGCAGCAGTTATTCGCCGAGCTGTGCTAATGCTCAAAGTCAAACCGTTTCAAACGCACTCTTTTAATCCTTACTTTGAATCACCGCTACGATGCCCGTTTTAAAATTAAAATGCGCTTTTTCGCCGATGAATTCGTTGCTGGCCCATGAGATTGGAACCTTCGTATCAAAATGTGTGAGTGGATATTTCTCATCTACTAAATTTAAATCCGTCGTTGGCACGAGCGGGATAAACGCGAGGTACTTTTTATCAGCCTCTTTTGTCAGCTCATACGTCCCCGGCGCATAGAATTGAATCGTATTTTGTCGGTCACGCATCTCAATGCGATTGAGGACCGTTCTAAAGCGTTCTTCGACCGCCATAAAGAGATTGGCTAAGAAATGGTCAATTCGGCCTCCAGTCGCACCGTAGACCACCACACGGTCAGCCTGTAGTTCTTCAAAGGCAATTGATAACGCTAATTGCGTATCTGTTTCGTCTTTTTCGGCTTGAACCGAACGAATATCACTGACCGCCGCTAGCACCTGTTCTTTTTCAGCCGGGGTAATGGAATCAAAATCACCGACCGCAATCGTAGGTGTCACACCTTGTTGTAATAAGCGTAACGTCCCACGATCGGCCGTAATCCATTGTCCTGGGACGGTTGTGATTGTTGCTAATTCCGATGCCCACTGATCAACTGGACCACCTGCCAATAAATTAACGCGCTTCATTAGCAGCCTTCTTAAGGGTTTCAATTCGTGTTGCTAAATCACCAGCAAATGTGTATGAACCCGCTACAAAGACATCAGCGCCCGCTTTGGCACAGGCTGCGATTGTTTGGTCGTTAACGCCACCGTCAACTTCGATTGTAAAATCAGCATCAGCGTGTGCTTCACGATAAGACGCTAATTCAGCGACCTTCGTTAACATTGCTGGAATGAATTTTTGACCACCAAAACCAGGATTAACCGTCATTACTAAAACTTGATCAACCAATGGTAAAACAGATTCAATGTAGCTCACTGGCGTCCCTGGATTGATGACCACCCCAGCTTTAACACCAGCATCTTTGATCATTTGAAGACCACGATAAAGATGTTCTGTTGCTTCTGCGTGAATCATGATTAAATCAGAACCAGCTGTTATGAATTGTTCAATGTAGCGTTCTGGTTGTTCAACCATCAAATGAACATCTAAGCCTAGTTGTGTTAGCGGACGAATACCGCTGACCACTTGGGCGCCAAAAGACATGTTAGGCACAAACATGCCATCCATAATATCAATATGCAATAGGTCGGCACCTGCTGCCTCAAGATTTTGAACATCCCGTTGTAAATTCATAAAATCTGCGCTTAAAATCGAAGGTGCGATTTGTGTCATTTTAAAAACTCCCATCCAATTTCTTATTTTGATTTCTTATAAACAGGCCGGATATCCTTTAATTCGGCCCGGAATTGCAAATAGTTCGTATAGCGACTTTGCATAATTTCACCAGCATCAACGGCCGCTTTAACCGCACATTTAGGTTCCATCACATGTTGGCAAGTTCTAAACTTACAATCTTGTCCAATTTCTCTAAATTCAGGATAACGACTCACTAAAGTTTCACTCGTCACATTTAAAATACCCAGTGATGAAAAGCCTGGTGTATCGCCAACCAAACCATCATTCAATGGAATTAGTTCGATATGGCGCGTCGTATGCTTCCCACGGTTTAAACTTTGTGAAATTTCAGCCGTTGCTAAGTTCAATTTAGGATCAATATGATTGAGCAATGTTGATTTACCAGCCCCTGTTTGTCCCGTAAAGACGGTCGTTTTATCAGGGAATGTGTCTTCAATCGCTTGAATAATCTCTGGTGTAAATGCCGTTCTGGGTGCAAAAGTTGGATAACCCACTTTTTCATAGTAATCCAAATATTGCTTAATCTCTTGATATTTTTCGTCAGAAATCATATCGGTTTTCGTCAAATAAACGAGGCCTTGAATATTCAAACTTTCTAAATAAATCAAGAAACGATCTAATAAGTTTAACGAAAAATCAGGTTCGACTGCCGAAACAATGACAACTGCCTGATCGATATTCGCTACTGGTGGTCGAATCATTTCATTTTTGCGGTCTAAAATTTCTAAGATATAGCCGCTTTCTGTTTGACTTTCACTTTCAAATTCAACGAAATCGCCGACCAATGGCGTAATTTTCCGTTTTCTAAAATTACCTCGAGCCCGTGTTCGATAAATTTTGTGCTCACTTTGTACATCATAAAACCCACTGAGGGCACGAATAATCTGTCCGGTCTGCAATAGGTCACCTCCCATTATTTTTTAACCTGTTCTGTGGTTATCTACTAAAATTGCTTAATCCTCCAGTAAAATACGGTAGTAACTTATTTTATCTAAAGATTACTTTGATTGAACGCTCGATTGACTACTTTGACTAGCTGAACTACTGATCGATTCACTTGCTGATTCGCTTTCCGATTCACTCTCTGATTCGCTCTCTGACTCACTCGCGCTACTTTCACTCGATTGACTTGATTCAGGCGCACTCGACTCGATAACTGAATTTGAACTCGACGTCACAATAGAATGATGTTCAGTTGGTTGCTCGCCTTTTGAAAGGATAACGCTTACGCTATCACCTTCTTGAACCATTGTACCACTTGCAGGCGATTGACTGATTACCATTCCTTCAGAAATACTTGATGAATATTCTTCAGAGAATACGACCGTTAAACCATTTTGTGCAGCATAGTCTTGAATCCCTTGCTTTGTATAGTTGCTTAGATTATGCAATGCAAAACCAGGTTTGCCGCTGCTGACTGTTAAGGTAATCGTCGTTTTACTTGGAACGACCCTTTTGCCAGCCGCAATACTTTGATCGATAATCAACCCAGGACTCACTTCAGATGAACTTTGGTATTTCCGTTTAACTTTCAAGCCTTTATCCTTCAAAGCATCCCGAACATCACTATATGCTTGGTTCGTATAGTCTTTAATCTTATACTTTTGGCGTCCTGAACTGACAATTAAATTAACCGTACTTCTTGATTTTACACTCAGGCCCGCTTTAGGCGTTGTTCGAATGACGTGGCCCTTACTGTATTTCTGACTCGTTGTTTTTTGAACCGTGCCGACCTTCAGTTTTTTATCGGTCAAAGCAGATTCCGCATTTTGTTGTGTCATATCCGTTAAATCAGGGACGGTTACTTCGCTCCCCTGAACTGCAAAAGCAATCACCGTTGCTAATAACAGCAATAAAACAACACCGCCACCTAGTAGCCACCACTTACGTTTAGACTTAGCTGGCTTTTTAACCTTTTTCTGAGTTGGTTCCGCTTCTTTAACTTGTTCCTCATCATTGTTGGTTTGCGTAATGCCTTCTGGATCTAGTGCGGGAATCACCTTAGTCTCACTCAAATCATCCGCTTTTGATGGCACAAATTTAGGTTCGTGCGCACGACTAGCTGATAAAGAAGTTGCTAAGTCAGCCATCATTGCATCAACACCACTATAGCGTTCATCCGGATCCTTGGCAGTCGCTTTTAAAACGACATTTTCCAAGGCTTGCGGAATACGTGGATCATAGTTGCGTACTGGTGGGACTTCATCTTGGAAATGCTTAATCGCAATTGAAACAGCGGACTCGCCTTCAAAAGGCACCATCCCCGTCAATAACTCATAAAGCACAATTCCTAACGAGTAAATATCAGACCGTTTCGTCGCCATCGAACCTCTTGCCTGTTCCGGTGAGAGATAATGAACAGACCCCAACAACGTATTGGTCTGAGTCATCGCCGTTTCGCTGAGCGCAATCGCAATCCCAAAGTCACTAATCTTAACGTTGCCGTCTTCATCAACCAAAATATTTTGTGGTTTTAAATCCCGATGAATAATATTATGCGCATGTGCGTTTTGAACCGCAGATAAAATCTGCGTCATAATATCAATTACGCGTTGATAAGGAATTGGAAAGTGTTCCACGATATATTTCTTAAGATCGGTGCCCTTAATATATTCCATAATGATGTATTGCATACTGTTTTCTTCACCAACATCGTAAATACTAACAATATTCGGATGATTTAATTCAGTCGTTGCCAACGCTTCTCGCGTAAACCGTCGGACTGTATCCGGATCATTTCGGAGATCTAATCGTAAAACTTTAACTGCCACTTGCCGATCTAAAATTAGATCCTGCGCCAAATAAACATTAGCCATGCCACCTTCACCGATGGGGCGAATAATCTTATAACGCCCCGCTACAGCGTACCCTGTTTCCATCATGGCGTAGGCACCTCACCTTCGTGATGTAAGATGAGTGCCGTAATGTTATCCATGCCGCCAGCTTCGTTCGCTTTTTGGATTAAGGCGGCACATTTTTCTTCCAGCGTCATCTCTGCCATCAAGGTTTGTTGCAATTGATCGTCATCGACCATATTGGTCAACCCATCTGTACATAAAAGTAAGTAGTCATCTGGTTCGAATTCATAAATCGTCACATCTGCATCAACCTCTTGAGAAACACCCAGTGTGCGCGTGATGATATTCTTTTGAGGATGATGCTTAGCGGCTTCTGCCGTTAATTCCCCTTGCTTAACCAGTTCATTGACCAATGAGTGGTCTTCCGTTAATTGACGTAACGTATTGCGTCTGAGACGGTAAACGCGGCTATCGCCGATATTAGCGACTAAATAGTGCGTCCCGGAAATTAAGACTGCCACTAAGGTCGTGCCCATCCCCGATAAATCGTCATATTGATTCGCTTTGGCTAAAATATGTTGGTTTTCTCTTTGTAATTCAAAAATCAACCACTTAACCATCGCTTCAATATCAGTATCATCTGTTTTTTCAAATTCATGTCCGATATGGGAAACAGCCATTTCAGAGGCCACGTCGCCCCCTAAATGACCGCCCATTCCATCGGCAACAATTGCAAATTGAACACCGCGTTGATTAGTATAAAAACCAACATAATCTTGATTATTCTGTCGCTGTTGACCGACATCTGTTTGATATGCAACTTCCATAAAAAATCACCTCAATTGTAGTTATGCCCGTCGTTTCAAACAAGCGATGAAAAAGCCGTCTGTTTGGTAATCATCTGGATAGATTTGGACAAAAGGACTTGCTTGATTCTGCGCTAATGGTAATTCAAGTGGTACTGGTTCAATTTCAAACTCCGGATGGTTAGCAATGAAGGCCGCCACCACTTGTTGATTTTCTTCCGGAACAATCGTGCACGTACTATAAGTTAGGCGTCCGCCGACTTTCAAAGTAGGCGCCACGGCATCTAGAATTGCTAATTGGATTCGTTGTAGATTCATCAAGTCCGCTGGTTGGCGGCTATATTTAATTTCTGGTTTCCGGCGCATTAACCCTAACCCAGAACAAGGTGCATCGACTAGAATTTTATCGAAATGTGCCTCACCAAACTGTTCGCCCACTTTACGTGCGTCTAGTGCTTGAGCGCTAACAACATCTTCAACATGGAGCCGCTTCGCATTTTGTTCAATCAAACGCACTTTATGGTCATGAATGTCTAAGGCCGTGATTTGACCGCCTTGTTGCGCATCCAAATAAGTTGCCATATGCGTTGTCTTGCCACCAGGTGCGGCACAAGCGTCTAATACTTGGTCCCCTGGTTGAATATCTAAACTAGGTGCGACTAACATTGAACTTTCATCTTGAATCGTATAATCGCCCGCTTCAAATAACGTACCACTGGCCAAATGACCGCCTTGTGCGACTAAGCCAACCTTAGCAATCTGACTCGGTTGGAGGTCATTAAACTGCGGTTGTAACTCAGCCAATACGGCATCAACCGTATTGACCCGCGTATTAACTCGCAATGAAGCGTTGGCTGGTTGGTTAATTGTTGCGAGCAATGATTCGAGTTTATCATCCCCTAAATCAGCTTGCAGTTTTGCCACCAACCATTGCGGCACGCTGTATTGCACGCTAAGACGTTCAATTGGATCAGCAATCGCATTGAGATCCGGTAAACCACTGCGTTGTAACTGCCGCAAAATCGCCGTCACGAGCTTAGCAACCCCCGCATGCCCCATTTTTTTAGCAATTTCAGTTGCTTCGTAAAAAATAGCATGTTCTGGCACGCGATCCAAATAAACTTGTTGATAAACCGCTGTTCTGAGAACTTGGCGAACCCAGTTGTCCATTTTCTTCGGCTTTTGAATGAAAGGTGCTAAATAATAATCCAACGTGTATTCATGCTGAATAACACCGTAAACAAGCTGCGTTAAAAAGCCAGCATCTTGTGGGTTTAATCGATTCTTATTGATCACTTGGTCTAATGCCAAGTTTGAATAACTATTTTGTTTGGCAATTGCCGTCAATATTTCAACAGCTAAGTAGCGCGGTGTCTTATTCGGCATCTTGCACCACCACTTGTTGACCGACTGCTAGTTGCTTGCCAACCCCATTTAAATAAGATTGCACTGGCATCTTGGCTTTACCGGCCGGTTGAATTTCAGTGATTTTTAAAACAGTCCCGTTACCGGCCGCTAATTCGAAATCTTTTTTATTTAGCGCGACAACTACGCCGGCTGCTTGATCAGTTGTTGTTTCTGCAACTGTCGCTTGCCAAATCTTAGTCCGTTGGCCATTAACGGCTAACCAAGCTCCTGGTTGAGGCCGTAAAGCGCGAATTTGGTTAACCAACTGTTCAGCAGGTTGGTTGATGTCTAATTGTTCTTGTTCCTTAGTAATGTTATACGCAAAGGTCACTTGCACTTCATCTTGCGGTGTCCGAGGGGCTGTTTGTGCAATAATCCCAGGTAAAGTCTTTAGTAAAAGATCCCGACCAACATAGCTTAACTTATCGAATAAACTACCGGTATCGTCTGTGGCTTCAATTGGAATACTGGCTTGTTCAATCATATCGCCGGCATCCATTTTCTTAGCCATATGCATGATAGTAATCCCGATTTCTGAGTCGCCATTTAAAACGGCGTATTGAATTGGGGCGCCACCACGGTATTTAGGCAATAATGAGCCATGAACATTAATCGCAGCGATTTTAGCGGCTTCTAATAATTTTGTTGGTAAGAATTGACCGTAAGCTGCCGTTACAATTAAATCCGGTTGTAAGGCAATTACGTCAGCCAGTTCAGGGCTACCACTCAGTTTTTCTGGTTGGAATACTGGTAGATTTAGTCGAACCGCAGCTTCTTTAACAGGTGTTTGTTGCAACACTTGTTTACGACCGACTTTCCGATCCGGTTGTGTCACAACTGCCAAGATTTGGTAGTCGTTTGCCACAAGGGCTTCTAAAATTGGTACTGAAAATTGGGGTGTTCCCATAAATACGATGGATGTCATTAATCAATCACGCTCACTTTTAAGTAAATTGTAGAGGTTCATTATCCAGCCCAATCTTAAACCCGTGACGAGTATCGATTTGGGTGGTCTCTAGTATTTCGGCTAATTTAGCCTGAAGTTGTGGTTCCTGTTTATATTTAATCACAATTTGGTAAAAATAACGATTATTAATCCGCGCAATTGATTTCGGGGTGGGCCCGAGAATCAGTGCTTGGTCGGATAAAATCGGTCGCATCTGTTTGGCAATTTGAAAACTCTTCTTTGCGGCAAGTGCTTCTTCAGGGTGGCTAACCGTCACCTTCACCGTAAAGTAATAAGGCGGATAGCCGCCACGGTGGCGCACCGCCATTTCATATTGATAAAATCCTTCATAATCGTGCTGTTTAGCAAATTGAATCGCGTAATTCTCGGGATTATAAGATTGAACAATCACTTGCCCCACCTTATCCGCACGACCCGCACGACCACTAACCTGCGTTAATAATTGGAAAGTCCGCTCACTCGCCCGAAAATCCGGTAAACCCAAAGCTGTATCAGCGTTGATCACCCCGACTAACGTTACATCTGGGAAATCTAAGCCTTTGGCAATCATCTGCGTCCCTAATAAGATATCAGCTTCGTGATCACCAAATTTTTTCAATAATTTAGCATGCGCGCCTTTTTTCCGAGTCGTATCAACGTCCATCCGCAAAATCCGTGCTTCAGGGATTAATTCTTGTAATTCAGCTTCGACTTTTTGCGTGCCAGTCCCAAAATAACGAATTTGGCGACTCTGACAGCTAGGGCAAATCCTAGGAATGGCTTCTTCGTGCCCACAATAATGGCATTTCATCGAATGCGTATCCATGTGTAACGTCAACGAAATATCACAGTTGGGACACTGCAAGACAAACCCGCAATCCCGACACATGATAAATGATGAAAAACCGCGACGATTTAGGAGTAACACACTTTGTTCGCCCTTTTGCAGCCGTTCTTTGATGCCGGCTAATAACGCCGGTGAAAAGTTGCTGGCTTTTTGAACCTTCATCGCTTCGCGCATATCAACTAGTTCAACAGCTGGTAAGGCTTGTTGGTTCACCCGTTGCGTCAGGCGAATCAGATGGTAGACATCTTTTTGCGCCCGAGCGCGGGATTCTAACGATGGCGTGGCGCTGCCTAAAATGACGGGGCAGTGATGATACTGACTCCGCCAAATCGCAACGTCGCGTGCATGATAACGCGGACTTTCGTCTTGTTTATAACTGGCTTCATGTTCTTCATCCATAATAATCACGCCAATATCTTCAAGTGGCGCAAAAATGGCTGAGCGGGCACCGACGACCACGCGCGCTTCTTTGCGTTCAATGCGCCGCCATTCGTCGTATTTCTCACCTTCAGACAAGCCACTATGTAACACAGCAACTAAATCACCAAAGCGGCCCTTCACGCGTTGCACCATCTGCGGCGTCAAAGCAATTTCAGGGACTAACATCAGTGCGGTCTTGCCTTGTTGCAAGACCGCATCAATTGTTTGTAAATAAACTTCGGTCTTCCCACTGCCGGTGACACCTTCAATTAAGAATACTTCTGAGGCATCCGTTGATGCGGATTGAACGACCGCATCAACTGCGGTTTTTTGTTCGCTCGTTAGCGTCATTTTGTGGGTTGGTTGAACAGCATTAGCGTACGGATTCCGGTAAGCTTCCACCTTAACTTGGCGTAACCAGCCTTTTTCCGCACCGATTCGAATATTTTCCCGCGTAAAAGTTGTTTTTTCTAAAATCGTTTTTAATAAAGTTGGTGCCTCTTGATCAATCAGCGTTTGCAGATAACTGATTAATTGGCTTTGCTTCTGGGCTGACTTTCGTAAACCCATCCGTGCTTCTTCCAATTGTTCAAAACTCAGTGCGGGCTCAATCGCCGTTAATTGCTTAACTTGTGCCCGGTTATCAACGTGATAAGTGACGCTAATTTTACCTTGGCGCTGCAATTGCATGAGTTGTTTTAACTTATCAGGCGCTAGATTCTGATCAAAAGTCAACTCGTCATTGCCATTGAACAGACTGGCCTGTAAGTCCGCTGGAATTTCATCAATTAACGTCGCAGTTTTCGTATATTTAGCCCGCATCACACTGGGTAACATCGTCTGCAGACACGTGATCTGAAAAGCGTACGTCTGTTGTGCTAACCAATCTGAAAGTGATAGTAATTCAGGGTTAACCGCTGGCGTTAAATCAACAACTGCCTCGATTGCCTTTAATTGGCCCGTAAAGCTTGGCTGGTCTAAAACTTGCAAGACAAAGCCCTGAATCTTACGATCACCATTTCCAAACGGAATAATAACCCGCATCCCAGGTTGAATGACATCAACTAAAGTGACCGGTACCTGATAATCATATGGCCGATTAGTTTGCATTGTCGGCACATCAACGATTACTTTAGCAATCTGTGGCATGCTATTCCTCCTTTGAGCTAAGCGCTGTACTGATCCGTTCTAAAATTTGTGTGGCAATCACTTTTTTGGAAGCCAATGGTAATGCTTCTGGTGCCTGATTTGGTCGTAAAAGAGTGACCGCATTTTGGTCAGCGCCAAAGCCCCGGTCGGTTTGGCTGACATCATTGGCCACTAATAAATCGACCTGTTTAGCCGTTAATTTGACTTGCGCGTGCGCCATCAAATCATTGGTTTCAGCTGCAAAGCCCACTAGATATTGCTTTTTCTTTTCTTGACCCAACGTCGCTAAAATATCCGGCGTTCGATTGAGTTCAAGCGTCATATCAGTTTGACCAACTTGTTTTTTAATTTTTTGTGAAACGTATTGCGCCGGTTTAAAATCAGCGACAGCGGCTGCCATAATCACGACATCCGCTTCATTATATAAACTAGCAACGGCCCCTTGCAGTTCGGCTGCCGTTCGGACATAGATGACTTGTGCCAGATTAGCAGGGACAGCCAGTTCTGGCCGCGTACTAATCAAAGTAACCTTAGCGCCCATTTGAGCCGCCATTTCAGCAATCGCATACCCCATTTTACCAGATGACCGGTTGCCAATATAGCGAACCGGATCCAAAGGTTCCTGCGTCCCACCGGCCGTCACTAAAACCACTTTATCTTGCAAACGATTAGGGGTTAATTGGCGGTAAACATTACTCATAATCACATCTTCTTCTGGAAAACGCCCTTGGCCTTCATAGCCTTCCGCTAAAAAACCAGTAGCGGGTTGCACAATCGCAATCCCATCTGCTTTTAATTGTGTTAAATTGCGTTGTGTCGCAGGATTTAACCACATATGTTCATTCATAGCGGGCACCAATAATTTAGGCGCCGTAGTTGCCAAAAGTGCCGTGGTCACGAAATCATCTGCAATGCCGTTCGCTAATTTGCCAACAATATTGGCCGTCGCAGGTGCAACAATTGCCAATTCGGTCCAGTCAGCTAAGTGAATGTGGGCGACTTGTTCTGGGTGATTCATCGTCATTAAATCAGTTAGCACTTCTTGCCGCGTTAATGTCGCAAAGGTCAATGGTGTCACAAATTCGGTGGCAGCCTGCGTCATTGCCACGCGGACAATTGCCCCATTTTTAATCAACTGACGCACTAAACTAGCGACCTTGTACACCGCAATCCCACCGGTTACGTAAACCGTAACGTGTTTGTTTTCTAAACTCACCATTTTAAAAACCTCCTTTAAATAAAAAAACCGCCTCTTAATTTAGACATCCCACGATGAATAAACTAAAAATGCGGTTCGCTAATTATTCTTATTCGCCATCTTTTTGAGAAAGCTTATCCATTTTTTCAGCATCTTTTTCAAGCATCAATGAATCAGGATCAATGGTTACATTGCCAGCAGCAATTTCTTCCATTGCCATCCCTACGGTTTTAGGTGATTTGTATTCTGATAACATTTTCAAATCGCCAGCTTCGATTTGATGTGCTCGCTTGCTTGCTAAAACGGCTAATGAATAGCGTGAGTTAACATTTTCTAGTAACTTATCAATTGAAGGATATACAATCATTTTATTATTCCCCTATCATTTTCTTATATTGATCAATCACACGTGGTACTCGTAAGTGTTCACTCTCAATAATCTTTTCAATCCGTTGAACGGCGTTTGGAATTTCATCATTGACAACAGCGTAATCATAATTTTCCATCATCCGAATTTCATCGGCTGCTTTTTGCATGCGCTTATCAATCGTTGCTTGATCGTCAGTGCCACGTTTTTGGATTCGATTGCGTAATTCCAATAAATCAGGCGGTGTTAAAAAGATAAACACGCCATCTGGACACTTCTCACGAACCTGCATCGCACCTTGGACTTCGATTTCTAATAAGACATCGCGGCCTGATTCTAAGGTTTGATTGACATACTTCATCGGTGTGCCGTAATAATTATCAACATACTGTGCATACTCTAGCATACCATCATTTGCAATTTCTTGCTCGAATTCTTCTTTGCTCACAAAATAGTAGTCAACACCATCTTGTTCGCCTGGTCTTGGCTTTCTAGTCGTCATCGAAACTGAATAGTGAAAATCACGAAATTCATCTTCTAGCATTGCTTGACGGACAGTTCCTTTACCAACCCCTGATGGGCCAGATAAAACGATCAACATTCCTCGATTGGACATCTACGTAATTCCCTCTTCTTTTATAAAATAGTTAAGTTCTATTTTATCACTAGATGACTGCCAATTACAAGTCTACTTTAGGTTCATCTCATTTAATATTGTTTGCAATTGTGCAACTTCCTCATTGGTGAGCGTGATGCCCTTGCCCATCTTCGCATGATCGGGTGCCCAGTCCCGTAAATCAAACTTAGGTGCGCGACCATTCCAAGCAATTAAGTTCAATTCTTTCTTCCAGCCCGCCTTATTTTCACTAATGGCCCCAATTTCAGCCATAATTTCGTAGTTGATATCACTCATCAAATCACCCTTTCTCATCGTTTAATCTATTATACACGAAAAAAATTTAAATTTGCGCTTGCAGATTAGAACATTTGTTCGTATAATGGAAATACAAACAAATGTTCGGAGGACAACACGTTATGGAAATCAAACAATCAGCAGTAGTCGGCTTTAGTCATGAATTGGTGAAACGGTATCAACGCTTTTTCGAACTCGATGATGCCCAAGAATTAATCGAACAACCCCAGATGCAACCTAGCCAAATTCAACTTTATATGATGCAAGCTTTTGATCGCCATTACCGTTTGGCTATCCAATTTAACGTGGCCGAGCACATCGAACAAGTCAATGGGCGCTTGATTAAACAACTTGATGATAAAACTTACTTGTTAAAAGAAAATCACTCTAATCTTTATAAAATCGTTACTTTAAATCAAATTCGCTACATCTCAAAAAATAACTAACAATAGACGATGACCGTTAAAGAAGGGGTTAGGACAACAAGTCCTAACCCCTTCTTTATTAAGCTTGTCTAATCTGTGCTTTAGCAGTTTCTGCGAGGTCCACTAATTCTTGGGCGTGTTCTAGCGTTAATTCCGTCACTTCTGTCCCCGCCAACATACGAGCCAGTTCAGCAACGCGTTTTTTACCGGTTACCTTTTGGATTGATGTTTCTGTGCGGTTTTGTTTAATTTGTTTTTGAATTTGGTATTGATGATCACTCATCGCCGCTACTTGTGGCAAATGCGTAATACAGAGGACTTGTGAGTGTTGGGCAATTTCGCTAATTTTATTGGCAATTGCTTGCGCAACACGCCCACTGACCCCAGTATCAACTTCATCAAAAATAATGCTGGTAACGCCTTGTGATTCTGAGAAAATCGTTTTAAGCGCCAACATCAATCGGGATAATTCCCCACCAGAAGCAGTCTTGGCAAGCGGCCGTAGCTTCTCACCCGGATTAGGTTGAATATAAAATTCAACTTTGTCCCGACCGCTGCGCATAAATTGCTGATTATCAACCGTGGCAAATTCAACTTTGAAAACCGTTTTAGCCATATAGAGAGCTTTGAGTTGTTGGTGAACAGCCTTTTCCAACTGTTGAGCAGCAGCTTGGCGTTTCTCAGAAAGAACGGCTGCTTCTTGCAGCAATTGGGCTTGTTGTTGTTCAAATTGTTGCTCTAATTCGCTTGCATTGGCTTCTGTGGCCTGCATCGCTTGCAATTCTTTGGTAATTTGCGCCCCATAAGCTAAGATTTCAGGAATTGAATCGCCATATTTATGTTCGAGATTATTGATCGTTTCTAAGCGCTGTTCAATTTCATCCAAGCGCGCTTCGTCCCATTCAAGATTATCGACTTCCCGACTAATATCACTACCGCTATCTTGCAGTGTGTAATAGCCTGTTTGTAGATTATCGGCAATTCTTTTGAATTCAGGATCTAATTCCGCGATTTCTTGCATCTGATTCATCGCAATCGCGATTTGATCTAGCGCGTTGCCTTCTTCACCAGATAAAATGGCGCGACTAGCTTGCAAGGCCTGATTAATCCGTTGGAAGTTGCTGAGTTTCGCGCGTTCTTCGATTAACTTACTTTCTTCATCTGGTTGTAATTGCGCGGCGTCAATTTCATTAGTTTGAAATTTAAGCATATCAAGGCGTTGGGCCCATTCCTGCTCATTTTGTTGTTTCTTCTTCAACGCTTTTTCCGTTTGCCGGTAAGCCTGATAGGTTTCTTGATAGGCCGCCTTAGCACTCGCCAAGGTTGTGTGGGCAAACTCATCCAACAAGCCTAGATGGCGATCAGGATACATTAATTCTTGATGTTCGTTTTGACCGTGAATATCAACTAATGTTTCTCCAATCTTTTTAAGCGTCGTGGTATTGACCAGATGCCCATTAACGCGGCAAACATTATGCCCGTTTAATGCCAAATCACGTTGTAATAAAATGGTTTGATCATCGTGTTCAATCCCATATTCAGCTAAAAGCGCGGCAGTCGTGCCGTTTTCGGGTAATGTGAACAAGCCCTCTAACGTCGCTTTTTTCGCACCGGTTCGGATGAAATCCTGTGACCCCCGACCACCAGCGAGTAGGCCAACCGCGTCGATAATAATCGATTTCCCGGCCCCAGTTTCACCAGAAAGAACCGTCATCCCTTCATCGAAACTAATGGCCAATTGATCTATAATTGCAAAGTCGTGAATGACTAATTCTTGTAGCATTTGAAAATGCCCCTTTCATCTGGTCCTAATCTTAAAAAAACTTGCTAAATTACTTTAGCAAGTCTTCGATAAATAATCTGAACTGTTTTGCTTGTTCCTCAGATTTACAAATAATCAGGACCGTGTCATCGCCACCAATTGTCCCAAAAATATCTTCGGATTGTAATTGATCTAATAAACTTGCAATTGCTGGCGCATTACCAGGGTGCGCCTTAATCACCACAAAATAATCCTGTTGATTATGGGTCACATAGGCATCCCGTAATGTCCGTCGCAATTTTTCTTTAACATCTAATTTTTTTTCAAGCGGTAAGCTATAGTGATAGCCTTCGTCCGTATTAGGGACTTTTACCAGTTGCATTTCTTTGATATCACGCGAAATCGTGGCCTGCGTGACCTCAATTTGTTCCGCCTGCAAGAGTTTAACAAAATCTTCTTGGCGTTCAATTTCATGAGTTTGAATTAAATTTCTCAACAGTCGTTGTCGGTCTACTTTACGCATCAAAAACACCTCTTCTTGTGAATAACAATTCTAACTCACATGATAGCGTATTTATACATAAAACACAAAGATTTATGCATTATTTTCCAGAAGGTCGTTTTAATTCTGCATAAGCTCGTTCTAAAACCGCATCAATATTCACACTTTCAGCAAGTGTGCCCGTCTCGGCTTCTGTATTTCTAAGATGGATCAAGAACTCGATGTTCCCTTCGCCACCTTTAATTGGTGAGAAATCAAGGCCTAAAACATCGTAGCCTGTTGCTAAACTAAAGTTGACGATATCTGTCACAACATTTTTATGAACCTTAGGATCACGGACAATGCCGTTTTTACCTACATTAGCTGGACCCGCTTCAAATTGGGGCTTAATTAAAGCCACCGCATCACAATTAGGTTTGAGAATTGGTTTTAAAGGTACCAAAATCTTATGCAACGAAATAAAGGAAACATCGGTCATTGCAAAGTCTGGTAATCCATCAGTAAAGTCCTCTGGTTGGCTATAACGGAAGTTAACCCGTTCCATAACAACTACGCGGGGATCTTCACGCAACTTCCAGGCCAATTGATTATAACCCACATCAAGCGCATAACAGCGCCGTGCGCCATTACGCAACGCAACATCGGTGAACCCACCTGTTGATGAACCGATATCCAGCGTTAATTTATCTTTAAGATCGATATCAAAAACATCGATGGCCTTCGCCAATTTCAAAGCACCGCGACCCACGTATGGGATTTTGTGCCCTTTAACTCTTAATACGGTTTCAGCGTCGATTTTTTCGCCGGGCTTGTCAATTCGTTCATCATTTTTCCCATAAACTTCACCAGCCATAATTGCCCGCTTGCCTTGTTCCCGTGATTCAAATAAACCTTGTTGTACTAATAGTACGTCTACCCGTTCTTTTTTCATCTGTTCTCCTATTCGTTGAAATAGTCCAAAAAACTATTTAATAAAGTCCGGTCAAAAGTCGTGACTTGCGCCAGTTGTTGTTGTGCTTGTTGGCAAGTCGTGTGGAGTGCTTCTTGCGCACCGGACAACCCCAATAAAATGGGGAAGGTATTCTTTTGTTCTGCGGCATCTTTATGAACAGCTTTGCCCATTTCCGCAGTGGTACTGGTGACATCTAAAATATCATCTTGAATCTGAAAGGCCAAACCAAATTGTTGCGCAAAACCGCGTAAAGCAGTTGTTTCAACCTCACCAAGTTGTGCTAGGACAGCGCCCATGGCCACCGCGACTTCAATTAAACAACCTGTTTTAAGATGATGAACTTGTTGTAACTGCGCTAATGTCAACGCTTTGTGCTCGCCTTCAATGTCTTCGACTTGCCCCGCAACCATCCCGTTGGCACCGGCCGCTTGCGCTAGTAATCTGACAAGTTCGATTCGTTGTTCAGCGGTTACGTTTAATGTCGCTAACCATTCAAACGCAAGTGTTAATAACCCATCACCAGCCAAAATAGCCTCAGCTTCACCAAAGACCTTATGGTTCGTCGGTTGGCCGCGCCGTAAATCATCGTTATCCATTGCAGGTAAATCATCGTGGATTAACGAGTAACTATGGATTAATTCAAGCGCACCCGCTGCTCTAAAAGCTGTCTCATCAATGCTTTGACCGGTACTTTCCAAGACTGCAAATAACAAAAGTGGCCGTAATCGTTTACCACCTACCATGACCGAGTACGTCATCGATTTTTGCAAAGTTGGTTCTTGAATTCTCGCTAATTCACGTTTTAAATAAGCGTCAAACTGCGGTAATTCACGTGCCGCTAATTGTTTAAAATCAGCCATTACTGTTGCTCCTCAGCATCTAATGGCACTTCTTCGCCGTTATCGGCCATTACTTTAGCCATTGTCTTTTCAGCTTGGCTCAATGTTTCTTCAAGTGTTTGACTGAGTTTGACACCTTCTTGAAAGGCCGTCATTGCTTTTTCAAGCGGGACATCGCCCGTTTCCAACTCGTTAACAATCACTTCTAATTGCGCTAAATTTTCTTCAAACGTTAATTTTTTTCTGCCATTTTATTCTTCTCCTTTATGGGTTGCGACAACTTCAGCTGTTACTAACCCATCTTGAACGTGTAATTCAATCGGTTGTTGGGCCTTAAAATCTGCCACTTTTTTCAACATTTGTTGCTGATCATCCGTGACATAGGCGAACCCGCGGCCTAAAATCTTCAACGGACTGACTAAATCGAGTGCTGCAATGACTTGTGCTGCCTTTTGCCGGCGATCAGCCATTAAGCGGTTCATCGCTTGGTTTAAACGTCTTTGTTGTTCAGTAACGTCTTTTTGCGCTTGTTGCACCGCCATCAGTGGTGATTGTGCCGATAACCGTTGTTGCAACAATTGAACCTGTTGGCGCCGGTCCTTTAAGAGTTGCTGTTGTGCAGTCAATAAGCGTCGTTGTAGTTGGTCAACATTTTGGAGATAGCCATCATACAAACGTTTAGGCTGTTTCAAGACATAACTATTTTGTAAATGATCGAGTTGTTTTTTATTAAGCGCAACGGTTTTTGAAAAGGCTTGATATAACCGTAAACGCTGTTGTTGTAATTTTAAAATTTCATCCGTTAAAACGGGGGTTGCTAATTCGGCTGCTGCAGTTGGTGTGGCTGCTCGAACATCTGCGACCAAATCAGCAATCGTCGTATCGGTTTCATGACCCACTGATGAGATGACCGGAATCTGACTGGCCACAATCGCCCGTGCAACACGTTCTTCATTAAACGGCCATAAATCTTCAATCGAGCCGCCACCCCGACCGATAATAATCGTATCAAAGTCGCCGTGTTCATTAACCTGTTTAAGTCGCTCAACTAAAACATCAGCCGCACCGTCACCTTGAACAACTGCTGGGAACAACACTAACTGTGCAATTGGATAGCGTCGTTGGGTAGTCGTAATAATGTCGCGAATCACTGCCCCGGAAGGACTCGTAATGACCGCAATTTTTTTAGGGAAACGGACTAAAGGTTGCTTAGGGGCATCGAATAAGCCTTCGGTTGCTAACTTTGCCTTTAATTGTTCGTAGGCTTGATACAGGGCACCTAAGCCATCAGGTTCCATGCGTTCAACGTAGATTTGATAGTTACCAGAGGCTTCGTATAGCGAAATTCGGCCGACTATGAGGACTTTCATCCCTTCTTCCGGCGTAAACTTCACTTTTTCGAAGGCCGACTTAAACATAATGGCACTAATTTTAGCTTTATTATCCTTCAAACTAAAATATTGATGCGCATTAGGCCGTAAGCGGAAGTTGGAAATTTCACCAGTCAAATAAACCCGATCCAAATACGGATCACGTTCAAATTTAGCTTTCAAATATTGCGTTAAAGCGGTGACTGTTAAATAATCAGTTGGTTTAACCACGTTTGACACGTTCCTTTGCAATTTCAATCGTTTGTTCCATTAACATTGTAATCGTCATTGGCCCGACACCTCGTGGTACTGGTGTCATCGCGCTGACGTGTGTTTGAAGAGCTTCAAAATCAACATCGCCAGTAACAGAGCCGTCTTCAAGGCGGTTAATCCCGACATCGATGACCACTGCCCCTTCTTTGACAGCATCAACGCCGAAAAAGTGTGGTTTACCAATGGCTGCTACCAAAATATCGGCCGTTTTAGTTAAGGCTTTTAGATTTGCTGTGCGACTATGGGCGATTGTCACCGTCGCGTTAGCATTGAGCATCAACGCTGCTAAAGGACGGCCGACAATATTACTCCGACCGACAATCACAACGTTTTTACCGGCTACGTCAATCTTGTGGGCAGCCAATAAGCGCATAATCCCATTAGGGGTGCAGGCCACTAAGCCTGGTTGGTTGAGCCATAATTGTCCAATATTAACGGGACTAAAACCATCAACATCTTTTTTGGCATCGATTGCTTGGATGACATGATCTTCATTAATTTGTTTTGGCAATGGCAATTGCACCAAAATACCATCAACGGTACGATCGTCATTCAGCGTTTTTACTAAGGCCAACAATTCAGCTTCGGTCGTTTCAGCTGATAGACGCTTCAATTCTGAAGCCATTCCAATTTTGGTTGCTCTTTTTTGCTTACTTTGCGTATAAATCGCACTCGCTGGATCATCGCCGACCATGATGACTACTAATTTAGGCGTTACACCTTGTACTTTAAGTGTTTTAACCGCTGTTTGTTGTGCGTGTGTCAATTCATTTGCAAGTGCTCTACCATCTAGTAATTCCAAAATTTACAGCCCCTATATATCGATATTTGATAATTCCATTTTAACATAAACAGTCGTTTTTTTAGCATTTCGGGTTGATAAATTATCATTAAACCTAAAAAAACACGCTAAAAAAATACTTTTAACGTGTTTTGAGGAATTTCGTTCGTATTTTACTAGTTAATCAATTTACTTTTATTTTGTCATTTTATGACTAAGCTTCAACGAATTTAGATAACACGCCGTTGATAAAACCTTTTGCTTGATCATCTGTAAATTGTTTTGCAAGTTCAAGTGCTTCATTCAAAGCGACTTTAGCAGGTGCTTCGGTTGAGTTTTGCATTTCAAACAAACCTAATCGTAAAATAATAAGGTCTGGTTTTGCCAACCGAGAAAGCTGCCAACCTTTTTTCAAATAAGGGGTTAATGCTGCATCAAGAGCGGCTTGATTTTCAGTTACACCTGATACTAAGAAAGCCAAGTAAGCAGGCACTTCAACTGGTGTCACTTCTTCAGCATCAAATTGATCCATCGTCAAGACGGCTTGATAAGCATCCTCTAATTCTAAAGATTGATTCGCATTGAGTGTAAACAGCACTTGAAAAGCTGCTTGTCGAATTTGGTGTCGATTAAAATTAGGCATTAAGGTTGGTCTCCATTTAGATCAGGTGTTTCATCGTTAAATAAATCATCTGGATCAATAATATTTTGTGTTTTTTCGGTTACGACGCCAACAACATGTACGTTGACTTCCGCTAATTCTAAATCAGTCATAAATAATAACTGTTCTTTCAAGGCTTCTTGCATGGCAAGGGCCACCTTAGGGACAGAAACGCCATAATTAAGGTAGACATAAACGTCTGCATTAACTTTGCCATCAATCACTTTTAAAGTGACACCCTTACCATGATTTGAACGACCAAATAATTCGTTAATCGATGATGAAATCGTTCCACGCATCTGATGAACGCCTTCAATTTGGCTTGCGGCAATGCCTAAAATGACTTCCACCACTTCAGGTGCCATTTGGATCTTACCCAATGAATTTTCTTGCGTATCTAGTACAATATTTGTTTCTTCAGCCATCAATAACCCTCCTAACAAATTCTTACCAGCAGTTAAACGCTGCTGTTAGGCACGCGAAATGTAAGTACTATCTGACGTATTAATTGTTAATACATCACCTTCGTTAATGAAGAATGGTACTTGAACCACTAAGCCTGTTTCCAGTGTTGCTGGTTTTGTACCACCCGAAGATGTATCGCCACGCACACCAGGTTCTGTTGCAGCAACTGCCAAATCAACTGTCTTAGGTAGTTCAACCCCTAAGGTTTCGCTCCCAAACATCATGATTGAAACTTGCATGTTTTCTTTCAAGAATTTTAATTCATCTTGAATTTGTGCTGCTGGTAATTCTAATTGTTCATAAGTATCTGTATCCATGAAGACGTGGTTGTCACCATCTGCATAAAGATATTGCATTGATTTCGTATCAATGATTGCTCTTTCAACTTTTTCAGTTGAACGGAATGTTTTTTCTTGGTTAGCGCCGGTTCTTAAATTCTTAAGTTTTGAGCGGACAAAAGCGCCACCCTTACCAGGTTTAACATGTTGGAATTCAACCACTCGCCATAGGTTGTTGTCAAATTCGATTGTTAAGCCGTTTTTAAAATCGTTAACTGATAACATTAATATTTCCTCCGTACTTTTTTAAAAGGATGCCATTGCCCTAATCATAGCAAGAAATCAGGTTTAAAAGCAAGTCTTTCCAGTCGTTTAAACTGATTGTATGTAAAAAAGGGATTGGCCAAAGCCAATCCCTTCAGTTATGCTAAATCGCTTCTTGTTAGCGATTCGCACTCACAGTTAGATTGTCAATGGTTTGTTGCTTGAGTTACAAGTATACCAGTTATGGCCGATTTATACAAATCAGCCTGACAAATCTTAAGCAAATAAAAACACTCACGAAATGTGAGTGTTTTTAAAGCATTATTTAGCTTCTGCTGTATAAACAGAAACTTTCTTCTTGTTTTTACCGAAACGTTCGAAACGAACGACACCTTCGACAAGAGCAAATAATGTGTCATCGCCACCGCGACCAACATTTTCACCTGGATGAATCTTTGTACCGCGTTGACGGTAAAGGATTGAACCAGCTGTAACAGTTTGGCCATCAGCACGTTTAGAACCTAAACGACGACCTGCAGAGTTACGGCCGTTAGTTGTTGAACCGCCACCCTTATGGTGAGAGAAGAATTGTAAATTCATTTGTAACATCTAAATGCACCTCCTGTTTATTAACTGTCTATTTACGTTTTGTTTGTACTTGAATGTACTGCCCGTATTGTTGCGTAATATCTTCGAGCGTCAGTTGCAAATTCTGCAAGAGAATTTGCGCCGTTGCCAAAGCTTGTCCCGTAACCGTTGCCGGCACTTGACAGGTTAACAAACCACCATTTAGGTTATCTGCTTCTACCTCTGGTTCAAAACCAGCGAGCTTTTGCAAACTGTTAATCGTCCCAATTGAGACGGCTGAAACAGCTGCACAAACGATATCACTCCCGTAAGGACCCGAGTCAGCATGACCCGTAATTTGAAAAGAAATAATTTGCGAATCCGCATTGACGATAAAGTCAGCCTTAATCATCTTATTTCCCTCAATTAGGCGTTGATAGCGTCGATCATCACTTTAGTATATGGTTGACGATGACCCTTCTTTTGATGACTGTGTTTCTTAGGTTTGTATTTGAAAGTAACAACTTTCTTTTCGCGCCCTTGTTTTTCAACAGTACCATCAACAGTAACACCATCAATGTTTGGTGTACCAACCTTAGTTGTTTCACCACCAACTAAAATAACTTGATCAAAAGTTACTTTTTCGCCAGCTTCTGCGGCTAACTTTTCAACGTAGATTGCTTGACCAGCTTCTACCTTATATTGTTTGCCACCTGTTTTGATAATTGCGTACATGTGTGCACCTCCTATTTTTTCTTAGACTCGCCAACTAAGGTGACTAATAATAGTACTTAATGCCTTAGTATGCGCGGTTGCAGCTGTGGAGCTCACAATTACAACGTTCATATGATATCAAATATTTGCGATCGAGTCAATAGCTATTTACGCTTCAACGAAGAATCCAGCCACATTAAAAGCCATGTTTGGCATCTGAACAAGTTGATAAAGCATCTTAGCCATGTAGCGTGGTGAATAGACTAATCCATCTTCAATCCACTTGAAAACGAGCACTAAACTCGCACCAGCAAGATAATCGGCTGTGATACTCAATTCAATCTGATCAGACTGGGTTGCCTCTTGAAATAAATTATTGAGATAGGCTTCAATTCGCCGCCGCATTTCGGTCGTTAATTGCTGTTTAAAAGCCAAACTCATATCATTTTTATGGAATACTTTAAAGGCATCTTGGCGGCGTTCAACATATTCAAATAACGCTAATAAATTGATTTGCTGATAGGGTTGCGCCAACTTATCATTTTGGATTGTCACTGTTTGGTATAAATCCCGAATTAAATCTTGTACTGCTTTTTGAATAAAATCTGTTTTATCTTCATAATGGAGGTAAAAAGTCCCCCGGGTAATCTGTGCATTTTTAGTAATCGCTTGAATTGAAATTTCTTTAGTGGTCGCTGTTTTTAATAGTTCAACCAGCGCTCGGCGTAATTGCTGTTTTGTCCGCTGAACACGTGGGTCGGTCGTTTCAGGATTGCTTTCACGAACCATTTCGGTTCCCCCATTCTTTGGCTACTTCGCGTCTAGTATAGCCTGTTTTTTTGATAACTGTCTAGCATTTGCTTTTAAAGTTCGTTTTTTTAATCGGATCTCTTTCGATTCAATAACTCACACCTAAATTTAATTGTCGTCGGCTATTTCTTATAGTAGAATGAAACAAGTATCTTAAATCGGACAGTGTTAGGTGGTCGTTATTTTGATTTCTGCATTCTTTACTATTTTTCTTTCAATCGTATTATTCGCTGTAGTTGCTAGCCAATTAACATTTCGAATCGGACTAGTGCTTAATTGTCTTATTTTCATTATTTTAGTTGGCATTGACGCTAGCCTCTTTGGTTGGGGGAGCGGTGCCCACTGGATTTACTTTATTTTAAGTTTAATCGGCTTAGTCGCAAGCGAACTATTCTTAGCGGACTTACCGACTGTCAACCGGCATTAATTTTAAACAACAAAAGGCGGACTTTCAGGCAAATTTACATTTGTCCTGAAGTCCGCCTCTTTTTGTGCTGTTTGTGCCCCTGCCAAGGACCTTTAGTATAGCATTAATGCCCACCAGATTAAACCGTTGTTGCATCCGCCGTCGATTGACTCTCGCTTGTTTGCGGCTGATCTTCCGTTGGACCTTCATCACTATTTTGATCAGGTTGTAAGTTATTGGTTTGGCGACTTTGCGATATTTCAGTCGTTGTTGGCAATTTTTCTTGCGTCACTGCCTTAGTTCCTAAAACTTGCCAGCCAACAACCACCCCGACCACGAACGTCACAACTAAACTCATAAAGACACCCATTTTATTCATCATCCACACCACGCTTTCTATTAACATAATAGCCATAGTTTAGTGGTTAAATATGAATAATCATTGATCGTTTTTCAAAAGAAAAGAGAAGATTTCCTGACAAAAAAAGCGCCTAGACAAAAGTCCTAGCGCTTTTGAATCCAAATTAATCAAGTAATGTCGTTTCTTTGACGGCATCGATTGTCTTAGTACCAGCTAATTGCATTGTGATTGACAATTCATGGTTCAAATGATCAATCACAGAGGTTACGCCTTGTGCGCCCCCTAAGTTTAATCCGTAAATAATTGGACGCCCAATTGCGACCAAATCAGCCCCACTAGCAAGTGCTTTAAAGACGTGCTCACCACGACGAACGCCACTATCAAAGATGATTGGCACCCGTTTGGCAACTTGTTGTGCCACTAATGGTAAAACTTCAAAAGAAGCAGGTCCACCATCTAGTTGACGACCACCGTGATTTGACACCCAAATACCATCAGCGCCTGCTTGGATGGCTAATTCAGCATCAACAGGTGATTGAATTCCTTTAACGATAACGGGTAAGTGCGTGATTTCTTTAATCTTTTGAATATCTTCTGGGACAATGCCTTGTTTAGCAGCAGCATAGATTTCTGAAATGCCTTTGCCAGCACCATCTGAGTTACTATAAGCTGCTAAATTAGGCATTGGTAATGGGAATTGGAATTTTGTTTGGATATCTGCTTCACGATAACCGCCTAATGTCGAATCCACTGTTAAAATAATCGCTTTAACGCCTGCTTTAACTGCTTTTTGTAGTAAGAATTCATTAAATTGATCGTCTTTACTCATATAAAGTTGGAAGAATTGTGGTGCATCAGGCGCAGCTGCGGCTGCATCTTCAACAAGTGTATTAGCATACGTACTAATTGAGAAGATTGAACCAGCTGCGGCCATCCCTTTGGCAGTATCTACTTCACCTTTTTCGTGGGCTAAGCCTTGTGCTGCTGAAGGGGCTTGAATAATCGGCGTCTTCAAATCAATATCCCACAATTTTGTGTGCAAATCAGCATGTTCAACCCCTTGTAAAACACGGGGCATAATCTTTTTTTGATTGAAGGCACTGGTATTTTCAGCCATTGTCCATTCATCTTCTGAACCGCCACGAATATAGCCAAAGGCACCTGCTTCCATTCGTTCCTTCACACGACCCTCTAGCGATGCTAGGTTTAAAACATCAACTGGGTGTTCTGCGTCACTTGTATGATATGTCATAATAATTGCCTCTTTCTTTTTGTCAATAGGATCATGATATAGCACTTACATAGTGATTAGCAAACATTTGTACTCGCTTTCTTACATTTGACTTTTAAACCCAATGTCTCGGCGGAAAAAGCTTTGCGGATTGGCCACCGATTGTAAATCGGCTTCAATTTGGACCCGCGCTTGCGCCATTGTGGGTGCCGTATAAACGGCCGTATATAAACGGCCACCAGCACTCATTAAGCCCCCGGTTGTTGCTACCACACCGGCAAAGCTAAACTGACTATTAGCCGCTTTAAAACGAGCAGTTGGTGCCAACTGAAAAATTGCCGGCGTTTGATTTGGATACCCTTTAGCGGCCACCACAACCCCTAACGTCACACCATCTGCTTGCCAGTCCAAAGTCGGTTGCTGATGGGTTAATAATTGCTGAAAGACTTGCGCTAAATCACCTTGCAAACGTGGTAACACCACTTGAGTTTCCGGATCGCCAAAGCGTACGTTGAACTCAATTACTTTGATCCCAGTTGCGGTCGCAATTAATCCTGCATATAAAACGCCGGTAAACGGTGTGCCATTAGCGGCCATCGCTGCCACAACTGGTTTGATAATCGTTTCAACTGCCGTTTGTACCATTTGATCACTAATTTGCGGTACTGGACAATAGGCGCCCATCCCACCGGTATTCGGCCCCCGGTCACCTTCAAAGGCCCGCTTATGATCCTGGGTAATTGGCAACGGGTAAACTTGATCATCAGCTACTAGCGCCATTAGCGAGAACTCCTCCCCGATCAAATAGTCTTCGATGAGGATCTGACGGCGCCCTTGTTTGAAGAACCGTCGAACGGCTGCTAAGCCATCCGCCAAGCTTTCGGCAATGACAACGCCTTTACCAGCGGCTAAGCCATCCGCCTTGATGACGATTGGCAATGAGCGCCCTTCCAACGCGTATAGCGCCTCTGATTCGTTAGTCACCGTTTGATATTGTGCGGTGGGCACTTGGGCCTGAGCCATCATTTTTTTGGCAAATGTTTTTGAACCCTCCAATGCCGCAGCCTGCTTCGCCGGGCCAAAAATTGCTAAACCCGCGGCTTGAAAAGCATCCACAATCCCAGCGACTAACGGTTGTTCTGGGCCAACGACGGTGTAAGCCACCGCCTGTTTTTTAGCAAACACAATTAACTGCTCAAAATCATTGACGTCAATTGCGGCCGTTTTTATCTGGTCCAATTGCATCCCCGGGTTCCCAGGTAAGCAATAGACCTGTTCAACTTGTTCACTTTTTAGTAGTTCACGTGCCAGTGTATGCTCACGCGCACCACTGCCAATCACCAAGATATCCATTTAATTGCCACCTCTTAATGTTTAAAATGACGTCGATTTGTAAAGACCATGCTGACCCCTTTTTGGTTCGCCATGTCGATTGAATCTTGATCTTTAATTGATCCACCAGGTTGAATAATCGCTGTAATGCCGTGTTCAGCAGCGTAGGCCACACTATCGTCCATTGGAAAAAAGGCATCTGATGCTAACACGAATGGTGCTTGCATCCCATTAGCTAGTGCTTGTTCCAACGCAATTTTAACGGAGCCAACTCGGTTCATCTGACCGGCACCAACGCCCAACGTTTGATCTTTAGTTGCGACAACAATCGCGTTACTTTTGACGTGTTTTACCACGCGTTGCGCAAATAGGAGCGCTTCTTTTTCATCTTCAGTTGGGGCTTTAGTCGTGACCGTCTTCAATTCAGATGCTTGATCCGTTAAGCGATCTCTTTCTTGAACCAATAGACCACCTAAGACCGAAACTGTTTCGAACCGATCCGCTTTAGCGGCTTGTTCAAAATCAAGTGTCATCAAACGGATATTCTTTTTCTTTTCAAGAATTGCTAACGCTTCTGGTGCAAAGCTTGGGGCAATAACAATTTCCAAGAATAATTCATGCAAAGCATTGGCTGTTTGAACGTCTACTTCGCGGTTCAAGGCAATGATGCCACCAAAAATTGAGACGGAATCGGCTGCAAAAGCTTTTTGCCAAGCATCGTAGATAGTTGTTCCCAAACCAACGCCACAAGGATTCATGTGTTTCATCGCCACCACGCATGGTTCGCTGAATTCTGCGGCGACTTTAATCGCTGCATCTGCATCCTTAATATTATTGTAAGACAATTCTTTCCCGTGCAATTGATGGGCAGAAGCAATCGAAAAGGCGCTTGGTAAAGCACTTTGGTAAAAGGCAGCTTTTTGATGGGCGTTTTCGCCGTAACGTAACGCTTGTTTGAAGTCGTATGTTAAGGAAAGTTTTTCAGGGAATTCAACCGCATCGGCATCTGATAGATACCCGGCAATCAAACTATCGTATGCAGCAGTGTGCCGGAATGCTTTAGCGGCTAAATGGCGGCGGTAAGTGACATCATCTTGTTGCAATTGTGCCAATGTTTCGTCATAGTCGGCTTGATCCACCACGACGTACACTGACTTAAAGTTTTTAGCAGCTGAACGCAACATTGATGGACCACCAATATCAATTTGTTCAATCGCTTGCGCTTGGGTAATCTCTGGTTTTTGAATCGTTTCTTTAAAGGGATAGAGGTTAACACAGACAAGATCAATCGGTGTAATCTCGTGTTCAGCAAGTGCCGCCATATGTGTTGGTTCATCACGCTTAGCCAATAGACCACCGTGAATATTGGGATGGAGGGTTTTAACCCGACCGTCTAACATTTCAGGAAAATGGGTCACTTCATCAATGGGCGTCACTGGCACACCCGCTTTTTCCAAGGCGCTAAAAGTGCCACCGGTTGAAATAATTTCAAAATCTGCCGCTACTAATCCTTGGGCAAATGCCACAATACCCGTTTTGTCTGAAACGCTAATCAATGCTCTTTTCATGTGTTAAAAGCTCCCTTTAATTATTTTTTTGAATTAAATCATAAATCACAGCTGGATATAATTGATGTTCAACCGCGTGAACGCGTGCTTCTAGCGTTGCTAACGTATCATTTGGTTTCACCGGAACGGTTGCTTGGGCGATAATCGGCCCCGTATCCACCCCTTCATCGATATAGTGGACCGTCACGCCAGTTTCACTCACTTTGGCACGATACGCATCTTCAATCCCATGAATCCCCGGAAAAGACGGTAGCAATGCCGGATGGATATTGATAATCCGCTGAGGATAAGCCCCTAGTAAAACGGGCGTGATGATTCGCATGTAGCCCGCCAAGATAATATAATCAACTGCCAAAGGCGCCAACTGAGTAACAACAGCCTGTTCGTAAGCTTGACGATTTTCAAACTGACGTGGTGCCAAAACCGACACCGGCACTTGGCGCCGTTGCGCCTTTTCAATCACGGCGGCTTGCGGACGATCGCAAATCAGTTGGACAATTTCAAGACCCGCTTGTTACAAGCGTTGATTATCGGCGATTGCTTCGAAGTTACTGCCTGTGCCAGATGCAAAAATTGCCACTCTCATTTGGTCGTCACCAATTCAACCGCCGCTTGTTGCCGTTTTTGAACGGTCCCAATCTGATAAGCTTGTTCTTGTTTGGCATTCAATTGCGCTAAAACGGCTGGTGCTTCTTCTGGCGCAACCGCCAAGACCATCCCAATCCCCATATTGAAGATGTTATACATCTCCATTTCAGCAAGTTGCCCATATTGTTGTAAGGCCTTAAAAATCGGTAGGATTGGCCAACTGCCCAACGTTAAGTGGGCCGCTAAATCAGCCGGCAGCATCCGGGGGACGTTTTCGATAAAACCGCCGCCTGTAATATGCGCGGCGCCTTTAATCACCCGTTGTTGCAGTAGTGGCTGTAAGTCTTCAACATAAATCTTAGTAGGCGTTAATAACCAGTCTCCCAGTGGTTTACCCGGCAACTCAGGTAATTGGCTGGCCACCGTCAAATTATTTTGCTCAAAAAAGATTTTGCGAACCAACGAATAACCATTGGAGTGAATACCGCTAGACGCTAATCCAATCAGCACGTCGCCCGCTTGGATCGTTTTGCCGGTCACTAGCGCATCTTGTTCAGCAATCCCAACTGCAAAACCGGCCACGTCATAGTGCTTAGCCGCATACATACCAGGCATTTCGGCCGTTTCACCGCCAATTAAAGCCATATTGGCTTGCTTGCAACCTTCAAGCACGCCAGCGACGATGTCTTCAATCTTATCGGGATCAGTTTTACCAGTCGCTAAATAGTCTAAGAAGTATAACGGTTGCGCACCTTGTGCAACAATGTCGTTGACACACATCGCCACACAATCGATCCCGATGGTCGCATGTTGGTCAGCCGCAAAAGCCACCATCAATTTCGTACCGACACCATCCGTACTCGAGACCAACACCGGCTTTTGATACTGGGCCATTTCTAGCGCGTATTGTCCGCCAAAGCTGCCAATATTGTGATTATCAGCCCCTACTTTTTTTTGGATGCGGGCAACGACTTCGTAACCAGCCGTCACATCGACGCCCGCTTTTTGGTAAGCATCTGTCATCTCGATTACTCCTTATCTTGTTTTAGACTCGCTTGATAATCTGCTTCATAATCGTATAGCGGCGTTGGATAATCGCCGTTAAAATACGCCATACATAACCCTGAATACGGTGCATCTTGGTGTAAGCCAATCGCATCAATCAAACCTTCTTGACTCAAAAAGGCCAACGAATCAGCACCGATTGTTTCACACATTTGAGCCACACTTTGGCGCGCAGCGATTAATTCTTCACGCGTTTGAATGTCAATCCCGTAAAAACACGGGTATTTCAACGGCGGTGAAGCAACTCGTAAATGTACTTCTAGCGCCCCAGCCTCTTTTAAACGTTTAACAATGTGTTTGCTAGTAGTCCCACGAACAATCGAATCATCAACTAACACAATTCGTTTACCTGCCACGACACTTTTAACAACTGCTAACTTGCGGTTAACACCCTGCTCTCGCAGTGCTTGTGTCGGTTGAATAAAGGTCCGACCGACATATTGATTTTTAACGAGCCCCATTTCATATGGTAGGCCGCTGGCTTCCGCGTACCCACTCGCTGCGGAGAGCGATGAATTAGGTACCCCGATTACCATATCGGCATCAACGCCCGTTTCCGCCGCCAATCGTTTACCCATTCGCTTCCGCGCTGCGTGGACGTTAATCCCGCAAATATCAGAATCTGGTCGTGCGAAATAGATATATTCCATCGAGCAAATCGAATGGGTCGTTTCGGTCGTGAAGAAATCCGAATGTAAGCCATCTCGATCAATTGTCACGACTTCACCAGGTTGTACGTCCCGAATAAAAGTCGCTTCGACCGCATTCAGCGCACACGTTTCACTGGCAACAACATACGCCCCATTGGCCATTTGCCCAATCGACAATGGCCGGAAGCCATTAGGATCAAGCATCGCAATCAAAGAATCCTGCGTTAATAGCACATAGGCAAAACCACCGTGAATTTGGTTGAGGGCTGTTTTAACCTTAGTGTGCAAATCCGGACCAGCCGCTCGCCGAATGAGATGCATTAAAATTTCTGAATCAGAACTAGACTTTAAAATGGCGCCATCATCTTCCAATTGACGCCGTAACGTGACCGCATTGGTCAAATTGCCGTTATGCGCTAATGCAAATTGACCATCGGCAAAATCAAACAAGAAAGGTTGAATATTTTCTAAACCGTGACTACCCGCCGTTGCGTATCGAACGTGACCGATAGCCGCTTCACCTGTTAATTGGGCTAAATTTTCCTGTTTCCGAAAAACATCCGCTAGTAGGCCCCGATCACGATAACCCATTAACTGGCCGTAGTCATTAGTGACAATTCCTGCCCCTTCTTGACCACGGTGTTGAAGACTATGAAGGCCGAAATAGGCTAATTGATTGGCATCTTGATGGCCCCAAACCCCAAAGACACCACATTCTTCATTTAAGCTTCTGATTTCATTAAGCATGGTAAAGCCGCCTCCCAAGCATCCTTGGCCGCTTCAATGGTCAAGTCAATCGTTTCATCTTTCGTTTGAATATGCATTACTGGTTTAGCCGTTACCCGACCAATCAATTGGGCTGATTGGTGGCTAATCTGTTCAAAAGCAACTTGGTCGGTCGCTTTAACCGTCACAATAAACCGCGATTGTGTTTCGGCAAATAATTGACGACTAGCCAAATCTACTTGTACGCGGTACCCCAAACCTTGTTTGAAGGTTGCTTCAGAAAGCGCGACTGCTAAGCCACCTTCTGATAGATCATGTGCACTAGCAACCAACCCTTGTTGAATGGCTTTTAAAACAAGATCTTGATTAGCCTTTTCCGTTGCTAATGAGAAATGGCCCAGTTGACCTGAAATAGTGCCTTGTTGCATCTTTTGTAATTCACTACCTGCATAGTTATCGTCAGTTTCACCAATCAAATAAATTAAATCATCGGCTTGTTTAAAATCTTGCGTGGTAACATCTGCGATGTCCCGAATTAAACCGACCATCCCAATCATTGGTGTGGGGTAAATCGCTTCTCCGTTAAATTCGTTATACAGTGAGACGTTTCCCGAAATCACTGGGGTGCCAAAAGTCTCACAAGCAGCGGCAATTCCCTGCGCGCTCTGATCAAATTCCCAGAAAACAGCCGGTTTCTCAGGGTTACCGTAGTTTAAACAATCCGTAATCCCTAATGGTTGCCCACCAGCAGCGACAATATTTCGAGCTGCTTCAGCGACTGCAATTTGGCCACCCACGTGGGGATCTAGATAAAGATAGCGACCGTTACAGTCAGTCGTCATCGCAAGGGCCTTTTTGGTGCCACGAATGCGCACTACGGCTGCATCACTACCAGGTAAAACGACGGTATTGGTTTTCACTTGGGCATCGTAGTGGTGGTAGAACGAACTTTTATCCGCGATTGTTGGTTGTTTTAATAGTGCCAACCAAATTGCCTGAGTGTCCGTCAATCTAGGCACATAAGGCGCTTGGGCGGCAAAAGTTGCTAAGCGTTCTGGTTTTGCTTGGTCCTTATGATAGACCGGTGCGGCATCTGTTAAGGATGCTACTGGTAAATCAGCAACCAATTGGCCTTGGTGCCATAGTTGGTATTGTTCTTTGGTTGTCACTTCGCCAATCCGAACGGCATCTAAGTCGTAGCCTTTAAATAAGGTAATCACTTGGTCTTCATAACCGGCTTTAACACATAAAGCCATTCGTTCTTGCGATTCGGATAACATGATTTCATAAGCAGACATATCGGTTTCGCGTTGTGGTACTTGGTCAAGGTCTAAAATCATCCCGGTTCCCGCTTTAGCCGCCATTTCAGCAGTTGATGAAACCAATCCAGCTGCCCCCATATCTTGAATCCCGACCAACCAATCTGAATGTTGCAAAATTAATTCTAAGCAGGCATCCATCAATAATTTTTCCATGAATGGATCGCCGACTTGAACGGCCGAGCGTTGCGTTGCTTTCCCTTCTGCAAATTCATCCGATGCAAAGGTGGCCCCGTGAATCCCATCGCGGCCTGTTTTGGCGCCGACGTACAATACGCTGTTGCCAGCCCCCCGCGCTTTACCTTGTTGAATATCCTTTTGTTCAATCAAACCGACACACATCGCATTCACCAGCGGATTAGCTTGATAGCACGGATCAAAACTGATTTCACCGCCAACTGTTGGAATCCCAATACAATTACCGTAACCACCAATCCCAGCGATCACTTCCTGGACCAAATACTTGGTTTGGTTATCATTGAGTTCCCCAAACCGCAAGCTGTCTAAAATCGCGATTGGCGTTGCACCCATTGAAAAAATATCGCGGATAATCCCACCGACACCAGTAGCTGCCCCTTCATAAGGTTCAACAGCAGAGGGATGATTATGACTTTCAGCCTTGAAAACAACAGCTTGACCATCACCAATATCTAAAATACCGGCCCCCTCCCCTGGCCCTTGTAAGACGTAGGGACCATCCGTTGGAAACTTTTTAAGGATTGGCTTGGAATTTTTATAAGAACAGTGTTCACTCCACATGACTGAGAAGAGACCCGTTTCTGTGTAGTTTGGCAACCGTTTTAAGATTTTAGTGCAAATCAATTCGTATTCACTATCGGTTAAGCCCCATTGTTGGTATAACTTGGTTTGTTGAATCTCAGTTGCCGTTGGATTATTCACCATGAGTTACTACCCCGCTTTTCAAAGTTGTCAAAATTGATTGGAAGACACCCAGCCCATCCGCACTGCCCAATAAGGCTTCGACTGCACGTTCAGGGTGTGGCATCATCCCTAAAACATTTCCCGCTTCGTTCGTGATGCCCGCGATATTGTCTAAACTACCATTAACGTCAGTTGTATAAGTAAATGCGATTTGATGATTGGCGTGCAATTGGGCCAACGTTTCTGGATCACAATAATAATTACCTTCACCGTGAGCAATTGGCAACGCAATCGTGGTCCCTTTTGCATATTGATTTGTAAAGCGTGTGTCGCTATTTTCAACCTGCAAAGTTACCGTTTCGCAAATGAAATGCGTTTGGCGATTGGGCAACAACGCTCCTGGCAATAAGCCCGCTTCCGTCAAAATCTGGAAACCGTTGCAGATTCCTAAAACCGGTTTGCCCGCTTTAGCAAAAGCCACCACCGCCGTCATAATTGGTGCCAATTTAGCAATCGCGCCGCTGCGTAAATAATCACCGTATGAAAAGCCACCTGGAATTAGCACCGCATCAAAACCGGCTAAGCTAGTTGCTGTGTAAGAGACATAAGCCGCTTCTTCATGGCAGACATCGACAATTGCGTGGTATAAATCGGCATCACAATTCGATCCTGGAAAAACAAGCACTGCGAATTTCATTTTGCGTCCTCCACCAATTGTAAGTCGTAGCGGTATTGTTCCATATTTGGATTAGCCAATAGTCGATCGCAAATCGCTTCAACTTTATCAATCACAGCGGCTTGATCCGTACCAGTCACTTGCATTTCGAAAAACTTACCAATTCGCATTTGACTGATCCCTTCAAAACCTAAGCGTTGAATCGCACCTTGAACCGCTTGACCTTGTGGATCTAGAACTGAATCTTTATAGGTGACATAAACTTGCACGTTATACATTTGCAAAACCCCCAATCATTTTTGTTAAGCGTTGTAAAACCGTCTCGTAGACCGTGACTAAGTCGCCCTTATTCTGGCGGAAAACATCCTTATCTAATGATGAGTGTGTTTTCTGATCCCAAAGCCGACAATTATCTGGTGAAAATTCATCCGCTAAAATTAAGCGTCCTTGATATCGACCAAATTCCAATTTAAAATCAATTAAATCAATACCAATTTCATTGAATAACTTAATCAACAAAGTATTAATCTGTTTCGTCATCGCTTCAATCGTAGCCACTTCCGTAGGTGTCACCAGTTTCAAAGCCGTTGCTTGCGAGATATTAATAGCCGGATCGTCCAAAGCATCATTTTTGTAATAATATTCAATAATCGGTTGTTCTAATCGTTGTCCCAACGGTTGACCAAACTTCCGTGCAAAGCTTCCGGCGACCACATTTCTCAAGACCACTTCCAACGGGATAATGGTGACTTTTTTGACGAGTTGTTCGGTTTCAGATACATTTTTGATTAAATGGGTTTCGATCCCTTGTTGACTTAAGTAAGCAAAAATTAATTTTGAAATTTCATAATTAACTTCCCCTTTGCCAGTAATCTGTTCTTTCCGCTTACCATTTAAAGCAGTTGCTTGATCCTTATAAATCATTTTTAAGACTTCGGGGTCGTCAGTTGAGAATAAGTCCTTGGCTTTCCCTGAATAAAGTAACGTTTCACTCATCGTTTCTTCCTCCAATAGACATATTATTTTATAAAATAATTAATAATTGTTCGTTTTTAGTTTTGCCATAAAAAAACTTTGAAATGATCGCTATTTCAAAGTTCGTTTATTTTTAACCCAAACCAACACGCTCAAAAATTTCGGCCACATGCCGAATATGATAATGATAGTCAAACGCATCATCCAAATCAGCTGGCGTTAGAATGCTCATTACCTGTTCGTCGGCTTCTAATAACGGTCTGAAATCAATTTGTTCATCCCAAGAACGGGCCGTCTTAGGTTGAATCAAATCATAGGCCGCTTCTCTTGAAAGGCCGTGATCGATCAATTTCAATAACACGCGTTGGCTATAAATCAAACCAAAAGTCCGACCCATATTACGTTTCATATTTTCTGGGAAGACCGTCAAGTTCGTCATAATTTTTGTAAACCGTTTGAGAATGTAATCTAATAAAATGGTTGTATCCGGTAAAATAATCCGTTCAGCGGAGCTATGTGAAATATCGCGTTCATGCCACAGTGCCACATCTTCATAAGCCGTTACCATATGACCGCGAATAACCCGCGTTAAGCCTGTGATATTTTCAGAACCAATTGGATTGCGTTTATGGGGCATTGCTGAAGAACCTTTTTGACCTTTAGCAAAGTATTCTTCCACTTCGCGCGTTTCTGATTTTTGTAAACCACGAATTTCAGTCGCGAATTTCTCGATAGATGTCGCTAATAACGCCATTTCAGCAACGTAAGCAGCATGTAAATCTCTCGGTAGGACTTGAGTTGAAATTTCTTGAGCCCGAATCCCCAATTGATCACAAACATAACTTTCAACAAACGGTGGAATATTCGCAAACGTCCCCACAGCCCCACTGATTTTACCGGCTTCAACGCCTTCTGCCGCTGTTTCAAAACGTTCTTTATGGCGTTTTAATTCGGAATACCAAAGCGCTAATTTCAAACCAAAAGTCGTCGGTTCAGCGTGCACACCATGTGTCCGCCCCATCATAACTGTATCTTGATAACGTTTAGCTTACTTACCAATCACTTCTATCAAAGCGTCGATATCAGCTCGTAAAATGGCGTTCGCTTGTTTCAATAAATAGCCGTAAGCCGTATCAACGACATCAGTAGACGTTAACCCATAATGAACCCATTTTCGTTCAGCACCTAGTGATTCCGAAACGGCCCGAGTGAACGCCACCACATCATGTCTTGTTTCCTGTTCAATTTCTAGAATGCGAGGAATTGAAAATTGCGCGTTGGCTTTAATCTTAGCGACATCTTCTGCCGGAATATGCCCTAATTTAGACCACGCCTCATCCGCTAAAATTTCAACTGCTAACCATGCTTCATACTTGTTGTGATCGGTCCAAATGGCACCCATTTCAGGATTTGTATAACGTTCAATCATTTTGTCTGCTCCTTTGGTAATGCCCAAATTTGTGTTGCTTCAATTTCAGAAAGTGTTTTGTTTAGATCATCAGTCAACAGGGTGATATGCCCCATCTTCCGATTTTCTTTGCGCTCAGCCTTACCGTAATCGTGATAAGACCAATCAGTTGACTGGCAGCTCTTAGCCAGCGCACCTGGTACATCTTGGCCCAAGACATTGACCATTACAGCTGATTGCCAAAGACGCGGCGTTTGAAGTGGCCAATTGCAAACCCCCCGGATGTGCGCCATAAATTGCGACAAGTCACAAGCTTCAATCGTTAAATGACCCGAATTATGCGGTCTTGGTGCGATTTCATTTACAAACAACTGGCCAGTTGGGGTCACGAAGAACTCTACCCCGAGTGTCCCCACCAATTCTATTTCGGTCGCAATTTTCTGGGCAATTTTCTTAGCCTCTTGTGCAACCGCCGCCGGTACCCGTGCAGGGCAAATACTAATATGTAATATGTTATGCCGGTGTTGGTTTTCAATGACTGGAAAAAGTGCCTGTTGCCCTGCCCAATTCTGGCTAATCATGACTGAAATCTCTTGATCAAAAGTCACCATTTCTTCTAACACACAAACGCCAAAATCCAGAAGTGCTCTAGCGGCTTCAATATCACTGGCCCGTCTTAAGACAAGTTGCCCTTTACCGTCGTACCCACCTCGGGCCGTTTTCAAGAGACAGGGTAAGCCAATCTCAGCGACCGCTTTAGTTAATTCACTAATCGATGTTACGACTTTAAAAGCGGCGTGCGGTAATTTCTCGATTGCTAAGAATTGTTTTTCCAAAACACGGTCTTGTGCAATCCGTAACGCCTTGGTTCCTTGCGGAATTTGCGTTAGTTGTTGTGCTTTTTCAATCGTCGTTGCATCGACGTTTTCAAATTCATAAGTCACGACATCCGAACGTTTTGCCAATTCAATGATTTGATTCTCGTCATCGTAAGCCGCAACAATTTGGTCATCGGCCACTTGACCGGCCGGACAATCAACTTGCGGATCAAGAACGATGACTTTAAAGCCCATCGACTTAGCGGCCAAGGTCATCATCTGTCCTAATTGACCGCCACCAATAATCCCAATGACTTGTCCTGGTAAAATTTGTTTAGTTAAGTTGGTCATTACTTGCCACCGCCTTTTGATGAAGTGCTTGTTTGTATTGCACTAATGCCTTTTGATAAGTTGGTGTTTTAAGCCCGCAGATTTGGGTTGCCAACAAACCAGCGTTAATTGCGCCTGCCTTACCAATCGCTACCGTTGCCACCGGCACACCACTTGGCATCTGGACAATTGACAACAATGAGTCCATCCCATTGAGCGCCTTGCTTTGAATTGGTACCCCGATAACGGGCAGAACAGTGTTAGCAGCCAACATCCCCGGTAGATGTGCTGCACCACCGGCACCTGCAATAATCACTTGATAACCTTCTTCCGCCGCACTTTGCGCAAAAGCAATCATTTCAATTGGCATCCGGTGTGCCGAAATGACTTTTTTGGTATAACTCACATTCAAATCCGTTAAAATCTGAGCCGTTTCCTGCATTGTTTCCCAATCAGAGATCGATCCCATCACAATCGCTACATCAGTCATTCGATTAGCCTGCTTTCTTAATTGATTATGGTTTGATTTTAACAACGACGACGGCATAAGTCAAAGGGAAATCCGTATTATTTTATTATAGTTTTATAAATTGTACGTGTTACGTGCAAAATAATTAATAAATATCTTTCGTAAAATATTAGTTATTTAAAAAGACGAACAAAAAAGAGTGACTCATTAATGAATGAGTCACTCTTTTTAAAGGCGTTTATTATGGTAACAGGACAAACAATAATGCCCCTAAAATCCCACCAACGAATGGGCCGATAACTGGAATCCAACTGTATTGCCAGTCAGAATCACCCTTGTTGGCAATTGGTAGAACTGCATGCGCAATCCGTGGGCCTAGATCCCGAGCCGGATTAATTGCATACCCAGTTGTTCCACCAAGTGATAACCCGATTGCAGTAATGATAACACCAACTACGAGTGGGTTTAAGCCTTCTGTGAATTGGCCCCGTGTCAATGCTAACAATGCGAATACTAAGACAAATGTCCCAATAATTTCACTCATTAAGTTGGCAAATGGGCTTCTAATTGCAGGACCGGTTGCAAAAGTCCCTAAAATCGCTGATTGGTCATCTGTCGCTTGCCAATGTGGGTAGTATTGAATCCAGACAACGACTGCCCCCAAGAAAGCCCCAATCATTTGGGCAATGATAAATGGTAATACAACAGACCATGATACTTTACCGATGATTGCAAAGGCGAGCGTGACCGCTGGGTTTAAATGGGCAGGACCCATAAATGCTGATGCGTAAACACCTAGCGTTACGGCAAACCCCCAACCTAACGTAATTGCAATCCAACCAGCACCGTTGGCCTTAGTCTTTGCTAAACTAACGCCGGCAACGACTCCGTCCCCTAAGAGGACTAAGATAAATGTACCGACTAATTCGCCTAGTGCTTGGACCATTATTGAATTATCCATAAGGTTTCCTCCTTATTCAACTCACTATTTTAAATAGTCGAGTTGTGCTTCAGCAATTGCGGCATCTAATTGTGCTGTTTGACGTTCTTTTTCAGCAGCATCCCAGTTCAAGAGACGGGCCATTTCGTTGATAACTGGTTGTTTGATGGCTGCCAATTGATCATTGTGGAATAAGACGAAGTTTGTCCGACGTAATAAATAATCAACTGGTGTTAACGTCATTTCTTCGTTAACTGAATATCTCAAACTAATCGTTTCCTTCAAGTTCAAACCTTCAGCTGTGCCTTGATCTGCATATGAAACTACACGGCTAACGTTTGAACCAAAGCGATTAGCTAAGTCAGTGGCATCATCTTCTGAAATACCCTTGCTCATCGCTACTTTCGTGTAGAACTTCAGTGTTTCTTCAACGTTATTAGGATCAAAATGACCACCTGATACTTGTAACTTCTTAGAATCAATTTCACGAACCGTTTCGTTGAAGTCTTTCTTCAAGATATCACGAATCATTTCTAATGCGCCAGCAGCCATCTTACGGTAATCCGTAATCTTACCACCTGATAAAGTCATCAAGCCGTTTTCAGCCACTTTAAGTGAACTCCCACGTGAGACTTGTGAAGGGTTAACCGTTTCTTCAGCATGGGCTGTTCTTAATTGGCTGATTGCTTTTTCAACATCAGCACGAGCAGCTGTTTTATTTTCATAGTCATCAACAGTCTTGATTAGGTTATTGAATGATTCTTCTGAAACCTTACCACTATTAGCACCACCGCCATTATAATCAGAACTACCGTTGTTTGAGATTAATGGTCGTAAACCAGCCCAGCTTGCTTCAATATCGTTTAATGCGATATCAACGCTAGGATAACGGTTATTGATAGCCTTTAATAAGTAATCAACGTCGGTTTGTTCAACACGTGGGTGTTTATAGTCGCCTGTGTAATCTGTATCCGTTGTTCCGAAGTATGTCTTGCCTTCGCGTGGCACAACGAAAATCATGCGACCATCATGGAGACCTGAATCAAAATAAGTTGGTTGTGGCACTGATAAGCGACTGCTATCAACAACTAAATGAATTCCTTTAGTTGGACGAAGTGTTTCTTGCGCTTTCACTTCAGTATTCAAAGCGTTAACTTTATCAACCCAAGGGCCAGCTGTATTAATCACTAATTTGGCATGAATATCGAATGTTTCATCTGTTAATTCATCATGTGCTTTCAAGCCATTAACGCGGCCATTAGCATCATAAGTCATCCCAACAGCTTTAACGTGGCTGGCAACTGTTGCGCCTAATTCGTCAGCTTCTTTGATATTTTCGATTACTAAACGGGCATCGTTATTCACAAAGTCCAAATAGACACCAGCACCCATCAAACGATCTGATTTCAAACCAGGTTCGCGTTGAAGCACTTCTTTACGATCAATTGTGTAGTTAGCATATTGTGTCCCAGTAACCCCTGCCAATTTATCGTATAAATCCATCGCAATTTTAACACTGAACATGTCATAAGTTGCTTCAGGTTCATCATAAATTGGTAAAAGCATTGGTGTAGGCCGTGGAATGTGAGGTGCGATGCCTTGAACAACCGCACGTTCACTAACAGTATCGGCAACAACCCCGACGTCGAAAGTCTTCAAGTAGCGAATCCCACCATGGACTAACTTCGTTGAACGTGATGATGTCCCTTCAGCAAAATCTTGCATTTCGATTAAACCCGTTTTAATACCAGATGCGGCAGATTGAATGGCGACCCCTGCACCAGTGATCCCCCCACCAATAATTAATAAATCAAGTTGTTCGTTCTTTAAGTTTTGAATGGCTTGTTGACGGCTTTCTAATGAAAATGTCATAATAATCCTCCTTATTCGTTCATCTTATATGGACGATGTTTGAAAATTTTTGTTGCTTCAATGGCTTGTTGCCAACCGGCATATAGATCTTCACGTTCTTCTTCTGGCATGTTAGGTTCGAAACGCTGCCCAACAGAGAAGATTTGCGCTAATTCATCTGTATCCTGCCAAAAACCAACAGCTAGGCCGGCCAAGAAGGCAGCACCCATGGCCGTTGTTTCTAAGTTTGCGGCTTTTTCAATGGCACTATTTAAAATATCTGCCTGGAATTGCATGAGGTAGTTGTTATTAGCAGCACCCCCATCGACACGTAGCATCTTGATATCAATCCCCGTATCTTTTTGCATGGTTTGAACAACGTCACGTGTTTGATAAGCTAATGATTGCAGTGTTGCTTTAATAATATCCTGACGGTTCGTCCCACGCGTGATACCAAGAATCGAGCCCCGTGCTTCAGCGTCCCAATAAGGTGCACCTAAACCAGTAAAGGCTGGTACAACGTAAACTTCATTTAAACTCGTTGAAGCTTTAGCAGCAGCTTCGGAATCTGAAGATTTCTCAACTAATTGCATGCTATCTCTCAACCATTGAATGGCCGAACCAGCGACAAAGACTGAGCCTTCCAAAGCGTAGTTCACTTTACCATTGATTGAATAACCGATTGTCGTTAATAAGTTATTTTCAGACATCGTTGGCTTTTCACCAGTGTTCATCACGATAAATGAGCCTGTCCCGTAAGTATTCTTGACTATTCCGGGTTGTAAAGCTAATTGACCAAACAAGGCAGCTTGTTGATCACCGGCCATCCCTGAAATTGGTACGCTGCTGCCATAAAAATGATAAGGCGCCGTTTCACCATAAACTTCAGAATTTGGCCGCACATCAGGTAACATTGCCCGTGGAATGTTGAGCAGCTTCAAGATGTCGTCGTCCCAGTCCAAGTCGTGAATGTTAAAAATCATCGTCCGACTGGCATTAGTATAATCAGTGACGTGCGTTGCACCCCCGGTTAATTTCCAAGTAATCCAAGTATCAATTGTCCCAAAGAGCAATTCGCCCTTTTCAGCACGTTCTTGTGCGCCTGGCACTTGATCTAAAATCCAGCGAATCTTGGTTGCTGAGAAATAGGCATCAACAATCAAGCCCGTCTTCTTATGGATTAAATCTTCGTAACCATCTGTCTTAAGCTTTTCAGCAATATCGTTGGTTTGCCGCGATTGCCAAACCACCGCATTGTAAATTGGTAGGCCAGTTGCCTTGTCCCAGATAACCGTCGTTTCACGTTGATTAGTAATCCCAATCCCCGCAATCTGGTTCGGTTGAATGCCAGATTTAATAAAAGCGTTTGCAATAGTTGATAAAACGGCGTTCCAAATTTCATTAGCGTTATGCTCTACCCAACCGGGTTCAGGAAAGTACTGCGGGAACTCACGTTGTGCATCCGCGACTTTTTGACCATCGTGGTTAAAAATGATTGAGCGAGTACTTGTCGTCCCCTCATCAATCGCAAGAATGTATTTTTCAGTCATTTTAATCCTCCTTTAACAAAATTTCTTTGGAAAACGTTTCCTTGTTTTTTATTATAGATTACCGGTATCCAAAATGGAAGCGTTTTGCCTAAATTAAATTTCACACAATCATTATAGTGGGTTAAAAGTCACAAAAAAAGACGGTTGAGCCCTTCGCTCCCCGTCTTTTAAACTTATATTGTTGCCACTAATTTACTGTATAAATCACTATTCATCTTACTTAACGACGTTTTATCGTTCTTAACATTCGAGAATAATACAATATAAATTCGGCCGCCATGACTAAAGCCGTTTGAAACACTCCAACCAGAAAGATAGCCGCGATTGACGATTAATGCCGGATCATTATACATGCCCATCCCATAATGAGAATCACTACCCGGTTTAAACATTAAATCGGTTTGCTGCTGGTTAATTAATTTGTGAGTCCAAAGTGCCTTATCAAAACGGTACATATCCATAGCCGTCATATACATATCTCCAACGCCATAGAGCTGGCTAAAATTCGGTAACATTTCAGCCTTTTTAACACCACCTTTGGTTTCATACCCGATAGAGGCATTTGCTAACTGTGGGTATTGCGCTGACATAAACCCAGTATGCATCATTTTACTTGGTTTGATAATCTTATTTTGTAAGTAATCTTGGTAATTTTGATGACTCACTTTTTCTAAAATCTTAACCAAAACAATATAGTTAGCATCTAAATAGTGCCAACTGCCTGGTTGGCCCTTAGTCCCATTTTCAATAATCTCAGCTAATAATTGGTCGCTGGTCTTTTCTTGATTGTCCTGATTACGTCCAACAATGCCAGAAGTATGATGCAGTAAGTCCGTCAATTTAATCTGCTGACCATTAGGAAATTTGGGTAAATATTTCGCCACTGGATCGGTAACCTTCAACTTGCCTTGTTGATTTAATTGTAAAATACCGGTTGCGATCAGTGCTTTTTCAGTTGACGCAATTGGATATAACGTGTCCGGTGTATTTAATTTTTTGGCCGCTTCATTAGCTGTGCCATACCCTTTATTAAGCATAATTTTGTTATCTTTAACAATTAATGCTGTTCCTGAAAAGTTAACTTGCTTAAAATATTGATCTAACGCATTATCAGCAACCACCGTTGGCATTGGCTTAGTCGCTTCTTTTTCACGCGCTTTTTGTTTTTGAATACTTTCAGATTTAACCATCGCCGCTTTTTCACTTTGACGTTTTCGTTGTTGCGTTTGTTTTTCGATTTTTTCTTGTTGAGCTGCTTTCTGATCAATTTGCTCTTTAACAACATAGCCACCCGCTAAAAAAACACTTAATATAATGACAACACTGCCAATCATCACTAATTTTCGTTTCGCCACCTAATTACCCTCCCCAAATGATAATCTTCTCTCGTTATTAATAATGTACAATACTTATGCTAGCATTAGAAGTGACAATATTGTTATCTTAAAAAGGAACGCTACCTGAACTTTCATCCTGAAATAACCAGTTGCAACAAAAAAGGCTTATCCCCCGAAAGAATAAGCCTTTTTCACTAAACTTTTAAGATCATCATTTAAAGATTAACGGTGAATATACATGTAACTGCCGCCATCTGAAAGTGTTGCAGTATTTGGGCCAGCTGCGTTAGCAAAACCCATCCCGCCTTGCGTAATTGTGACACTGCTGCCACTAACTGATTGAACATACCCAACGTGACCGTACGTAGGATCAGCAGTCCATTGACCACCTACAGATTGACCAGGTACAAAGACAATGATTGCACCGGCTGATGGTGTATGATCGACACGGAAGCCAGCTGCTGATGCAGAAGCACCCCATTGACCGCCATTACCCCAGTTATTACCAGCCCAAGGTGCAACTTGCTTAACATACCAAGTACATTGACCCCATGCGTATGAGTTGCCAGCAACGTTACCATGTGTGCTACCGTCGCCTTGGCTATCACTATCGTCATTAGATTTCTTTGATTCACTATTGTCGCTTGTTTTATTTTCAATTTTACTTGAAGTGCTTGCTTTGCTATCGTTTGAAGTACTTGTTGCTTCTGCTTTATCTGAAGTATCTTTAGTAGAAACAGCAGTCTTTACTACTTTTGTTTCTTTAGCCTTAGTATCGTTAGCAACTTTTAAAGCAGAAGCAGCTTCATCATATTGTGTTTGTAGCGCTTCTAATGTTGCCTTATTGTCATTAACCTTTTGGTTTAATGCATCTTGTTGTTGATCTGATTTAGCCTTCATGGCCTTCAAATCAGTTTGTTGTGCTTCAAGACTTGTTTTTTCAGATTGTAAATTAGATTTAGTTGTTTCTTGTTCTGTCATTAAATTTGAGTATTCTGCTTTAGCTGCTTTAACATCTTCTAGTGCTGATTTACTTGCTTGGTTCAACTTATTGACTGTGAATGATCTTGCAACAAGATCAGAAAAGTCTTTTGAGTTTAAGACAAAATCAAAGTAAACATTGCCACTGACAGTGTCCCCTGTTTGTTTTTGTAATGCAACAAGTTGGGCCTTAAGCACTGTCGTTCTTTTTTGAACTTCAGCTTTTGCGCTTGTGATTTGTGTTTTTAAGGTTGCGATTTTTTGTGTTGATTGATCAATATTTGTTTTAGTCGTTTCAATTTTAGTTGTGTTATCAGTGATTTGTTGTTGTAGTTTGATATTATCAGCATTGGCTGTTGCAATATCCTTTAATAATTTGGCTGTTTCACTTTTATTATTTGTAATGGCTTCTTGTGTTTCATCAACTGTTGCTGCATTAGCTGCGACTGTGTTTAGTGCTGAAACGGCTACCATACTCATTACAATTGCACTTGTGATTACTTTTTTGAAAGACATTTTTTATAATTACCCCGTGTTTTATTAATAGGTTATAGTATAGACCAATAATGTTACATTCATATTACAACCAAGTTACAACCATAAGTCTACTTCATCAAAAAACCACTCATACCAACAGTTAAGGGACGTAACAGTTATTTCAAGTACCACTATTACTTTGATACTAAAAAGAGCACCAATCAGCTAGCGATTAAAAACTAACTAATTGGTGCTCTTTTTGAAATTATGCTTTAACGGTCTTCTTACCAGCCGTCTTAATGGCATCATTAATGCCCTTAGTATATAAAATATTGCCTTTTTCAATGCCACCGAAATGCGTCCCATCAGTGCCTTCAAAAACTTCTGGATGGCTAGCAGCAATCTTATTCCAATCCGTCACCGTGATAAATGGGTATTTAGCCGGTAACGTCCGTTCATAGACTGCGATTTTGGTACTATCATAAGTCGCATCCGCATGACCATCGTAAGGGGTCATAAAAATTAGACGATGTCCTTTTTTCAAATCATGAATAATCTTATCGATTTGTTCTTTGAAATCTGGAAAAGCATTCGTCCCGATACAGATCACGACATATTCTCGCAATTGATTATTGTTTTGTTGATTCATCAATACGTCATACGCCTGGTCCATTCGACGGTTACCTTCAGCGTTAATGTCACTATTTTTAACGTGTTCTAATAAGTAACTCCGTGCGCCTAATGTGACACTGTCACCGATAATACTAATGCCTTGGGGCACATTATAGTTAGTTTGGCTAACTGGCACCGTTTGTTTGGGTTGACTAACCTTAGCGTGAACCGCCTGAATTTGATCAGCGTCCTGATAAAGATTACCGACCCAGAGATGTTGTTCCAAAGAAGACATATGTGGTGCGTCAACTGCATAGTTGGCTGTCACCACACCTAAAATCACCATCGCAAACAACAACGGACCACCGACCGCCTTTTGGTAAGCAACTGGTTTGCCCATCAAAAGCGGTTCGATGTAATAATAAGACAGTGTTGAGAAAATAACCGAGCCAATTAAGGCCGCCACGACTGCTTTAATATTATTGTTAAAGTAACTTAAAAAGATAATGTACAATGGCCAGTGGAAAAGATACATTGCATAGCTAATATCCGCTAGATAAGTAATGAAGCGTGGTTCAGCCACGTTGGGTGCTTTATCATGCAATAGACGTGCAAAAATAATGAGACATCCTGTGATTAAACTCCCTAGTAAGATGCCATAAGCATACGTACTAGCTTGATCAAACTTCATACGCGTTCCTAAACCAAATAATAACAACGCACTGACCACGAAACCAATTAATGGTGTCTTCCAGGCCAAGTGACTCGTTAATTGATTAAAGCCTTGTGCTGATTGACCAACCCCACAAAAGCTCCCAATCATCGCACCGACAAAGAATGGATAACCATGCGTTAAACTTGAGAAATAAATTGGTGAATATTCAGATAAACCTTTAATTTGCGTAAACATTGATAGAAAGCTAACGGCAAATAAAACAAACGAAACACTGAAGATAGCCGTTCTGAAATACTTCGCACTTTTGACAGTTCTTGAAACAAGATAGACAATTAAGCCCCAAATTAAATAAAAATGCATTTCAACTGCTAATGACCAAGTATGCACAAATAAGTGCGGAATGAAATTAGTTTCATAGCTGCCACCTGTACTAATTTCATAAAAATTCGTCGTAAAACTTAAAGTGGCGGTAATTTGTTTCGTTAAGTTCGTTCTTAAATCCGGATTCGCAATTAAAGACAGTGGCACCGCGATTAGAACCATTAATAATAATGGCGGAAAAATCCGGTTAAACCGACGCCGATAAAATGCCCATAGTTTCACTTTATCGCGCCGGATAAATTCATCAATAAATAGTGCTGTGATTAAGTAACCTGAAAAGGTAAAAAAGACATCAACCCCAACAAAGCCACCGGCATATCTTGTTTTAAAATAGTGATAGTATAAAACCATCCCTAGGCCAAAAATGCGAATTAAACTAAACCATCTAATTCTTGCTTTCTTGATACTTCCCATTAACGAGATCCCCCTTATAAGTCACATGGTTTTTCTTCAGTTCACCTTTACCATAAGGTGCACCCGCTTTAAATTGGCCTTTATACTGCCAACCTTCATGAGAAATAAATTGACCAGCGCCTTCAAACCGACCATTTTTAAATTGGCCGGTATAATAGTCGCCATTTTTTAACATTAGTTTGCCATCACCACTGAAACGGCCCTTTTCAACCGCCCCACGATACTGCAATCGATCACGATCTAAGTTGATCGACTGCACCCCACTATCGCGTGGCTTCAATGTAATCACTAAACACACAAAAACAATTAACAAAAGGATGCTCAACATAATGTTTGAGCCCTTTGAGAAAAACAGTTTGACCTGTTGCATTTCACCTACTCCTCCTCAAAATAAACCACCCTAACAGTAATAACCATTATCTTTAGCCAAATCCCAACAAAACTACCTCCCGTGGATTTGTTCGCATCATAAAGCATGTCAACTTTATCATAATTTAGATGTGCTGCCAATCCAGTATTTTAAAAACTCATCTATCATTAACTATTCATTATTCCTGATGAAGGCATCAAAAAAGCTAGTCACTAAAGTGGCTAGCTTTTTCGGTTAATAATCCCATGGATAATCGAGATTAATTTGTTGATTAAAGGCTTGTTGATTTTTAAAATTAGCTAAGCGCTGTACTTTTCTTTGGCTATAACCCGCACAGATAAATTCTTCCTCTGCCGTCGTTGGTGCAATCTCTGGTAAGTTCGGCGTTTTTTCCGTCGTGACAAAGGTTAAAAAAGCCGTCAAACCTAAGAAACGCTCCCCAGTTTGTAGATGTTCACCAATAATTTTTGTAAAAACTTCAATTGAGCGGTGACCAACACCAACGACGTAACTTTCGATACACAACGAATCCTGTAATTTAAACGGCGCAATAAAATTTAATTGGTCAATACTGGCCGTCACGGTTTCAACACGGGCTAAGCGGCTCGCCGCAATTGACGCCGCGCCATCTAGTAATTCCAATAGTCGCCCACCATAGACCGTCTCGTGTTCGTTTAAATCGCTCGCAAACACTCGATGATTGCTAATTGATAAGGTTTGTCGACAAGTGATTGTTTCTGTCATTCAAAACGCTCCATTCACAATTAATCCAAGGTAGGAATTACTAAGCGACTCGCACCTAGATCCACTTGGTATTGGTTTTGTTGTTCTTCCCGCAAGGTCATCCCCATATCAGTCGCATAGATTACCAAACCTAATTGATGTCCTGCTGCTAAATGGTAATGCGTTGGTTGTAAGTCTAGTTGCACCTCATAAAAAGTACCTGCATCGACTGTCTCGGTTTGATAGCTATTGTGACGATTCTGTAAATTGAGATGGCCCTTAGTGATCAATTGATAAGGACTAAGTGCGCCTAATTTGAATTCCTTCAAATCATCATAGCGCCAGTGATAACCTAATTGTTGCCCTTTAGCGGCCAAAATAGCTGGTGTTGTGCCTAAGCGGCTAAATAAACCGTAATCAACCAACATAACACTCAACAAACCACGATCGGTATTGACCGCAACTTTCGTTTTCAACTGTACCCGCCCATCAATCACCAATTGCTTCGATTGCGCCGGTGACAACAATAATAAGCGATTTTGCGTAAAGTCAGATTGTGGTGCTAATAATTGATCCTGCCAAGCAGCCTCACTGAGATGCTGTTTTTTAAACACGGCAACACCATCATCGCTGAAATCTGCTACAGGGGTCGTTGGCGTTTGATCTAACCCTAGATGTTCTGGATCATTTAAGAAATAAGTTTGACGTGGATTCTTAGGGTTTAACCAATCATCTTGGGTATGCCAGGTCGCTTCTTGCGTATTATCTTGAATTGTCACCGTTGGTAAGATTTCTGGTGCATGATTATCGATATCTAACAACTGATAACTCAACCATAGGTTCATCATATCTGTAAAATCAATCGATTGGATATTATTCATATAGATATGTTGTCCTTGGTGTAAAAAGAGTTTCTTTTCGATTGGTAGTTGCCGTAAGTCATCCCACAGTGCGCCGGCATTTTGTAATTTAACGTTCCAATCATTTAAACCATGGACTAAAACGACATCACAATTGATTTTTTGAACATTATCCCGGTAATTACGTTCGGCCCAAAAGGCGTTGTAATTCCCTGTAATCCGATCTTGACCTTCTCGTAAAGCTGTTAACTGCTCTTCAAAAAGTGCGCCGGATTTAGCGTGATCTGCTGCATCCATCTCTCTAGTTTGACAGAGTTTCGCTAAAACATCTGCATCTTCACCTTGGCAATCAACAGGGGCCACTACTAAGCCATTTTCACGGTAGTAATCATACCAACTGGAGATGGCTGCTTCCGCAATCACAGTTTTCAATCCTTCAACACCGGTTGTCGCGGCCGCAGTCGCCAACGTCCCTAAATAAGACTTCCCAGTCATAGCGACTTTTTGATTACACCACCAAGCCTTAATTTCAATCCGATCTGTTTTGTTAGTATAAGCACGACGATTACCCGCTAACCATTCAATAATCGCGGTGGTTGAGGCTGTTTCTTCTGGTGAGCCACACGTCCGCATGCCATCTGAACCCCGAGTCCCGATACCGCCAGCATAAACCGTCGCAAACCCCCGTGCTAAGAAATAATCATTTAACAGGTAGTTACTATCATCAGCGGCTTCTAATTCCGTTTCAGTCGTTTCTCCGAGTGGTTCTCTAGCAGCTGGTACAGATTGATTGGTCCCAGTCTTCAAATCCGCCAAGTTAGGTTGAATGGCCGCCTTAGCTTGAATAGGCACATCAACGTTGTGTAGATCGGCATCGACATCATTAGTGCCTTTGTAATAAGGACTGGCAGTATATAAGACCGGTACACGTAGGCCTTTTTCAGTTTCCTTAGGTCTAAAGATTGTCGTTTCGAGCAAGTCAAGATGCCCATCTAAATCGGTATCCAAACTTGATTCAACATAAACCACTTCACGAATAAAGTTTTGCGTATCAAAAACCGGTTGGGTTTTACCATTAAAGATTAAGAACTCGGGTGCGGTCGCCTTTTGCCAATGCGCAAAGAAACCACGATTAGCCAAACAATCTAAATAAAGCAACCCGTTTTGACTGCGGGTCGTTAATAAGAGGTAGACAGCTTCTAAAAAGAGTTCTTGGGTTAATACCGGTTGATCAACATAGGGTATCCCGACTTTTGCCATGAATCGCCGAGGGTGATTAAATTGAAAATCAGTTGTCACCTTAAACCCTAGCAACTGCAATGCAATATTATAAAACGTCCGCTGATCAAACGATGTTGAAATGCCTGCCAAATAATCGGCTAAGTTTAAACTAGCCGTCGCCTGAATTTTTTGCATTTGTTCATTTTGAGCCGTTTTTGAGTGGGCCTCTGGGAAGAACCGTGCGAATATTTGTTGTGCTAACGCTTGAACTGACAATGCTTCATAACCTTCATCAAGGAGCTTAATCCGTTGTAAGGCCTTTATTTGTTCCGAATAAGTGGTTGTTAACCGTGCAAACTGATTTAATTTCATTTTTTTACCCCATTTCTGCGAATTTCAATTGACATCAGATACTTCAATTGCTTATAATATAGCATGTTGCTTGATATTCTAAAAGCAATAACCAATCTTTTTTGTCATAGTAGCTCAGCTGGATAGAGCAACGGTCTTCTAAACCGTAGGTCGCGAGTTCGAATCTCGCCTGTGACATTTTAGCGTCATTCGGTACAATTCTAATAGATGGGAACGTTGTTAAATCAACGTTCTCATCTATTTTTTTATACGCTAAAATGTTAAAAAAACACAGTTACCACAATTTAACCACAATTTTCGGCGTAAGCGTTTAAATTGTTTAAAGCCCGGCAGCCTAATATACTAATGTTAACAATCAGCTATTTAGAAAGGACGTTATCTTATGTCAACAACATATCAAAAAATCCTTGTCGGTGTCGACGGTTCCGATATGGCTAATAAAGCTTTTATGGAAGCTGTTGAAATTGCTAAAAGAAATAACGCTGAATTATTTGTCGCCCGAATTGTCCCGAATGATATTTTCGTCTCGCCAGATGCGAGTATGTACGCCAAGGTGACCGCTTTGGAGAAAGATCGGGTAAAATCTCAACTCGCCGCTAACGTGCGTTACGCGCACAACCACGGCCTTGAAAAGATTACCCCAATTCTAGAAGTTGCTTCTCCTAAAAAAGAAATTGCGATTCGCATCCCTGAGGAATTTGGCATTGACCTCATCGTCTTAGGGATTACCGGTAAAGGCGCTATTGAACGAATGCTAGTCGGTTCGGTCGCCCAATACGTCAGCAGCCACGCTAAAGCTAACGTTTTGTTGGTGAAATAAGGGTTTAAAAAGGCACGTCCTACAAAATTCTGTAGTACGTGCCTTTTTTGTTATCCTAAAAATTAAACGTTCTAAACCAATCATGATTGCCCTGCTCTTGAAAAATATGACTATCAAAACCACCAAGCGCATAACTCACGCCCATGATCACCAATCCAATCACAACCATCAATAACCCAATTTTAAACCAATTCATTCGAATTTTTGCGAACATCTATGCCACCGCCTTTGATTGTCTTTTACTTTTCCGAATCAACCACCGTGTTAAGCCGATTGAAAATTGCACAATATATTTCGAAAAATACCACGTTAAACCGCCGATTAAGATGCCAACACCCACCATCGCAAAACTAATACCAAGTTGCATCATGCCGACTACTGCGCCTTCGTTTAACGTGACAAAACATGAAAAAACTAAGCTAACGGCCCCACCAATGATGCTAGCAACCGCCAGCGTACCACCGATAAAAGGCCCAATCCATAGTAATAAATAACCAACCGCGAGTAAAACAATTGCGGTTAACAACAAACTACCCCAAAGTGGCGAACCCAACACCAACAACACGACCAACGTTACTAACAATACCGGCGACATTCTTTTGTGTTGAACCTGTGTTGGTTGAAACTGATCTGCTAATTGACTAGCGATTTGATGAGGTGTCTCTAAACTAGCAATTACGGCCGCCTCAGTTTCACCGCCTTCAATACGATCATCAATCAATTCATCGTAATAATCAATTGTATTGGCAGCATCACTCACACCATAGCTTGTTAAAGCAGCTGCTAAGTCTTTGATAAAGTCATTTTTAGTCATTATGCTTCTCCTTTAATATACTCATAGATTGCTGTTACTTGCGTCCATTCATTTAAAAACTGTTCAATCGCAGCCGCCCCAATCGGTGTTAGATGGAAATATTTCCGTAAACGTCCGTTATGAGCTACCTGATAACTTTCAATCTGTTCTTGTTTTTCGAGCCGTTTTAAGATGGGATACAAAGTTGAATCAGAGATTTCAATGACGCTTGAAGTATCTTTAATAATCTGATAGCCATACGAATCGGCTTTTTTAAGCGTTGCTAAAACACAAAATTCTAACAACCCCTTCTTTAATTGCGCGTTCATGTCATCATCCTTTCAAAATATAATACTATACTTTGCATAGTATTATGTCAAACATAATTACGCATAAAAAAAGGAATCCGGGACAAAAGTAACTTTTGTCTCAGACCCCTTCTTGATAACCGAATGTTGCTAGTATAAACGTGCTTTTGTCAGTAACTTTCTGCGTTTTGCTAAACTTGTCAAATTGGTGATTTCATCACCGATTCGCCCAGTTCTACAAATACTCAAAAGCTAGCCACTGACAACACACTCTTTTTAAACTTAGTCTCGATTACCGAAACCAAAGATTTGGAGCATTGTAATAAATAAGTTAACGAAATCTAGATAAAGCGTTAAAGCACCCATCACGGCTAATCCTGAGATTGAAACTTCCCCAGTTGACCCGTATTGACGATATAACAAGCTTAGTTTTTGGTTATCCCAGGCTGTTAAAATAATGAAGACAATTAACATCGCGTAAGATAAGAAGTACTCAATTGCAGCTGAGCCCATGAAAGCATTGACGATGGTTACAATAATAATCCCAATCAAGCCCATCATGGCAAACTTCCCAAAACCACTTAAGTTATTCTTCGTCATCCGGCCATAAGCTGACATCGCGACAAAGACTAACGCACTTGAAATAAATGCGGCGCCAATCTGACCGATGTTATACGCTAACAAGATTACCGTAAACGTTAATCCGTTCAACAGGGCGTAAGCAATAAACATCATCATTGATGCTGACGGATTCTTGGTTGCTTTGCGACTGATCTGAACGACCAAAATCATCTCAACAATCATTAATCCCCAGACCATCCAAGTATTACTATTGCTTAAAATGGCTACGGTTTGACTTGCAAAAACTGTGACTAGTAAAACAGCAACGAGGGCCGAAATACCAACACCTAAAGCCATTAATCCGTATACTTTACTAAAAAATCGTGATTCGCTATCGACATTGACAACGCGTCTTCCATCCATGAATAATCACCTCTTAATATTTCTAACGAGGTATAATCCTCGGTTAGCAATATTGTAACAAAAAATGACTAAAACACAATCATCTTGCCTGAATCTTTAATTATCCTTAGGACTTAAGTTGCTTAATAATTCTTCGTAAGCATATTCATATTTTTGAACATCGCCGGCACCCATGAAGACGACTACTGGTTGTTCAAAATCTAATAATGGTGACATATTATCCAATTTAAGGACCCGACCACCCTTAGTAATCTTAGCACCTAAATCAGCACTTGAAACCTTACCTGATTTTTCACGAGCAGAACTGAAGATATCTGTTAAGAAAACTTCATCCGCGAGGTTTAAACTAGCTGCAAAATCATCCATTAATGCAATCGTCCGTGTAAATGTATGGGGTTGGAACACCGCTACGATTTGACGATCTGGATATTTTTGACGGGCTGCATCCAAAGTGGCTTTAATTTCTGATGGATGATGTGCATAGTCATCAATAATGGTAACGTCTGCGACTTTCTTTTCAGTAAAGCGACGTTTAACACCCTTGAAATCTGCCAATTCACGTGCAACTTCACGACCATCAATTTTTTCGAGGTAACTAACGGCAATGACAGCTAAACTATTGAGTACGTTGTGTTCGCCGTATAATGGCACGTGGTAATGTCCGATATTTTCATCGTGATAATAAGCATCAAATTCTGATCCTTCAACAGTCCGTTGAATATTGCGCGCTTGGAAATCATCATTTGATTTAGTGCCATAGTAATAAATTGGTGCGTTTGATTTTAGTTTTCTTAATTCTGGATCGTCGCCCCAGGCAAAAATCCCTTTTTGAACCTTGTAAGCTTCTGATTGGAAAGCATCGAAAACATCTTCGATCCCCGTATAATAATCAGGGTGATCAAAGTCGATGTTGGTCATGATTAAATAATCTGGTGAGTAAGCTAAGAAATGACGACGATATTCATCCGCTTCAAAAGCGAAGAATTGTGCATCCTTGATGCCCTTACCTGTCCCATCACCAACTAAGAAACTTGTTTTGGCAACGCCACTTAAAACGTGTGCTAGTAACCCACTCGTACTTGTTTTACCATGCGCACCAGCAACACCGATACTTGTATAATTTTTTAAGAGTTCGCCTAAGAATTGGTGATAACGCACAACTGGCAAGCCCATTTCGAGCGCTGTCTTAATTTCAATTTGATCATCTTGGAAAGCATTGCCGGCAATTACCGTTAAGCCTTCGTGAAGGTTATCGGCTGAGAAAGGTAAAATCTTAATGTCTGCTTTCTCTAAATCCCGTTGTGTAAAGGTATATTGGTCGATATCTGAGCCTTGTACTTGATAGCCTAAATCATTTAATACGAGCGCTAAAGCACTCATCCCTGATCCTTTAATGCCCACAAAGTGGTAAACCGTTTCACTTGTTATCATTTTAAATGTCCTCTTTTCAGAAAGTCACTAAGTATATTTGAATCAAATCCCTTTAAGTTTACCATATCAGGCGTTTGAGCTAAATAATGAATCCTTAAAAAACGCTATTTTATCAAAAAAAGAGGTTAAGGCAAAATATTTTTGCCCTAACCTCTTTTGAATTAACCTAATACTAAATAATCTTCGATGTTGATGAAGTAAACCTTGTACCACGTTAAGAACGTGTAAATTGTCCAAATCTTACGACGCCCGTTAATGCGTTGTTCCTTATTAGCATCGAGTAACTCTAATAATTGACCTTGATCGAAGAATTCACTGACGAAATCTTCGCTAAAGAGCGCTTTGACTTGTTCATAGTACTTGTCAGTTTCTAACCATTGCTTGATTGGCACTGGGAAACCTAACTTAGGTCTGTTGGCCCAAGCGGCTGGTAAATGCTTAGCAGACGCTTGACGGTAAGCATACTTAGTATCCTTGCTGTTAATCAAGTATTCAGTCGGCACTTGACCAGCAGTTTTAGCAACTTCTGGATCTAAAAATGGTACCCGGAGTTCCAAGCTGTGCGCCATTGATAGTTTATCAGCTTTTTGTAAAATATCATTTAACATAAAGTGATGCATATCAATGTATTGCATTTGTGAAACGGGATCAGCATCTTTGACGCGGTCAAAGTCTGCTTGATAATTTTCTTGAATTGTTGTGTCATTTTGATAAGCGGGTTTCAAGTATTGGTTGGCTTCATCTGATCCAAAAATACTTGGGTTTTCGATATCATAAATCACTGATTGACCGGCATAAAATTCCTTAGGGTTAGCCAAGTTCGTATATAAATGAACACGACCAGGGAATGCTGGCATCTTTTTGACTGTCTTCGCCAATTTAGCACGGGCGCCCTTTGGTAATTTCTTCAAACTAGATGTGAAAGCCTTGATCGTTGTGTTGTGTGAATGCATCCCGTAGTTAACGTAGCCGGCAAACAATTCATCAGCACCTTCACCTGAAAGTGCAACGGTCACTTTTTCACGGGCAAAACGTGATAAGAACCATAATGGCACACATGATGGGTTACCGTCTGGTTCGTCCAAGTAATATTGGATTTTATCAAATTCAGCAAACGCATCGTCCGCTTTAACCTTAGTTTCATTGAAGTTCAAGCCCAGTTCGTCTGCCAAAGCATGAGCGGCTGTTACTTCGTTATAAGTTTGGTCGTCAAAACCAACACTGAAGACTTCTTGTGGTTGCAAGATACTTGTTACATAACTACTATCGACCCCTTCTGAAAGAAAGGCACCCACTGGTACGTCAGCAACGTTGTGCATCTTGATTGATTCTTCGACAGAAGCATCAATTTTCTTAACTTCTTCTTCGAAAGATAAGTTAGAAGGATCAAATTGCATATCCCAATACTTTTCAATATCTAATTGGCCATCTTTGTAAGTAAAGTAATGACCTGCAGGGAATCTGAAGACCCCTTCAAAGAAAGTTTCTTGTAAATCATTATATTGGTTCATCATGAATGATTTAAGAGCTTTCTTGTTTAATGTCCGCTTAAATTCTGGATGACGCATGAACGTTTTAATTTCACTACTAAACATAAAGGTGCCATCATCAAGCGTTGTGTAATAAAGGGGTTTGATCCCGAAGAAATCACGGGCACCAAATAACGTTTTCGTTTGCAGATCGTAAATCACGAACACAAACATCCCACGAATCTTCTTCAAAACATCTTTGCCCCATTGTTCATAGGCATGCAAAATTGTTTCAGTATCAGAATCCGTTTTGAATATATGACCCATTGTTTCTAATTCTTTACGAATTTCACGATAGTTATACACTTCACCGTTAAAGAAAATCAATTTAGTATGATCTTCATTATAAATAGGTTGATCACCTTTAGTTAAATCAATAATTGATAAGCGACGGAAACCAAGCGCCACTTTATCATCAATGAAATCACCCGCACCACTTGGGCCACGATGTTTAATGACATCCATTTGTTGGTTCAATACTTCTTTTTTCTTTGGTAAATCAAACAATCCACCAGCAAATCCGACAATCCCACACATACCGTAAGCTCCTCTTTGATAGTCCGATATCTAAACAATACTTATTAGACTTTTAATTAATTATTTTCAGAAAAATTTAAAAACTAAATAACAATTAATTAGACGATGTTAACTAATTAATTGTTATTTACTATCATACTATTTTATTTTTAATAAGCCCATAACAAATTCGTAAGTTACTTATTTATTTTAATAGTGCGGCAACTGCATCAGCCGTCACTGCTTGGCCGACTTCCCAATCATCTGGTAAGACCATAATGCCTTTAGCAGGTGCACCTTCAACGCCAATTTCACGAGCAGCACAAATCATGCCGTCGCTTTGAACGCCACGTAATTGACCAGGCCAGATGATTTTACCTTCTGGCATCACTGCGCCAACTGTTGCGACAATTACTTTTTGACCTTGGGCAATGTTAGCAGCCCCACAAACGATTTGAACCGTTTGATCAGGTGCAATTTGCGTTTGTGTCACGTGCATATGATCTGAATCTGGATGAACGTCACATTCCTGCACATAACCAACCACGATGTGTGGTGTTTCATCAGCAACTAAATCAGGTGTGAAGCCAGCAGCTTCAAGTGCTTGATTTAAAGTTGCGACATCCGCAACACTGAGGGCTTGGACCCCGTTAAATTGTAATTCAGGTAATAATTGATCGATTGCTAAAAAGTTATAGCCAATTGTCTGATCTGCTTGGTCGCTAATTCTGACAATTGATTGTTTCTCAGTCGTTACTTGATTAGCAACATCTGGTTGGGTCATCACAACGAGAATATTTGGAAAAGATTTTTGGTTCATACTTGCAATTAGCATTTTATGACTCCTTTAAAATTAACTTAATGAGTGGATAAATTCTGAAATTTCACGTTTTGTCTTCCGGTCCTTATTCACAAAACGACCAACTTCACGGCCATTATCAATCACAACAAAGCTTGGAATACCGAAGATTTCCCATTCTTCACAAATATCGATGTATTGATCACGATCAATTTCGATAAATTCATATTCTGGGAATTCAGCTTCGATTTCGGGCATTGCGGGTTTAATAAACCGGCAATCGCTACACCACGTTGCTGTAAAAAATAAGACATGTTTTCCTTTGGTAATGAGATGGGTTAGATTTGTTTCTGCCATCTTTGCGAATTCTTTCATTATGCACCCCTTCAATTTAACTACTCGTTTTAATATAAGCGGTTTGTGGTCAAATGTCCACTCTTGTTCCTCAAAAAAGTGTGCTATACTATTTAAAGATAAATTTACTGAGGAGTTTTTTTTGAAAAAAAATAGTCAAACGTTAAAATATCTCTTAACTGGTTTCGGACTAGCCGTTGCGGCAGCAGCCGGCACCAGACAATATAAAACCCAACAAAAGATGGTTAAGCTCGATAAGATTTTAGAAGATGTCAAAGCAAGCCTTCGTCATGAAGGGCAAATCGTCGGCTCATGGATTGAAGAAAGTCCTCACCTATTTTCACAAAACAAACGGACTTTCCCGGTTTATCAAGGCGGTATCATCTGCGAACGTGATGAAGGCACAAATCAATTTCACTTCAAAGTTGATGCTAAAACGGGTGTTGTCATTGAGTTTTCACAACTTTAAAACAAATAAAAACACTTACCGAAATTGGTAAGTGTTTTTTTGTTTGGCTTGAGCGGTTATTTTAAAAAACACGCTATTTGTAGTGCGCTTCTAATCTGTAAATGACTTGACCGCGCTTGCTGAATTTTTCTTCGTATTCTGTTTGGATATTGTCTTCTGCTAAATCACTGTTGTGTAAATCAAGTGAAATATCGTCAAAAACCATCCCATATGCATTTAAACTAGCTAATGAGTATTCAAACAAGCCTTGGTTATCGGTCTTGAAACGTAAATAACCTGTTGGTTGCATAATTTGTTGGTATTCAGCCAAGAATGACTTATAAGTTAAGCGTCGTTTTTCATGACGCGTTTTAGGCCATGGATCAGAAAAGTTTAAGTAAACCCCTGCGACTTCGTTTTCGGCGAAGAAAGTTGTCAATGCTGCGCCGTTCCCTAACAATAATTGAAGATTAGGGAGTTTTAATTCAACTTGTTTTTGCAAAATAACGGCAATCGCTGATTCTTGAATTTCAACCGCGATGAAGTTGCGGTCTGGGTATTTTTGAGCCATTTGAGTAATGAATTGCCCTTTACCTGAACCAACTTCGATATAGATTGGTTGTTCCTTGGCAAAACGACTTTGCCAGTTACCGGCAATATTTTCTGGGCTCAACAAGATCATATCTGGATTTTCAGCGATCAAATCCGCTGCCCAAGGTTTGTTTCTTAAACGCATAATAAACTCCTCATTTGCTGCCAATTAAAAGAGGCTGGGACAAAAGTTATTTTGTCTCGGCCCCGCAATCTGATTAGGATAAACGTGTGCCAGCAGGCATATTCCTGCGTTTAGCGACGTCTGGCAAATAACCAACAAGTTGGCCATTCACCAGACTATGCTAATCCTCAGAATATTAACACCTGTTGGCACACTCTTTGGCATTTAATTTTTTTTAATTATTTCAGAAAGAACTTCTTCTAAACGCAATATGTCATGGTTCATTTCAGTAAAACGACCACGTTGATAATGGTGCTTAATGCTTTGGAGTAGGTTCAAACTACCGTACCAGTTAACGCGCATCAATAATTCAGGCGTTACCTCTAAACCGTAGTTTTCAAGCCACTCTTGCCATTCTTGACGTGGAACATATTGAAATAAAATCATTCCGAAATCGACAGCTGGATCAGCTAACATTGCTGAATCCCAATCGACTAGGTACAAACGATTGATATCAGATAACAACCAATTCTTATGACTTAAATCGCCGTGACACACCTCTAAAGAAGGTGTTTGTAATGCTGACATCGTGTCTTTTAAATACTGACTCGTTTGTGCTAAAAAAGGATGTTGCCGCAAATCTTGCGGTAAATCATAGAAGTAGGTCTGCAACATCTCTGGTGCTTGCCAGACCTGCCCCCCAACCTTTTGTAACATGCGTTTTAATAGATGAGATTGATGAACCCGCGCCAATAACTTGGCAACTTGCGGGCTATTCATCTCATCGCGCTTGAGCGTACGACCATTTAGCCATTCTTGTGCGGTTAACACATCACCGCTTGAAATCCGTTTAGTCCAGATTAAACGTGGTGTAATGCCTTCTGCAGAAAGAGCCGCTAGAAATGGCGACGTATTTCGTTTTAAAAATATCTTCTCTGATGCACGGACGCCTAAATAAGCGGCACCCGTATCACCACCAGCTGAACGTACTTGCCAACCGGTATCTAAGTCGAAATTCATCCACCCGACTCCTTTACAATAAAATAAGGTGCCTACCCCGTGGCACCGCGTTGCTTCAACTGATTTTTAACTACCAGTATCATATAATAAGCACACGTGCTACGTCAAGTAGGCACCCCTTTGAATTCGGGATTATTTAACTAATCGTTGTGGTAAATAGAACTGAACAAAAACACCAACTAAGGCGAATAACGCCAGAACACTTAACCCAACTTGGAGGTCCAAGCCCATCGTCACTAGCAGTATCACGCTAAACAAGATGGCTTGGCACAATAATAAACCTAATAACAGTTGTTGGAAAGCTTTCACGCGAGCTTGCTTAGCAATCGGATATAGATGGGTAAAAATAATTTGTTCATATTGAGTATAAAACGGCAGTAACTGGAAGCCAACTAAGTAGATCAATAACAAGCCTAACGCTAAGCTCAACCACCACAGATGGCTGAAGCATAGAATGATGCCTCCTAAAACCACTAGGCGAACGTACAATCCGCTAAACTCAGTCCCGCGAATAAAACCACGTGTGTAGAGATACAAATATGGATTACCACTACGCTTAGCAACTGGCAATAGCCAATCTAAGTAACGGCGCCGTTTGACCTGACTATTTAACCCCGGTACATCTGTAAAGAGGTTGTATAAGCGATAAATGCGCCCCATTCTAGAATCTTCTGCGCTGACCGCTGCCAACCAATCAAACAATGTTGTCTGTTGAATAGTTGTCAATTGACGTCGTTGATAATAAGCCAAGCCGATTGCGATTAAAACCCCAGCGATTGCCCAGCCGCTAAAGAGTTGACTACCGATTAACAACCAATCAACTAGTAACCAAACAATCTTAGGTAACTTGGCATCTATCTGGTACCAATTCAATAATTGATTTGAAAAGCGGCGATCTTTAATCGCGATTAATGTGGCCCACACTAGGAGTAATTGCCAGCTCGGTACGGATTTAGTAATCAGCAGGGTTGGTGCAATTAGCCCCGTTACTAGCCCGGTAAAAATCACCGGCAGCCAGGCACTGTAACCCCGCGCCGCTTTTAAATAAACAGGTAAATCACTTTCCTTAGGTAATAAGAAAACACTATCCGCTTCTTTAAGTAATGTTGCAAAGCGCCCAAAGCTAACTGCCGCTAATAAGACGAGACTCAATAGCAATTTCAGCCACCACGCTTTAGGATCCAAACCTTTGACGGCATTAGCATACGTATAGCCTAATGCGCCCAATAGGAAAATTAAAGCTAAGACGAAATGGTCGTTAAAAACCAGTTTGAGATATTTAACTTGTTCTTGAATATGTTGCCGAACACGTTTTTGCCATAACTGTCGCATCATTAACCTTCTTTCGTCATTTGCAAATAGATATCATCTAAGTTTGCATCTGCCATGTTAAATTCTGCTTTCAGTTCTTCAAGCGTCCCAGTTGTTCGGACCTTGCCTTGATTCAATAGGACAAAAGAATCGGCGTATTGTTGCGCCGTGGCCAAAATATGGGTCGACATCAAAATAGCCGCCCCCGCCGCCTTTTTATCAGCAATAATGTCCAATAAATCGTGAATGGCGAGTGGATCAAGACCTGTAAAAGGTTCATCAATGATGAATAAATCGGCATCAGTCATAAAGGCGTTGACAATCATCACTTTTTGACGCATCCCTTTTGAAAAATGAACTGGGAACCAGTCCAACTTATTGTCGAGTCGGAACTTCTTCAATAACACCATCGCTTTAGCCCAAGTCTTCTCAAAATCTAAATCGTAAGCCATCATCGTTAGTTCTAGATGTTCCCGTAATGTTAACTCGGGGTAAAGAACTGGCGTTTCCGGCACGTAAGCCATGCTTTGGCGGTATTGATCCGGATTGGATTGCAACGTGACACCATTGAGCGTAATCGTACCCTTTTGTGGCGTTAATAATCCGATAATATGTTTAATGGTCGTTGATTTACCAGCCCCATTTAAGCCAATCAAGCCGACAACCTGTTGATTGGGAACTGTAAAACTCACTTCTTGGAGCACTGGTACGTGGGCGTAACCACCCGTTAATTGCTTAATTTCTAAACTCATTTAACTTGCCTCATTCATTTAAATTAAAAATTAGTTGATACCCTTTTCTGACAAACACTTAACACGAAGTTTATCATCAATTATTAATTTTAACAAACCCTTTCATTTTTAACGAACGATTCACTCAATTGACCGTGATTTAGTAGCAGAAAACGCGTTATTATGATAGCATTAACCGTATACAGCGCCACAACCTTATAGAAAGTAGGTATTTAATTATATGGATGATTGTATTTTTTGTAAAATTGTTCGTCAAGAAATTCCGAGCACTGTCGTCTATGAAGATGATGTTGTCAAAGCATTTCTCGATATCACCCAGACCACACCCGGTCACACCTTGGTCATTCCAAAGCAACATGTTGCCAATATTTTCGAATATGACGCCGACTTAGCTGCTGCGGTTTTCAGCCGAGTACCCAAGATTGCGAATGCAATCAAGGCCAGCAATCCCGCGATTAAAGGGATGAATATTTGTAATAATAACGGTGAGGTTGCTTACCAATCCGTTTTCCATTCTCATATCCACCTACTCCCTCGTTACACGGCAGCAGACGGCTTCTCAATGCAATTTGCTGATAACTCAGCGGATTATACACCAGAGAAGTTACAAACGATTGCTGACGCGATTAAGCAACAATTGGAGGCTTAACGATGTCATTTTCAAAAGGATTACTGATTGGTGGCCTTCTTGGCACAACCTATGCGTTACTAACCGCTAAAAAAACGGGCTTAGAACGTCAACAAGCAATCAGCCATTATTTAACCGACGTTACCATGCAAGCACAAACTGTTCAAAGTAGCGCTGTCGATTTACAAAACACGGCCGGTCAACTGTCTAACGAAATCAAAACAACAGCTGTTGATTCACTCGCTGATATCAGCGATGCTGTTCAAACTTTTTCGTTTGAAGCTCAACCCCGGGTTGCACAAATTTCAGAATCAATCAAACGCCTTACGGACGATTTAAAGGCGCTATAACGCAGTTTATCAACCTTTCACGGACGTATTCATAAAAAAGCTAAATTTGAAGGTTCTGTGAAATTTTCGCTCTCGGATTTAATTCAGCGGGTTTATGTGTTATATTAATTGATGAATTCACGGTATTAATCGTATTTACAATAATTTATAAGGATGTGTCATATGATGAAAAAATGGCTATTAGCCGCTGCCAGTCTATTAATGGTAGTTACATTAGCAGGTTGTGGAAGCAACACTATCGCAACTCTTAAGGGTGGTAAAGTCACTCAAGACGAATTCTACAAAGAAATTAAGGAAACTTCTGCCGGCAAGCAACAAGTACAACAAATGATCTTGCAAAAAGCACTTCAAGAACAATACGGTAGCAAGAGTCTTACTAAGAAAATCGACAAGACTTACAATACTTACAAGAAACAATACGGTTCATCTTTCACTTCAGTACTTGCACAAAGTGGTTTAACAACATCTTCATTCAAAAACCAAATCACAACTCAAATGTTAGCTAACGCTGCTTTAAAAGCTAACAAAAAAGTTACAAACGCTGATTTGAAGAAACAATGGAAAACATACGAACCAAAAGTTGAAGTACAACATATCTTAGTTGAAAAGAAAGATACTGCTGAAACAGTTATTTCTGAACTTAAGAAAGACAACTCAACTAAAAACTTCACTGCTTTAGCTAAGAAGTACTCAACAGATACTGGTACTAAGAAAGACGGCGGTAAATTACCTGTCTTTGATAGCACAGATACATCATTAGATTCAACATTCAAAACAGCTGCCTTCAAGTTGAAGACAAACGAATACACAACAACACCTGTTAAGACATCATATGGTTACCACGTTATCCGCATGATCAAGAACCCTGGTAAAGGTAAGATGGCTGATCACAAGAAGACATTAACTAACCAAGTTTATGCTAAGTGGGCTAATGATCAAACAGTGATGGCTAAGGTTTACACGAAGGTTCTTAAGAAAGCCGACGTAACAATCAAGGATAAAGATTTATCAGATATCCTTTCAAGCTACGGCGTTAACGCTAAGAAATCATCAGCTAAATCATCATCAAAATAAGCACATCTAAAAAGAGCCTCAATCAAACAGATTACTGTTTGGTTGAGGCTCTTTTTTTAATTAATCCTTTGTTAATTGTTGATCATTAACTGGTCGGTAGAAATGACGTCCATCCATTGCAAAGAGCCGTTCAGTATACTGCCCCGCTTCTGCATGTTGCAAGGATTGGGTCATCATCGTAATGCTAGCATCCATTTCATCGATTTGATGGAGTACTTCTGCTTCCAAAATTTGTGGTCGCACTGGTGAACCATATTCCATTAAACCGTGATGAGCTAAGACAACATGTCTCAGCACTAACATATCTTCACTATTGATGTCGATTTTTAGCGTCTCACAAGCCTTAACGATTTCTTCATCAACTAACACAATGTGCCCGATTAAATTCCCGCGCACTGTGTATTCCGTTGAAACCGGCCCCGATAATTCAAGCGTCTTCCCTAAATCATGCAACAAGACCCCTGAATACAATAACGCCGCATCAATTTGTGGGTATTGGGCGGCAATTGTTTTAGCTAGTCGCAACATCGATAACGTATGGTAGGCTAGCCCGCCCGCAAAAGCGTGGTGGTTAGTCTTGGCCGCTGGAAAACTGAAGAAGTCCGCTTGATGCTTTTGAATCAAGTGGCGCACCAATCGTTGCCAATTAGGATTGGTAATTTCAAAAAGCACTTGGCTAATTTCTTCTTCCATATCGGCCGTTTGTACCGGTGCTTTTTGGATAAATTGTTCAATGACCTGCGGTTCCTCTTCAGTCGCTAACCGAAGTTTATAAATCTTAATTTGCGGATTACTTTGATAAAGTTCCCGTTTACCTTGGAGATGAATAATCTTCCCCGGTGTAAATAAGGCCACGTCTTCATCAGAAGCATCCCAATACTTACCACTAATTTGTCCGGATTGATCTTGGAATGTGAAGGCAATAAATTGCTTGCCGTTTTTAGCAACTCTGACATCCGCTGCTTTAATTAAAACAAATAGCGCTAAGTTTTCATCATTTTGGTAATCAAATAGCTTTTTAGTCGTCATTTGCTAACCCTACCTTCTCTAAGTTTAACCAGTGTTCCGTGCCAAAGGCGGCCTCAGTTCGCGGATTAGCCGTCAAGTAAATCACTTGATGTGCGCCGCTGAGATTTTGCAATAATTGCCAAACCGCTGCTTGCCGTTGATCATCGAAATTGACGAACCCGTCATCTACCAATAATGGTAGTGAGACAACATCGGCAATCTCTTCTGCAAACGCAAAACGTAATGCAATGTATAATTGCTCTGCCGTTCCTTGTGAAAGTTCGCCGACTTCAAATAGAACCTGGTCTTGTCGAAGGACAGTTAAAGTTGCCGCTTCGAAAGTAATTTCAATATACCGATTCTGCGTTAGAATTGCAAAGTATTGCGTAGCTTTTGCTAATAAACGTGGGAATCGTTCTTGTGAAGCTGCTGTTAGGGTCGCTTGAATCCAATCGATTGCCAATTGTTTGGCCAACCAATCCTGTGCTAAACCGATAATGTCGGCTTCAGCGTTTAATTGTGCTTGCTTTTGTCGTTGATAAGCATCGCTATCAACTAACTTTTGCTGAACAACTTGTAACTCGGCAATCGTCTGTTGTTGTGTTTGAATTGCTGCCGTTAACGTCGCCGTTTGTTGCGTTAATTGTGCAATTGCCGTTTCGAGGGCTGCTTGGTCCTCAAAAGCTTGTAATTGTGGCAAATAACTTGTCAATTCATGTTCAAGATCTATTTGACGTTGTTGTTGCACTTGGCGTTGCTGTTCAGCAGCTGCACATTGCGCTAGTTCAGCGGCCGTTTTGAGCTGGGCTTTTTCAAGCAAGTCAGCTTGTTGGGCTTGTCGTTCTTGGTCTTGTCTTTGCAAGCGTGTCACTTGTTGTTGTTGATATTCATAGCGTTCATTATCTTGTGCGAGAGCTTGTTTCAATTGATCAAGTCGATCCTTAAATTGTTCAATTTGCGCCAAATTATGCAGTGGTTCGCCTTGAAGCGCCCCTAGCCAATCGTGCGCAAACGCAAACTGTTCAAAATAATCAGTTAAGTCAGCTTGGCTCGCGTTAATCTCAGCACTTTGTTGGGCAATTAATGCTTGTAAGTGTTGCATCCGCGCCAAGGCATCTTGTTGGTTCATAACTTGTGTCACCGTTGCTTCGTTCGGATAACCATTCGTGCTTAAAAGCGTAGCGACTTGTTGTTGACTTGTGCTTAAAGCCTGCTGCCCATCTGCAAGTGCTGTTTGTTTTTCCTGAAGGTCGGCTTGTAACTGATCGAGTTTAGCGAGTGCTTGTTGCCACTGCGCCTTTTGGGTTGTATCAGCCGTTTGTTTTTGTTGCCCTTGATACTTGGTGTATAACCCATAGCCAAGTAACCCGAGTCCTAACAAAGCAATTGCTTTCAAGCCCCCCGGTAAAAAGATGCCTAATAAACCAACAACCCCTAATCCTAAACAAATATTGCTCATCGGTGTTGGACTAGCAACTTCCGCGGGTGTTTCTAAAATGGTGACTAATTGTTCTTGTTCAGCCACCTGGTCAGTCAAGGTTGTTAATTGATCCGTTAAAACGCGGTTGGTCGTTTGCGTTTGTTCGTAGGTGGTATTGGCAACTTGTAACTGTTCTAGCTGGTCGGCGCTTAAAACAGTTGGTAATGTTTCAGTCGTCGGCCATTGATACTTAGCAGCTAATGCCGCTTGTTCGCTCGTCAACTGCGTCAACTGTGTTTGTTGCAAGGCTAACTGTTGCGCTTGCTTTTGCCGTGTTGACCATTGCTCCAGTAACCCATCAATTTCAGCTTGGTGTGTTTGATAGAACCGGAATTCTCCCGTTTGATCAAGCGTTTCTTGAATCGTCGCCACAGCTTGCTGAGCATCCGCTAATGCTGCTTGAGATTCTTGGCGTTGTTCTTCGATTTTTTGATATTGCGCATACAAAGTGCTATCAAAAGGCTGCGTTGTCGCTAAGGATGCTTGTAAAGCCTGCCATTCTACATACTTCGGCCAGCGTTCTAGTAATTGTTGCTGCTGGTTTTTTTGTCCCTGAACTTCAGCTAGTGCTGCCTGATCTTGCTTCAGCGTCTGAAGCGCCTGTTGTAATTGTTGGTCGTTGCTTTCGTATTGCTGATTAGCCGCTTTAGCCTGGCTAACAGCCTGTTCAATTTCCGGATACTGCTTTAAGGCCTTATTAAGTGGCCACTTGCGTCCGGATGGTTTATAGATTTGCTGACTAGCCTTATCTAAGCTAGCTTCAAAAGCAAGCCATTCATGACTACCAACCGCACCAATCGTTAAAAGATGTTGCATAAAATCATCGGCAGTTAGCCCAAAAATCTGATTTAGATCCTGTTGATTGGTCTCAAAAATTTGCGTAAAGAGGGCTTTGTCTGCGGGCGCAATCAATTGGTTCAAATAATCCGCACCAAACTCCTTGCCCTGATCAATAATGGTTACCTCGCCACCGGCTTTACCAGCAACCCGCCGAATCGTAATCTCGCGATCGTGGTGGTCAACGATTAACTCGCCACCATACTGCGCGCCACTTTTAGGGAGGTATTGTTCATACTTTTGCTTACCAGTTGCAAAACCAAACAAAACGCCTTTGATAAAAGCCGTGATGGTTGATTTACCAGCTTCATTTTGACCGTATAAAACCTGGTAATCGGTTTGTAAATCAATTGTTTGATCGTGCCACTTACCAAAGCCAAAGATGTTAATTGTTTTAATCCGCATGCTTAGTCCTCCAGCTTCTTTTCTTGTAGAATCGTTTCGGCCGCGGTCTTCAAATCCTCTTGAAAATCGGGTTCTTCGAGTGCTTCTCGGATGAATTTTTCTTTCAGAAGCGGTTGGGCCTTTTCCAAGATGTAATCTGGCGTAAAGATCTTATCAGCCGCCGCTTGCCAATAGGCCTGATCAATCTGGCTAAATTGTTGTTGGGCCGCAAACTGTAGTTTAAGCGCGTATGGCCAATGCATGACAGCGCTAGACTCAAGGGCTGCTTGTAAATAAACGAGTAATTCGCCATTATTGACACGTTGAATCAAATCACTCGATAACCGTTCAGCGTGCGTCAATTCCAAAGCCACCAAACTCGCCGTTTCACTCTGTGCTAATTGCTGACTCAACGCTTCTTGCAATTGATTCAAGCTTGGATTTTCAGGGATTTCAAATCGTTGACGTTGCCATTCAATCACCGTCGTCGGTTTAAATTCAAGCTCGAATTGACCGGCTTGAGCTGTCACTAAATAAAAACCCTTTTCACCAGGTTCGTTCTTATGCCGGCCTTGTAAATTACCCGGGTAAATCACATAAGGCCGTTCTTGTAAGATTTGGCGTTTATGAATATGTCCTAGTGCCCAATAATCATATTGTAGTTGGTTGAGTTCACTTAACGTAAACGGTGCGTAATGATCCGCATCAGATGCCGTACTCTGGCTACCATGCAAAGTCCCAATTGTATAAGTCGTGGCAGCTCGTGGTGGAAATTGTGTCGTTTGATCCGTTTCTAACCACCGTTGCCCGTAACTAAAACCAACAATCGTGACCGTTTCTTGCGCTTTAGTTGTTAGTGTTTTAGCTTCAACAGCCGTTGTAAAAACATGGACGTTTTTCGGAAAATCGAAATGAATTTGATTGGGATCCCAGTAATCATGATTCCCGTAACTGAGATAAACTGGGATTTCAACAGCGTTTAAGCGTTCAAATTGTTGTTTCAAAAAGTTTTGGACCTGCAAACTCTGGGCCTCTTGATCAAATGAATCACCCACTAATAAAACAAAATCAACAGCTTCATCAATGGCAGTCTGCACTAATTTTTCAAAGGCGGTAAAAGTTGATTCGTGAATCGTCGTCCATAAATTGGTTGACGCTTTTTTTAGTCCCACAAACGGACTATCAATATGCGCATCAGCCGCGTGAATAAATTTCATGATCGTTATCCCCCATTTTAGTAATATGTCTTATTATAGCATTGCAACTAAGGCTTAGAAAGGCGCCTTCCCACTAAAAAAAGAAGCATCGAGTTCGCGATTTGCGACTCGATACTTCTCTTAAAAAATACGGTTTAGCCTTGGTAGATATCAGCAATTGGTTTTGAGATGATTTGATTTAATTCATCCATCAATTGGCTTAATTGGCGTTCTTGTTCCATCAAGTTCTTGATGGCATCGATATCACCGATTTTTTGAGCAAGTTCTTGAATTTCTTGGATTTCGTCATCCGTTAATTCTTCACCTTGCATTTGTTTTTGTTGTAAAGTCATTTGTTGTGTTTGGAATTTCTTGAACATTGTGAAGGCAATATCATCCTTCTTAAGTGCTGCAAAAGCATTTTGCAAGCCTAAAAATTGTGGTAATGTTTGTAAATTAGTTGCCATTTGGTTAGCATCATCATAAATATTGACTGTCATAGTAGTGACTCCCTTACATGAATTTAATTAAAAAAACCTTTCAAGTTATTATACCATTGATTGACCGTTTCTTTCGCTTTATTTACACCATCTTTAATTCCAGATTGAAGCGAATTGACAACCTTATCAGAATCCTGATCGTCTTCTTTTTTAGCCATCGATTGGGCGTCTTCTGTATCAAAGTTGGTTTGGGCCGTCGTTGGTAATAACTGTTGCATTTCATATTTAAAAATCGGCGCTAGGCCGTCGATACTGGTATTTTTCATAAAGTGTTCTTGATCCGTCTTATCATAGCCCATCCAAGTCGCAACCACAATATCCGGCGTATAACCGATTAACCATTGATCCTTCGTCCCATAACCGTAACTGTCAGGTACTTCGGTACTACCAGACTTACCAGCGACTTGATAGCCATCTGGTTTGGCATATCGACCAGTCCCACTGTTATAAACACCCAACATCATGCTGGTCATTTCTTTAGAGGTCTTCTTGCTCATGATTCGCGATTTCGATGGTGTCGTGTTATCAACAATAACGGCACCACTGGCATCCACAATCTTTCGAATAAAGTGGGTCTCGGAAAGTTCCCCGTTATTAGCAAAAGCTGTATAAGCACTCGCCATTTGATAAGGTGAAACCCCACCTTGCCAACCACCAAGGGCCATCGCTAGATTTTGGTCACTCTTAGGCACTGAAATGCCGAAATCTTCCACCGACTTAATCCCGCGTTTAAGCCCGATTTGATTTAACAACCAAACAGCAGGCGCATTCGTACTGTTAGCCACCGCTTGATACATCGGCATCGAACCGGTATAAACATTGTCTGGGTTGGTTGGCGTATATTTATTAGTTCCGTAACTCTTCTTCTTATCTTGAAGAGAAGAATCGTAGTGATAGCCATCTTCTAACGCTGGTGTATAAACCGCCAACGGTTTAATCGTCGATCCCGGTTGTCGTTTCATCTGAGTGATTCGACTATAACCGCGAATCGTGTAATCGCCGCGCCCACCAACAACGGCCGACACACCACCTGTTTTCGGATCAATGGCAATGGAGCTGCCTTGCACTAAGGTGCCATCAGCCGCATTGTCTGGGAACAACCAATTTTGCTCGAAGGTATTTTCCATCTTGCTTTGTTGTGATTGATCGAGTGCGGTATAAATCTTATAGCCGTTTTTAACAAGATCTTCTTCCTTGAGACCAAACCGCTTAACAGCTTCATTCACAACTTCATCAAAGTAGTAAGGGTATTTGTAACTATCGTTTTGTTCCAAGGTATTTTTAACGACCAATGTTTCACTCTTGGCTGCCTTGGCTTGACTCTCAGTCAATTTACCATTATCAACCATCAGACCGAGAATTAAATTCCGCCGTGATGTGGCGTTATCCAAATGATCAGCCGGATTATAGTAACTTGGGCTTCGGAGCATAGCAGCAATCACAGCCGCTTCACTAGCATCTAATTCGCTAGCGTTTTTACCGAAGTACCGTCTAGAAGCATCTTGAACGCCCCACACCCCGTTACCGAAGTAGGCATTATTTAAATACATCGCCAAAATATCTTTTTTAGAGTAAGTCTTCGTAATTTGAACCGCTAGGAAAAGTTCTTCAAACTTCCGTGAAAAAGTCTGCTTCTGACTCAACTTCGCATTTTTGGCGAGCTGCTGGGTCAACGTACTCCCCCCACCGGTAATCTGACCATGATGAATCACTAAGTTAACAGCGGCGCGGGCCAAGCCCTTGACGCTAAAGCCTGGATTCGTATAGAAGGAGCGATCTTCCGTCGAAATCACCGCATTTTGAATCTCAGGTGAAATTTTATCTAATTCAACGTACGTCCCTTTTTGGGTGTATAAGGTGCCCGCCCGCGCATCTTTTTTATCATAAAGTGTTGTTGATGTTTGTAAGTTGGCCTTAATTTCCCCAACGTTAGCCGTTTTTGCTTTAAAGGTTAAGTAGCTACTCATGAAAAATACTAAAAGTAATATGCCCAAAATCAACCATCGCGTTAATTGCAGTCGATACCAAACATACTTCACGACTCGCCACGCCCGTTTAAAAAAACGTTTAATCGCCAACCAAATCGGCGAATCCTGCTTATTCATACAATCCCTCTTTTAATCAATTTACATCGTACTTTGTTATATTGTAGCATATTCCAGTACGCCCCTTATGCCAGTGCGTTGACATTAATAATCTTTTAAAATTTACTTTTAGTGCTAAATTCGCTAAACTGGTAGCTTGAAGGTGGTTTACTCTGATGATAATTTACCAAAAAAAGTAACTTTAGAAACAGACTTTAGTCCGATGTCAGTCCGCGGACTTCTCAATCACTGGTTAGTGCCGCAAAAAATGCAACACTTCTTGCGGATTAATCGTGAAATACTCGTCAACGGACAATACCGCGCGTTTAACCGCAACGTAGAATCTGGCGATGAAATCACGCTGAATTTTTCAGAAGTGTCCGTCAAAGTTCAAAACTACGAACTAGATGCGACACAATCATTCAGTGTTTTATTTGAAAGCGACGATTTATTGATCGTCAACAAGCCTGCTGGTATTAAAACCCATCCCAACCGCCCTGGCGAAAACGGGACATTAATGAATCAAGTCGCCTTTTATCTCGCCCAACAAGGGAAAAAAGCCTACATGGTCCACCGCATTGACGAAGCCACTAGCGGCGTCTTATTGATTGGCAAAACGCCGATTGTTATCGGAATTTTAAACCGTCAACTCAGTCAAAAAAAGATGGCCCGCCAGTACATTGCTATCGTCAATGATCCCGAACACGAATTAGCAGAACACGCCACAATTAATTCCCCCATCGGTGTCGACCCGGAAAATGATCGTCAACGTTGTGTTGATTACATCAACGGTTTATCGGCGATTACCCACTACCGCGTTTTAAGTCGGAAGGGCGCAACTGCAGTATTAGCGGTCGACCTTGAAACTGGCCGAACTCACCAAATTCGCGTCCACTTGGCTAGTATTGGTCATCCAATTCTAGGTGATCCACTCTATAACCCGACGGATACAACACCGCGGCTCTTACTACACGGTCAGACGTTGCGGTATACAGAACCTTACACGGATCAACCCCGAACCGTCACAGCCCCAGTTCCTGATGCATTTGAACCTTATCTTTCATAACCAACCATCAGTTGGGCATCTTCTGAGGATTGACATTCGGCGTTAACCGCAAGGAGATGACTGATAGAACACGTTTAGACTGTTAAAATTCGAATATCCAAAAAGGAGCCAAGACAAAATTTACTTTTGTCTTGGCTCCTTTTTTAGCGCTTTTAATGATGTGCTTGTGGTGCTTCTAAACGGCGTTGAATGAACCCTAAAACGAGATCGGCGATAATTGCCATCAAAGCTGTTGGCAAGGCCCCGGCTAAAATCAGCGCACCGCCGTCGGTCGCGTTCGTCCCTCGAATGATAATATCGCCCAAACCACCGGCGCCGACAAATGAGCCAATCGCGGTGATCCCGATTGCGACTACAAGCGCATTACGAATCCCCGCCATAATCACAGCTAAGGACAGGGGTAATTCAACCATCGTCAATAATTGCCACTTGGTCATCCCCATCCCCAGACCGGAATCCAGAATATTTGGTGAGACATTAATCATCCCGGTATACGTATTTTTGATAATTGGTAATAACGAGTATAAAAAGACCGTCATAATCACCGTATTAGTGCCTAAGCCTAACCCTAACATGATGATCGATAACATCGCTAACGACGGCACCGTTTGAATAACGTTGGCAATACCGATTACCACATCGCTCATTTTTTTACGATGCGCAATCAAAATCCCAATCGGAATTCCAATGATGGCCGCTAGTAACACCCCATAGATTGAAATTAAGAAGTGCCGGTTAAATTGGCTTAAAACGTAACCACCATTATGTTGGAAATAATAAAGTAGCTGTTGCCACGTGTTTAAATGCGTCATTTGTTGGCTCCTTTCTTAAAGTAATCATGTTGCGTCAAGAATTGCTTAGCCACCACAGCGGGTTCTAGCAAGTCGTTATCCACTTTGTAGTTGAGCGTTTGCATCGTATCAAGATTGATTTGCCCGGATAACCGGTTTAAGAGTGGTTTCAGTTCTGGATGTTGTTTTAAAATCTGATCGGTAGCCACTAGACTGGCATCGTATGGTGGGAAAAAGTGCCGGTCATCCTTTAAGACCTTCAGGTTGTAACTCTTAATCCGCCCATCAGTCGAATACCCTAAAACGACGTCCATTTTACCGGCCGCAAGTGCGCTATAGACTAAGCCAATTTGCATTGGCGCTACCTTCTTAAAATCGTAGCCGTAAGTTTGCTTGAATTCTTGGTAGCCATCCCCTTCATGGTTGACCCACACCGAGTCAACGCCAGCGGTTAATTGCTTAGCCACCCGGCCCAAATCGCTGACCGTTTCAAGATGGTATTTTTTAGCCATTTGCTGCGTCACCATGAAGGCGTACGTATCGGCAAAGCCATACGTTGGAAACCACGTTTGTTGGTAACGGTCTTTAAATTCGCGCTTCACAATTGTTTGCGCCTTTTTGGGATCCTTCGTTGGTTTCATTTTTAACGTCCCAGTGATCTCGGTTCCTGCATAACGACTCGTTGCAATATCCGCATCGCCGCGGATTAACGATTCGTGCGTCACCGTTGAAGAACCCAGGTTATTAACCAATTCGACCTTGTTATCCGTTTCATGCGCAATCAATTGACTGACGATATTGGCTAAAATTTGGGATTCCGTCGTACTTTGGGAACTAATCCGAATCGTGTCCTTCGCCGAGCCACCAAGACCGGGCAACCCGCAACTGCCTAATAGCAAAAGGCAGCCACCAAGCAGCGTTAAGACTGTGATTTTCTTTAATCTTTTCAACATAGCGACCTCCTTTAGCGAATGGCAACGGGTGTCATTCTTTTTTCAAGACGACCAAGTAAGAAATCAACCAACAAGGCTAAAATCGTCACCGGAATTGTCCCGCCGATGATTAAGTCTGGCTTAAATAGGTTTAAGCCATTGAAGATGAAATCGCCGAGGCCACCGGCACCAATATATGACGCTAGTGTCGCCCAAGCGATGACGTAAACCGCCGATAACCGAATACCGGACATGATGACTGGCATTGCCATCGGGACTTCCACTTGCATGATTGATTGGAGTGGCGTCATCCCCATCCCTTTAGCACTATCTTTTAACACCGGATCGACATCGTTCATGCCAATATAGGTATTGCGTAAAATCGGTAATAACGAATAGATAAACAAGGCCACAATCGCTGGTACTTTCCCAATCCCGAGTAGCGGAATCATTAACGCTAACAGCGCCAAAGACGGCACCGTCTGGAGCATGCTAGCTATCGCAATCACGACTTTAGCCGTCTTCGGAACACGCGTTAAGGCAATCCCGAGCGGTACTGCAACTAATGCCCCTAACAATAACGCGATGGCCGAGATGTAAAGTTGCTCCCACGTTTTAATTAGCAAGTCGGCCCCATTTTGATTTAAAAAATTAAGCATTGCTCTGGCCTCCTTTAGTCTGTTGCATTGTCTGGCTCGTCATCGCCCCAAACGGCGTCGTAAACGACATCGACAAGCGCTGTCCGCGTAACAATCCCCACTAAGCGATGGTCATCATCGACAACGGGCACGTACTTCCAACCACGCTTCAATATCCGTTCGATTGTATCGCGGACCAGATCGGTTTGATTCACAAAGTTGACCTTCGTCGACATGATATCTTGAACGGTACCAGCATCTTTGTAATGATGGTCAATATTTTCCAAATCCACTAACCCTTGAAGCAGCTGTTGGTCGTCAACGACTAACAACGTATCAACCCGTCGTTGCCGCATTAATTTAATCGCAGAACTCAGTGATTGATCTGGCGTAATCGTGACCGGTGTCTTCAGCATAATTTGCCCAACAGTTTCGACATTTGGTTTAGCTTCCAATAACCGATCGTGACCGATTAAGTCCTTAACAAAATCGTTGGCTGGTTGTCGTAAAATCTCATTAGGCGTGCCATATTGAATGATTTTGCCACCATCCATAATCGCAATTCGTGATGATAATTTGAGTGCTTCGTCCATATCATGGGTTACAAAAATCACTGTTTTCCCCATTTCAACTTGGAGTTGTTTAACAAGATCTTGGAGTGCTTCTCGTGTAATCGGATCAAGTGCGCCAAATGGTTCGTCCATTAAAATAATATCCTGCCCAGCAGCCAACGCTCGGATAACACCGATTCGCTGTTGTTGACCACCTGATAATTGACTTGGATAACGATCTAAAAAATCAGCAGGTAATTCTACCAGTTTTAATAATTCCTGTGCCTTTTTTTCACGGTCTTCATCGGACCATTTCAACAGTTTGGGCACGATTGTAATATTGTCACGAATTGTCATATGGGGCATCAATCCGATATTTTGAATGACATAGCCAATTTTGCGCCGTAGTTTAACGGGATCCGTGTCCGCTAACGATTTACCATCCAGTGTAATTGTGCCGTGAGTGGGATTAATCATCCGGTTAATCATGCGCATTGTCGTTGTTTTGCCGGAACCAGACGTGCCAATTAGGCAAATGAATTCACCTTGATCAACTGTGAAGCTAATGTCATCAACGGCCTTATTACCACCGCGATAAATCTTTGAAACATGGTCAAATTCTAGATAATGTGCCATCAGTAACCTCCTAATAAATGTCATTGCATAAATTTATTTATATTATTCATGTTAAGAAGATAAACAACAAGTGTCAATTGATAAGGCTTACAACCAAGCGCTTATTCCGCTAAAAATCAGCTTTTAGACTATCGATTGCGAATTGTTTGTTCAATAGTGGTCAAATCAATCAGATAAGCTTTTGCGAATACCTAATCTCCTGAAAAAAGGGCGCCAATAAGTTAGTTCTTAATACCTAACTTATTGGCGCCCTTTAATTAATTTTTAGTCGTTAATTTCGGTTAGTTCCCGCTAAATGTGCTGAAAAACGTTGATTTAAATCTGCCGCATGTGCTTCATCAGGACTGATAACTACAATTGTATCATGCCCAGCAAGCGTCCCAACAACATCCTCATACCCTAAGTCGTCGATTAACGCTGCTAGTAGATTACCGTTACTAGGCACGGTTTTAATCACGTTCATCACCTGAACCTGCGTAATCGTCAAGGCGACTTCACGTAACTTATCGTTTAACCGTTGTTCTTGCGTCCGTTCATCGTCATGAAAAACGGTGTACCGCAATTCCCCGTTCACATCCCGGGCCTTAACAATCTGCATTTCACGAATATCACGTGAAATTGTCGCTTGCGTAGCGTCAATACCATCATCTCTTAATGTTGCTAATAATTCTTCTTGGGTTGTTATCACTTGTTGATTAATAATCTGTTCAATACGTGTCTGTCGATCTACCTTTTTCATCATGATCACTCCTCCGATGAATCTGATTATCCCTATTATACCAGTTTTGGTGGCTAACAAACAGCGCTATCATTTTCAAATCTGATATCGGGCGTCAATCATTTTTGCTCACCGAATCACATTTATTGACTTATTAATTTCAATTATTTATGATTATTATAAGATATAAGATCAATCAAGGAGGCTATGCTGATGAAGACCCCCGTTTCGTATCTCTTATTATTAAGTCTATCGACTGCACTACTATCCCCTATTCATGTTAGTCGTGCTGAGGAATCAGCATCAGCCCCACCAAGTGAATCCCAATCTTCAGTCCTCGTTGAACCAGACGATCCAAGCAATATACAATCCGCTGAATCGTCATCCGTCTCAACAACTGAAGAATCAGCGAAATCTGAATCAGAACCGATTAAAACACCGCCGCAAGAGCCAGTTGAACCAATCAAACCACTTGTGACACAAAATCCTGGTGTCAAAGCCGGTCTCACGCCCGTTGCGAATGCAGCCGAATTAAAAGCGGCTTTAGAAAATGGCGAAAGCGTCCAACTAACAGCTGATATCACATTGAATGTGCTCGAAAGCTTGCTTGCTAGAATTCAAATCGGTAAAAATAATCCCCAAGACATTACCATCGATGGCACCAATCCAACGACCGGACAGCGCCATTTATTAAATATTGCTGATATTGCTGTCCTAGCACCAACAACACAACTGTACATCGGCTCAACTGGTATGCAAAAGAAAACAATCAAATTTACAAATCTAAGAATTAATAATAATAACTACTATGGTCTCTGTCACCCAACAAATGAGTCTTACGCAAATGGTAGTACGCTCTTGCTCGAAAATGTTGAATACAACAGTAGTGCGCAGTCACTTCATTTCATGCAGGGAGTGATCGCCTTTAGTGGTAACAATACCATTACCCAAACTGCTGGTACTTGGTCACAAGAATTGGCTGAAACAGGCCGGTTAGACTTTAGAGGTGGGACAACGACCATCAATCATGCCGGTGGCGGCTCTTATGGCCTAATCCGAATTGATCAAAACCCAACTGATGGTATTGCCCCCGGTATTCAAGTTTCCGGTGGTGCAAAAGTTTCAATTACAACCAACAACGCTATTTTCCCGGCATCAGGCGCTGGTATTCCTCAGATTAATATCGAATCAAAAGGGTCTGGTTCCAATTTAGCACTCAATGCTGGTGGTCATATCTTCGGTGTCACTGGATCAAGTAGCTCCAAAGCAGTTGCTTCAGATGGTGGTACTATCAATGTCACAAAGGCCAACAACTTCTATCAAACTGGTACGACTAACCGCACAATTGCTGCCACTAATAATGGTCATGTCAATTTGAAATTGGCAGGCAGTCTTTATTATTACGCACAAAGTCAATCACCAATGTCCGCAACCCAGGACAGTACAATCGATATTCAATCAACCACTAATCTCTTTACCTCTTATCTACAAAAAAGCCCCATTACAGCGGACAAGAATAGTACGATAAAACTCGCTTCTAATTCAGACGTCTTCGGTGCATATGTTCAAGATAGTCCAATAAGTGCCACTAACAATAGTTCGGTTAACTTAAACGCTGGTAAAGATATTTTTGCCTATATCTATAACCCCTCAAGTGGTAATCCAATCATGCAAATGACAACCGACACCACTTCTAAGATGACCTTAACCGCCAAAGATGCGTTTATCCGTAACATCCAAGCCAATGGTCTTAAATTGGATATTGGTGGTCAACTATCAGCCACTTTTGGTCAATATTTAGCTGTTTCAGGTGCGCGACCGCTTATGCATGACTTCCGTGACAACAGTATTATTGACCTCACCATCATCGGTGCGCAAAGTATTGCCAACGGGCTCATTCCACTAGCGAGTGCTGGTTCTTACATGAAAATTGGCGATGACAGTCAAGTCACTATTAATAATCAAACAACCACTAACCAATCTGTCCTATTTGGCCTCAGTGGTAGCAACAGTCCCGTTACAATTGGCGATTCTGATGTCACTATCAACAACAATACGGTTGCCGCAACCCGACTATTTGAAAACATTAAATTTAACCTTGAAAACACAACTAGTCAATCCCCACACACCATTTATCGTGGCGTCAGTTTAACTGAAAAGGATCAAACCAAAACGATTTATCCATTCGTTCACTTTGATAGCACCATTGGCACCACTAACACAACGAACAGTTCTGACACGACTTTCAAAACGAAATTTGAAAGTCTCACTTCTACTCAAAATATTGCGCAACTTCATTTGCACGATCCACTACCACCTGAAATCATCACCCTTATCAACACTGGTGGACTCCCTACCGATGATGCCCAGAAATTTAAATTTGCTTTAAATGGGACCGCGACTCCTGCCAGTGAGCTCACGCTGAACTTTCTAAGCGCCGCGGGACAATCATTATTAAAAGGCCCTGCTAAAGCAGCGGCTGCCAACCAGGCTTTCGACTATCAATTTGAATCTGATTTACCAACGCAGCCCAATCAGATTGTTGTCGAAGCTAACTACCCAGCACCATACGCGCTCACAACGCCTGTTCGGAAGGTTCTAAAGGATATTCCAGCTGGTAAGCTAGGCTTTCTAGCAGCACCAACTCACCTCAATTTTGGCAGTCTCCCACTTACCAATAGTCAAAGTCCTCTCTACCCCTATACTAAGACAGCAGATACCAGTCTGATTGTCTCTGATCCACGCGCCACTACCCGGGGAGACTGGGCCGTTCAGGTCAACCTCAAGCAACCTTTTACCGCTGGTCAGGCCACACTCGATAATGCCCTAATTTGGCGTAAGGATCAGACCACTAAACCATTGGTTGCCGGACAACCGCAACAACTCTATTCAAAGGCCGCTCATGCACCGATTCAACCCGGCGCAGATGAAACGGATTTGACGGATTTACTCCACGAAACTGTTCAAACCCAATTTCCAGCTGGTCCTAAACAAACCGCAACCCCATATACCGCTGAATTAGAATTAATGCTCATCACTGCCCCCAATTAAATCGTTAGGAGGTTAGAGGCGATGTATAAACGCTATTTTTTCACTTTTCTGTTAGGTGGTAGTCTATTATTCACACCGATTCGAGCAGAGGCTGTGCCCGCTAGTTCGAGTGCGACAATTCAATTTAGCAATCAGCAGACGCTACCGGTCGTCCCCCTACCACGACCACCTTTGATTGCCGCACCCGACAATGCGGGCACCATTCACAACGAATGGCACATGACACCACTCGAATATGCACCACCATTAACACAACGGTTACCACAAACCAGTATTACCGATATACGCTATTATCAACTTAGCGGATTGCTCCTATTATTAACCACTATTCTACTCATTAAGAAAGAGGCGACCTACTATGAAAAAAACAATGATTAGCACAACTTTATTCTCACTACTCGCAACAACAACTCTTCTGTCAGCAGGCCAAATCCAAGCAGCTCCTACGGAAGTTGAAAAACAAACGACTGATGCAGCGGTTGTCTTCACTGAAAAAAGTAATCCATTAGTGATTACCGCTGTTCCAGACTTTCATTTCGGCTCCCATGAAATCGATCGTTCAGCTGACAAAGATTTAGCAGCGGTGGAAAGTGGCTCTCATATTGGCACAGTAAACACGCTTACCACTAGTAATGTTGTTTCAATTCAAGATGATCGTAGCCAAGCTAAATTAGACGGTTGGGACCTACAAGTGGCCCAAACAGATTTCGCTAACGCTGGCACTACTGACGCAAGTGACGCAGATGCTTCCGATGTCTTAACCGGCGTTAACATTTGGTTTAAAACACCAAACGTCACAATTGATGGTGCTAACAAGGGCGATGCTGCCTTACCAACGACTAGCGATCAAACGGTTCAAGTTAACGACCAAGCAAGTACCTTTATGAAAGGTGGCGCGACATCCTTCGGGAGCGTTGTAGCAACCCTAGGCACTGCACCAACATCAGGAACAGATAGTGATGCTATCTTCCTCCACGTACCAAAAACTGTTAATCCAACTGACAAAGCACATTACCAATCAGATATCACATGGACTTTAATCGCTAGCCCAAATAGCTAACAAAGGAGTTTTTGAATATGCGGACAACAATTAAAAGACTAGTTATCGGCCTATTATTTGGCCTAATTGCCCTCTTCGCCCACGCGCAAGCCACTCAAGCCGCGCAACCCGTAGCAGATTTTGCGATGACAATTATTCCGCCTGACAATCAGGCCGACAAACAATTAAGTTATTTTGATTTAGTTGTCCAACCCAAGCAACAACAAGATCTCCAGATTAAATTAGTTAATCATAAGGACAAACCAATTAAGGTTCGTGTGCAAACTAACACGGCGACTACCAATATTAACGGCGTCGTCAATTACAGCGATAACGTGAATCAATCGGATAAAACACTCAAATATCCGTTGGGCAAACATTTGAAACCGGCCAAAAAGAACATTACGTTAACCGCTCATGAACAAAAAGTCGTCAATATTCGCTTAACAGCGCCTGATAAAGCTTTTAAAGGCCAATTAGTTGGTGGGATTAGCGCGACTGAAGTCCCAACAACAGCAAAAACAACACAGCAGATTAGCGTGCGTAATAAGTTTGCGTATGCAGTTGCAGTAGTTGCCCGTAGCAATGACCAAAGTGTCACACCAGAATTCAAACTCGGTGCTGTCAAAACTGGTCAACATATGGGGACCAACCAAATCATTGCCAATATTCGCAATGTACAACCTAAGTTCCAGAATCAAACCTCATTAAACGCTTTTGTCACCAAGCGTAACCAAAAGACGAAGCTTTATCAAACTGAGAAAAAGCAAGTCCAATTTGCACCAAACTCGGTTATGCAGTTCTATCTACCGCTTAATGATCGGTTTAAACCAGGCCGTTACACGCTTGATTTAACAGTCCGTTCAGAAGGTCGTACCTGGCACTTCACACGTCACTTTACAATCAGCCGCCAAGCAGCGGCCAAGTGGAACCAACAAGATGTCAGCTTGACGCCTGAAACAGACTACTGGCCTTACATCTTGGCAGGTTTAACACTTATTCTACTGATTCTGGCTTACGTCTACTGGCGTTACCGAAAGAAACAAAAAGAAAATCAAGCGCTCAAAGATGAAATTAATCGCTTAAAATCTTAACCAAACAAAAAAGAGTTACTCTTAGAAGTAACTTTTTTTGTCGGCTTAAACCGTTAATTCAATTAAATTCTGTTCTGGATCTTGAACGACTGCCTCGTAATAACCATCACCTGTTACTCGTGGGCCATTTAGCAATGGTAAGCCTTGTGCTTGAAACTTAGCCACTAATTGGTCAACTGCAGTTTCACTACCAACAGCCATCGCTAAGTGCGCAAATTGGCCCCTAGTTGCTAAGCCGGCTAGTTCACTATCTTGGTGCATAATTTCTAAACGCGCACCATCTGCGAAAGTTAAAAAGTATGATTGGAACCCTTTTTTGTGGTTCTCATACAACTCACCCACAGTCGCTTGAAACATCGTTTGATAAAAAGCCTTCATTGCTTCTAAATCGTGAACCCATAAACCAATATGTTCGATATGCATTAAATTAACCCTCACTTATGTTTGATAATTCTATTATGACATTGATTTAAAACGGTTACAACGATAGTATAAAAAAAGGCGTCTCAGTAATGAGATGCCCTTTCTTAACATGCTTTTCAAGCAAAATTTCTGCGCTTAGCTACGTATTGCAAACAATCGGTTACACCGATTATTCACAACACTAGGCTAATGCTCAAAATCTAACCAAGCTTGTACGCATTCATCGGGCTTTTCGAACCAGTCTTTTCCGGTTAACTACAAAACAGGCGTCACGGTGAAAACCACCGTAACGCCTGTTTTTAGGTTAATCCTCAAAGCCTAAACGGCTCGAACGCACCTATTATTTTTTGATATTGTAGAATGAGTTGATACCTTTGTATGAAGCTGTATCACCTAATTGTTCTTCAATACGCATTAATTGGTTGTACTTAGCTAAACGATCAGTACGGCTCATTGAACCTGTCTTGATTTGGCCAGCGTTTGTAGCAACAACTAAGTCAGCGATTGTTGTATCTTCAGTTTCACCTGAACGATGTGAAACAACAGCTGTGTAGCCAGCTTCTTTAGCCATTTCGATTGCTTCTAATGATTCTGTTAATGTACCGATTTGGTTAACTTTAACAAGAATTGAGTTAGCAGCGCCCATCTTGATACCTTTACGTAGGTAATCAGTGTTTGTTACGAAGAAGTCATCACCAACAAGTTGAACTTTTTCGCCAAGTTCTTTAGTGATTGATGCCCAGTCTTCCCAGTTGTTTTCATCGATAGGATCTTCGATTGAAATGATTGGGTATTTAGCAACTAAGCCTTCAAGGTATTTAACGAATTCAGGTGTTGTGAATTCTTCACCAGTTGACCAACGTAATTTGTATGTCTTATCTTCGTTGTTCCATAATTCTGATGAAGCAACATCGATAGCGATTGAGATATCTTCGCCAGCTTTGTAACCAGCTTTTTCGATAGCTTTGATCAAGTATTGTAAAGGTTCTTCATTGTTTGCGAAGTCAGGTGCGAAGCCACCTTCATCACCAACAGAAGTAACTTTACCGTCAGCTGATAAAAGACTCTTCAATGCTTGGAAAGTTTCTGAACCCATACGGATAGCTTCGCGTACAGATTTAGCACCAACAGGCATGATCATGAATTCTTGGAAATCAACTTTGTTATCTGAGTGAGCACCACCATTGATAACGTTCATCATTGGTGTTGGTAATACGTGAGCGTTAGGGCCGCCTAAGTATTCGTACAATGGTAAGCCTAATTCGTCAGCAGCAGCACGTGCAGCAGCCAATGAAACGCCTAAGATTGCGTTAGCGCCTAATTTACCTTTGTTTTCAGTACCGTCTAACTTGATCATTGCAGCATCGATACCGCGTTGGTCAGTTGTGTCGAAACCTACGATTTCTTTAGCAAGAGGGCCATTTACGTTTTCAACAGCCTTTAATACACCCTTGCCACCAAAACGTGATTTGTCGCCGTCACGTAATTCAACAGCTTCATGTTCACCAGTTGAAGCACCTGAAGGAACGATTGCGCGACCAAAGCCGCCATCTTCAGTATAAACTTCAACTTCGACAGTAGGATTACCACGTGAGTCTAAGACTTCGCGGCCTAAAATATCAGTAATAATTGACATGTAATTTTCTCCTTTTTTGGCTGATGATATTCACCAGCACTTTTTTGGATGTCAGGCAAAGCCCACATCTTATTTTAGCTAATTTTTAGTGATTCGTAAATACATACGAGCGAAAAATTAGTCGTTAAAGTGAACAAGATCTAAGAATGAAGCAGGTTCCATGCTTGCGCCACCAACTAAACCACCATCGATGTCTTCTTTGCCCATGATTTCTTTAACGTTTGCAGGTTTAACTGAACCACCGTATTGGATACGAACTTTGTCAGCAACTGTTTGGTCGTATAACTTAGCAACTGTTTGACGAACAACAGCACAGATTTCTTGTGCTTGGTCAGCAGAAGCAGTTTTACCAGTACCGATTGCCCAGATTGGTTCGTAAGCAATAACCATTGAGCTAACTTGGTCAGCTGAAAGGCCTTTAAGACCTTCTGTTACTTGGTTTGAAACCCATTCTTCAGCTTTGCCAGCTTCACGAGTTTCTAATGATTCACCACAACAGAAGATAGGTGTCATGTTGTTTTTGAAGATTGCGTGTGCTTTTTTGTTGATATCTTCATCAGTTTCGTGGAAGTAATCACGACGTTCTGAATGACCGATGATGACGTAATCAACACCCATTTCATTCAAAGTTTTTGGTGAAGTTTCGCCAGTGAATGCACCAGCTTCTTCGAAGTAACAGTTTTCAGCAGCAACTTTTAAGTCTGTGCCTTTAGCTGCTTCTAATAAAGCAGGTAAGTCAACAGCAGGTGCACCGATAACTGATTCTGTTTGATCAAACTTAGGTAAGTTGGCTTTGATAGCATTAACGAACTCAGTTGTTTGAGTTGGGTTCATGTTCATTTTCCAGTTACCAGCAATGATTGGTTTACGCATGAGAAAATCTCCTCTTAATTTAAAATTATTTGTCTGAAATAGCAGCGATACCAGGTAATGTCTTACCTTCTAGGTATTCAAGTGATGCGCCACCACCAGTAGAAATATGTGTTAACTTGTCGCCAACGCCTAATTTCTTAACTGCGGCTGTTGAATCGCCACCACCGACGATTGTTGTAGCACCTGATAAGTTACCTAAGAATTCGCCAATTGCCAATGTACCTTTAGCAAAGTTGTCCATTTCGAACACACCCATAGGGCCGTTCCAAACAACAGTCTTAGCATCTTTAAGAACATTTTCGAAGTCAGCGATTGCTTTAGGTCCGATATCTAATGCCATGTAGCCATCAGGAATGTTACCTTCAACAGTTTCTGTCTTAGCATCGTTTGAGAATGCGTCTGCAACAACGTTATCAACAGGCAATACTAATTTGTCGCCAGCTTTTTCGATTAATTCTTTAGCTAATTCGATCTTATCTTCTTCAACTAATGAGTTACCAATTGATAAACCTTTAGCAGCGTAGAAAGTATAAGTCATACCACCACCAACAATAACTTTGTCAGCTTTAGCTAATAAATGTTCGATAACACCAATCTTGTCAGAAACCTTTGCGCCACCTAAGATAGCAACAAATGGACGTTCTGGCGCGTCAACTGCTTCGCCCAAGAATTTGATTTCTTTTTCTAATAAGTAACCAGCAACTGCAGGTTTGTTATTAGCTTTCATAGCTGTTGCAATCCCAACGTTTGATGCGTGAGCACGGTGAGCTGTACCGAAAGCGTCGTTGACGAACATGTCGCCTAATGATGCCCAGTATTCGCCCAACTTAGGATCGTTTTTACTTTCGCGTTTGCCAAAGTCGTTGTCGATATCTTGGAAACGAGTGTTTTCCATCACTAATACTTGGCCATCAGTCATAGCATCGATAGCAGTTTCTAATTCTTGACCTTCGTTTGAAGCAACGAAAGTAACGTCTTTGTTTAATAATTCGCCAAGACGTGCAGCAACTGGTTTCAATGTCAATTCTTTCTTGTCTTCGTCACTCTTGATACGGCCCAAGTGAGAAAGTAAGATAGCCTTGCCACCATTGTCGATGATGTATTGGATTGTTGGTAAAGCAGCTACGATACGGTTATCGTCACCGATAACGCCGCCTTTGATTGGTACATTAAAGTCAACACGTACTAAGACTTTTTTGCCTTTAATATCTTTTAAATCTGCAACTGTTTGTTTTGCCATGTGGACAAACCTCCTAGATTTTCATAAAAAAAGACGGAAGGAGTTTACCTCCTCCCGCCTTATAAAATGCTATCGCATTTCTAAGTTCACAAAAGTGAAATTAGATTAAGCTAGCAAATTTTTCTAATGTACGGATCATTTGAGCTGTAAAGCCTGATTCGTTGTCATACCAAGCAACAACTTTAACAACTTGGCCTTCACCACTACCAACAACTTGTGTTTGAGTAGGATCAAATACTGAACCAAATTCTGTACCGATGATATCTGATGAAACGATTTCGTCAGCGTTGTAACCGAATGATTGGTTGCCTTCTGTAACTTTCTTAACAGCAGCGTTAACTTCGTCAGCTGTAACTTCTTTGTCAAGAGTTGCAACTAATTCTGTTAATGAACCAGTGATAACTGGAACACGTTGTGCATGTCCGTCAAGTTTACCCTTTAATTCAGGAACAACTAAGCCAAGAGCTTTAGCAGCACCAGTTGAATGAGGGATGATGTTAGCAGCAGCACGTGCAGCACGTACGTTTCCACCACGATCAGGACCATCTTGTAATTTTTGTGTAGCTGTGTAAGCATGAACAGTTGTCATTGTACCAGCTTTGATTGTGAAAGCATCGTTAACTGCTTTAGCTAAAGGTGCTAAACAGTTTGTTGTACATGAAGCAGCTGAGATGATGTTGTCGTCAGCTGTGATAGTGTCATCATTAACACCGTAAACAACTGTCTTAACAGCGCCAGCAGGAGCTGAGATAAGAACTTTTTTAGCACCAGCATCAAGATGAGCTTGTGATTTTTCTTCTGATGTGTAGAAACCAGTACTTTCAAGTACTAAGTCAACGCCATCATTCTTAACCCAAGGAATATTACGTGCATCTGATTCAGCATAAACTGGAATGTTCTTGCCATCGATAACGATGCTGTTTTCTGTAGCTGATACTTCGTGATCGAATTGACCATGAGCTGTATCATACTTTAATAAGTGTGCTAACATGTCTGGTGATGTTAAATCATTGATAGCAACAACTTCCAAAACGTCACTGCTTGTTGCGTAAATACGACGTAAAGCTAAACGACCAATACGTCCGAAACCATTAATCCCTACTTTTGTAGTCATAATAGAATTTCCTCCTTTAGGAAATGAAAATTTTTATTTTAAAGGGTTGCCCCTTGTAAAATCGAGTTTGCGGCACCCTCATCCGTGATTAACCACGTCTGTTGAGGTGCGAGGTGCATGTACGCTTCAATTGCTTGGGCCTTAGAAGTCCCACCTGCAACCGCGAGTACACACGGAATATTCAATAAGTCACGAATCTGTAATCCAATTCGCGGAATCTTGTACACCACTTCGCCTTGAGCGTTAAAGAAGTAACCAAAGGCTTCACCCACCGCGTGCTTTTCTTTCAGCATCTTGATGGTTTCGACCGGCATGTCACGACGTTCTGCCATCGTAATGGCTTCACCAATACTGTGCAATACGCCACGACTGCGTTCAATCAGTTTTAATACTTCTTGAACACTTGGCTCTTCTAATAATGGGGCATACGTTTTCTCACTCACCTGTTCAGGGACATATAACGCCCGGTGTTTACCACCAGTTTGGTTGGCCATCTCGGCACAAACCGCATTTGCCTGAATATCAACACTCTCACCAATCCCACCTCTAGCCGGCACAAAGATTAAATTGCGCTTTTTAGAAAGATCGGTTGACAGTTCATGAGCTGCCTTAGCCATCGTCGTACCACCCATTACCGCCACAACACTTTGACCTTGTGGTAGTAACAACTGTAATGTACTATTGACTAATTTGCCCATTTCGGTGAGGACTTTTGGTTGTTCATCACTATTGCCAGAAACAATTAAGCAATGCTCAATTCCAAGGTAGCGACTCAACTCTCGTTCAGTCTGCCGTAATCCTAAAAACTGGTCCATTACTTGTCTTAACTGATCAAGAACTTCTTGTCCTTTGACAGTTAAAACCATACCTGATTTTGACGAATTAAGCAAACCTTGTGCCTTTAAAAAATCCGTCTCCGTCCGAATGACTCTTTCACTCAATTTGAGCTGCTCAGCAAGTGTGCGTCGCCCAACTGGTGCAAGCCAATCAATATGTTGTAGGACTTGGTAACGTTTCTTAACGACACCGACAAAATCAGGCGCAACCGCTTCTATTGCAGATAACTCATCGCGCATTGCTCTCGCCTACTTTCCGGTGGGACATAAAATGTCCATCTGTGTCATCAATCGACCCATGTCTGGCAAAAAATAAAAGGCAACTTACTAAAACTAGTAACTTATCCTTTGAACAAGACCATTATATCAAGTGAGTAAAATACATGCAATGCTTTGCGCTTAATGAATACGTTTTCTTTCCGAATAATTTTAAAACGTTGATTTATCGCGATTTATTAAAATTGGGACTTGAAATTTTTCTAGAAATCCGCTAAAATAATATATTGTACTGTTGAGTACATATATTAGGTTGCGCCGCTAGTGTAATGGATAGCACCCAAGATTCCGGTTCTTGAGATCCGGGTTCGACTCCCGGGTGGCGCATATATATCTCATAGAAAAAGCCCCGTTGATTTTATAAAATCGACGGGGCTTTTTTGTTGTCCTATTTATCAAAGAAACTATTTCCTACTTCAAAGAAGAGGTATTGGTTATTAACTTTAACTTGGCCCAGAATGGCTTTTTGGGCTTTTGTTGCCCAGAAATATGAGTAGCGCGGATGGCCATACGCATCATTTAAAGCGGGTAAGCTTGTACCCGGATCTCTGACGACAACTTTTTTCATGTCAGTTTTTTGTTTATTTTGTGCTGCTTGGCCGGTTTCTTTGAAGAATTCACTTTCCGTCAATAAACGGTAGCCATTCCCCTGCAACCAGCGCAACCCACTATTGTTCATCGCGATAAGATTCATATAATCGGTTGTCAGTGCCCCTTTAACGTATTTATCTGGATAGACACCATCCCAACCATCTTGATTATCGGCTTCTGCAGTAGCACTGCTGGCCGATGCTTTAAAATCTTTTTCATTAATCACAACTTCATCACTGGCCGCTTTCGTCCGTTCAGAAGAGGGTTGGTAAAAAACGCCCGATTGCGTTGACCCTTTTTGAGTTGCACTTTGGCTAGCGTTGTTATTTCTGATAAACCAGGTTAACCCACCAGCGACGATCAACACTAAAACCACTCCTTGGATGATTAGTGTCTTCTTACGTTTAGCACGCGCTTTTGAAAAATCAGATTCCCATTGCGTCATAATTGGCCCCTTTTTGTACTTCGGCATCTTGTTCCCCCCAAAAGCATCCTATTCGTAAATCCCTTTAACTTTATACTGACACTATACCAAAGTAATCGCTATTTTTAAATAGTTACTCACTTTTTAATGACTTTTACCCTAGCGATTGGCTTATAATGAATAATAAACCTTGAAGGAGTCCTTCTTTTGAATAAACGAATCAGTTCTTGTACAACCATTTTAGTAGGAAAAAAGGCCTCGCTTGATGGCTCAACCCTTATCGCTAGAAATGAGGATGGCTACAACAAGCCTAATCCGCAAAAATTCCGCGTTATTCAACCAGCCGATCAACCCGTTGATTACACCTCAGCCATTAATGGGCTCAAAATCAAACTACCAACAAGTCCGTTACGTTACACTTCGACACCCGATGCCGATGATCAATATGGTATTTGGGCTGGTGCCGGCATTAATAGCGCCAACGTCGCGATGACTGCATGCGAAACAATTACCAACAATCCCCATATCTTAGCGATTGATCCGCTAACTAATGACGGGATTGGTGAAGCGGATTTCGTAACGCTCGTTCTGCCTTATAGCCAATCAGCTCGCCAAGCCGTGTTACGTTTAGGTCAACTCCTTGAAACCTATGGGACTTATGAAACCAACGGCATTGCTTTTTCCGATCACGATGAAGTTTGGTACTTGGAAACGATTGGCGGACATCACTGGGCAGCAATTCGTATCCCAGATAACGCCTTTGTCGTTGCGCCTAATCGTCTCAACATTGCTGAATTCGATTTTACCTCACCAAATACGCTATTCTCAGAAGATCTACCAAGTCTAATTGTGCAATACCATCTCAATCCTGATGAAGACCAAGTAAACCTCCGCCACATCTTTGGTACAGCAACCATCAAGGATTCTCATTATAATAATCCCCGCGCTTATGCCATTTTAAAAGCATTTGGTGGTCTTGATGAGGGTGACTATGAAGATCAAGAACTGCCCTTCATGATGGTCCCCACTAAAAAACTAACGATTGAAGCCGTTAAATGGGCCCTCAGTTCTCATTTCGAGAACACGCCTTTTGATCCTTATGGCACAGGTTCAAAAGATGATCGTCAACGCTACCGGACAATCGGTTTAAATCGAAATGAAGAAACGCATATTCTGCAAATTCGCAACGATGTCCCCGAAGCGATTGCCGGGATTCATTGGTTAGCATTTGGCCCCAACACCTTTAACGGTTTAGTGCCATTTTATGCCAATACAAATACGACGTCGGCCGTTTATCGTGAGACACAAACCAGCTTTGATCCTAACAACATTTACTGGTTAAATCGTCTAACAGCCCTACTCGGAGATACTGACTTCAATCGTTATCAAGGACTTCGGGATGCTTTTGAAGCCCAAGCATTAATTGATTGTCGCAAGATTCAACTCAAAACGGACGCCGCAATTTTAGCTAATCCGGAAAATAGCACCGCGCAACTCACTGTCGCTAACCAAGCGCTCGCTGATACTTACTTCATGAACCTCAACCAACTCCTTGGAAAAATGGTAACCACCGGCGCCAACCATATGAAACTACGCTATTCATTAAATGATTAATAAAGAGGGGTTAAGTAGCGATTGTTACTCAACCCTTCTTTTGTTGTACAATAGTCCTTATAAACGTTTCTATTGAGGAGCTTCTATTTAATGCAATATTTTAAAAAGTTATTTTTAAATACCTTTACGTTTTTAAAACAAAGCCAAGCTTATTTTCGGAGTGTTTTATTAATGCATGGCTTTTTACTTTTAATTTGCCTACCGCTTTTAAGTAAAGCCAGCTACTTCATTTTAGTACATTACCAGATTCAGTTTTTAGCGTTGAGCAATCTGCCCGTACTTATTCACCAGCACCCCTTCGCGCTTCTAGCGCTCGTGGGAATTGCACTACTGATTTTATTACTGGCCTTCTTCGAATTCACATTTCTACTATTAAGTGTGTATTTTATTCAGATTAAACGACCACTGGCCCTGCAAGCATTACTTAAGATGACGGTCGCCCAAATTACGCATCTGCGCATCGGTACCATTTTTTTCTTCTTATATTATTACATCCTAATTATCCCATTGGGCGGTTTGGGTTATCACTCCGATTTATTGACAAAATTTAAATTGCCGGCCTTTATTTTAGATTACATCATCACCAATCGACGGCTGATTGCCGTTTTGGGGCTCCTCATTTATCTGAGCTTGTTATATATTGGTTTGCGCCTCATCTTCACCCTCCCAAATATCATTCTTCAACAAATGTCGTTAAAAAAAGCGCTACATACAAGCTGGCACTTTACGCACCACCAATTGGTAACTCTAGTTGGCCGGTTGTTACTCATCGTTGGGGGCCTCGTTGGTTTTACAGCCGTTAGTTTCTTCTTATTAATTCAGCTTCAGGCGTTCATTGAAACCCACACCAGCGTCGGTTTCCAAAGTGCAGTTCTACTCATGACACTTTTACAAGTGGTGGTCCTCATTAACCTGGTCCTCTCAACTGTCGCCATCTTCTTCGTACTGGTTGATTATCTACTATCCGATTCACAATTTAATCAGCCCACAATCAACTATTCTAGTCTCAAACTGAGTGTCCCCCTCAATAGCGGCTTATTATTGCTAGTAGCAACGGTTACTTTAATTGGTGCCGGCTTTTACAATTGGGATTACCTTCACGCCGTATCAATTCAACAACCAATCAGCATCTCACACCGCGGTGTCTCTCAAAAAAATGGCGTTCAAAATTCACTCACTGCGCTCAACCAAACGCACCGCTTAAAACCCAACTACGTGGAAATGGATGTCCAACTGACCAAAGATCATCAATTCGTTGTCTTTCATGACTTTCAGCTGGCACCGTTAACTGGTCATTCAGGCACACCGCAATCAAAAACACTGGCGCAACTCACCAATATGACAGTGCGCGAACATAAGCGCACCGCACCAATCGCGTCTTTTGATGACTATCTCGCACTCGCCAACCAACGCCATCAAAAACTCTTGATTGAAATTAAAACACCAACTACCGATAATCCAGGCTTAGTGCAAAAATTCCTAGCCAAATACCAAACTAACATTGAAACTCACGATCACATGGTGCAGTCCTTGAACTGGCAAGTGGTGAAAGATGTCAAAAAAGCAGCACCGCAAATTCAAACCGGTTATATCCTGCCCTTTAATTTCATCGGGCCACCCATTTCACACGCCGATTTCTACGCGGTTGAAATGACGACGGTCAACCGGCACTTCATTCAAGCGGCGCATCAAGAAAAGAAAGCCGTCTTTGTTTGGACACCCAATGATCAACAAGCAGTCCAACGGATGATGTATTTTGGTGCGGATGGCGTGATCACCGATAATCTCAAAGCAGTTGAACAAGCCCAAAACCAACACATAAAACCGCATTACGCCGATAAATTAGCATTTTATGTGATGGGTATTGGATAATAAAAAAAGTCATCATTAAAATGATGACTTTTTTTATTTAGCATAGGTAACCACTTGGGTTTGATCTGGATGTGCTTTTAACCATTTGGCTAAAGCGACTCCTAGTTCATGTGCCATTAGCATTGCCGCGCGCATTTGCGCCGGTGTAATCTCATTGACGTGCATCCCAGACACTAAGACCGCATTATTCGTAATCAGTGGCTTAACAGTTTTTAAAACCTGATCAATTAATACTTTTTCTTGATGGACATGTCCTGGGCGGCTAGGAAGTGCCGTGGTCAATGCCTTACCCGTTTTATCGACCGTCGTGATGACGCCGTAATGGGGCACGTCGCCACCGATAATCTGAATTAATAAATCAGACGTTTGGCGCTCTAATTTTAAGTGCATTGTATAATCCGTTTCAGTGACCGCAAATTGTACGGTTTGTTCGGTACTAGCGAGCGTTTTGACGTGCATTAGCTAACCCCTCCCAACGTGAACCAAGGTTGGTCTCGATATGCAGTTGATCCAATAATTTCATTACCGTATGATTGACGATATCATCTATCGTTTGTGGTTGATTATAAAAAGCTGGAATCGGCGGTACAATCGCCACACCCATTTGGGCCAACTTCAACATATTTTCAAGGTGAATCTGATTAAAAGGAGATTCACGGGGCACAATAATTAATGGTCGTCGTTCTTTCAAAGTAACATCGGCAGCTCTGGCAATCAAGTTTTCGCCCAGACCGGTTGCAATCGAAGCTAAAGTTTTCATGCTAGTGGGTACAATCACCATCCCATCGTGTTTGAAACTACCGCTGGCAATTGTTGCGCCCATATTTTGCTCTGGATGGACAAAATCAGCTAGCGCCACGACTTGCTTTTCAGTGTACCCAGTTTTTTCGATGGCTAAATTTTCTTTGGCCCAGCGACTCATGACCAGATGTGTTTCAACATCCGGCACTTGGTGTAATGCCTCTAGCAAACGAATCCCATAAATTGTCCCACTGGCACCCGAAATACCGACGACTATTTTACGCATATTATTCCCCTTTTCTTCTAATTAATTTAAATATTTTTGCCAATCTGCGATTTCTTTAAATTGCGCACGCTTGAAACTCTTTTGCATGTCATATGGGAAAGTCCCGTCTAATACTAACTTAGAACTCATCCCACGCACACGAATCCGAGCTGGATCGTATTCTGGTAATTCAGATGGATCTAATGGATGATTCCGTAAACCTTCTAAGACCATGATGTCCCGATCGGCTTGGAACCGTGTATTGATGGTCCACATCACGTCGTTCCAATCGAAGATATCAACATCTTCATCCACTAAGATGACCGTCTTTAATTCTTTGAAGGCAGAAAAGGCGAGCAATGCTGCTTGTCTTTGAATCCCTTCATCGGCTTCGTTATCCTTATGAATTTGCATGATAGTCATTAATTTCCCACCACCAGCAGGGGCGTTATAGACGTTCAATACTTTACCTGGAATAGCGCGCTCCACTAAGCTCAAAATTGATGCTTCAGTTGGAATACCGGCCATCGAAACGTGTTCTTCTGAAGGACCAATTGTTGTTTGAACAATTGGATTATCTTGACGATGAGTGACCGCTTTAACTTTAATCACATTCACGGCAGGATTTGCTGAGCCGTTATAACCAGGGAATTCTGGCATCGCATACCCAGAATTCGTATTAATATCTTCTTGCATTGATTGGTTTGGTAAAATTTCGGCTTCGATAATCCATTCAGCACGGGCAATCCCTAAGGCATCAACAGCGACACCAGGCACTACTTGAACGGCTTCATTTCTTAAAGCACCGGCAATTTGGAGTTCATTATAACCAAGTGGCGTTGTAGGTGGTTCAAAAGTAGCCCCAATGGTAATCGCTGGGTCCAAACCAATGTTAATGGTAATTGGCATTGGTTCGTTGATTGCTTCATATTCTTTTAAGAACGCACCGATATGGCGACCACCGGGCATGATATACATCCCAATTGTATCTTTATCTTCAAGAACCATTCGGTGAATCGTAACGTCGCTTTGTTGGTGATCCACGCTATGACCATACACGACACCCATTGTGATGTATGGACCAGCATCGTCTTCCGTATTGGTTGGTGCTGCTAATAATTTGCGGATATCAAAATCAGCATCGCTCGCTAAATGAACGACTTCTTGTGCTGGTGCTTGTTCGCGTGTCACTTCGACGGGGGCAACTGGTTTGGTTACCGCTTCGTTTAACATTTGACCCAGCGTTTTGTAGTCATGATGTAAAATCGTTGCGACCCGTTGGCGTGAAGCTTGCAAGCCAATTAAAACACGACTTCCAGGGAAGCCTTTAACATTATTAAACATCATTGTTGGGCCTTCGGTTGTTGGCCGCATGACTGTCCCGCCAGCACCAATATAACGATAGACACCCGCTAAATCAGCATTGGGATCAATTTCAACATCCGTTTCATGATATTGGCCTGGTAAATCTTTGATTTCAGCCAATACTTTACGTAAATCATAAGGTTGTTCACTCATAAATAAGCCTCCTTGGCGTATTGAATACAACCATTATTAAACAAAGCGCGCAGGCGAACAATTCAAACTAAAAACGCATCTATTCTAAATTGGAATAGATGCGTTTTCTAATTTTCCTGAATAAATTGCCAGAATAAACGCACTGACTCTGATTGATTTGCTTGGCGTTTAATAAAGGCTAACTGACTGTATTGTTTGGGATGAATCGGGACGGCAACCACGTTTTCGTAACCCGCTAGGTCAAAAGAATGGTTCATCATGATTGAAACGCCCATTTTTTGATTCAGCATCTCCAAAATTAAATCAACTCGCCGGCCTTCATAGACGATTTGCGGTGCCACACCGGCTTGCTCGAGGGTCTGCATCACCGGCGCTAAGACGTTTGTCGCCCCATCCAATAGTAGAAAAGGCTCGTGGGCTAAATCTTGAACGGTCAATGCGGTCTGCTGTGCGAGTGGATTATCACGCGCCATCAAGGCGACAAAATAATCCCGCTCCTCGCCTAAAACCGTATATTCAGCCCGTGGTTTTTCAAATAGCCTAGTAAATACGATATCCGCCCGGCCATCGTCTAAGGACGCCATCAATTGATTTGTCTCTGCCTCACTGAACTTGAGGTTAATTTCTGGATGTTGCTGATTAAATTGAAAAATTAACTGAAAAGCTTGGTAGCGCGAAATCGTTGGAATACCCTTAATCACCAATGTTGGGTCCGTTTGATTAATCTGCTGATCGATGGTTTGTAATAACCGTTGCTCCGCTTGAATTAAAGTTTTAACATCCGGTAAAATGGCCGCGCCCGCCTTCGTCAACGTTACCGTTCTGTGGTCACGCGTAAATAACGTGACCCCCCAGTCTTTTTCAAGCGCCATGATATATTTTGAGACCGTGGCCTGAGTTGAAAAGATGTTTTCAGCTGTTCGACTATAATTACACGTTTGCGCTAAGTCGATAAATGTTGCCAATTTTCGAGTATCCATTCGCTTTCCTCCAACGTATTCATATTTGGAATATTTTAGCACAAAATTGGAATTGTTCCGCCTTTTTTAAACCAGTAAACTGGTAAATATTGATTTACCTACTAATTATCTATGGGAGGCTATTATGCCAATTGGAATTATGATTAATGCCCTATCCGTCTTATTAGGCGGTATTTTTGGCGCTTTGGGCGGTAAAAAGATGTCCGCCAACTTTAAAGATGGACTCAATATGGCCTTTGGGGTTTGCTCAATGACCATGGGGATTTATGCCATTGCACCGATGAAAAACATGGCGGCCGTGATTTTTGCCATTATTATCGGGACTGGCTTCGGCTTATTGATTCACCTAGGCGACTGGATTAATCGGGGTGCCGCACAAATGCAAAAATTCATCTCGCGCTTCATCAATGCACCAACTGGCTTGGATCGGCAAACATTTGATGCAACCCTGGTTACCGTCATTGTCTTATTCTGTGCCAGTGGTACTGGGATTTATGGTTCTTTAACTGAAGGGATGAATGGCGATGCCACGATTCTAATTTCTAAATCGATTCTAGATTTCTTTACGGCCGCTATTTTCGCCGCAAACTTAGGCTTTGTCGTTTCATTAATTGCCATTCCGCAATTCGTGATCTTTATTGCCCTATTCTTCGCAGCACACTTAATCTACCCCCCTCACAACCCCTTCAATGATTTTTGACTTTAAGGCCGCTGGTGGTGTTTTGATGCTCGCAACTGGCTTTAGAATGGTCCAGCTAAAAATGTTTCCGACCGCGGATATGATACCGGCGATGATTGTCATCATGCCGCTGTCCTGGCTATGGACAACCATTATTTTACCAATGCTCTAAACACAAAAAACGACCAGTTAACTGGTCGTTTTTTATATCCTATTTTTTAAATAATTGTTTTACCTGTAGATAAGCGAAAATAAGCAAGGTCAATAATAATAACAGCACCAGATAAACACCTAGAAAAATCATACTAATACCCATTCCGCCTAATTCCGCGCTCCCACTTGCATAGTACTCACGAAAAGCTGTCCACTTAAAAATAATTTTTGCAATCACTATTGTGCTTAAAAAGAAAAAGGCAGTTTTAAAAGCACGCCATAAATTAGACACCATTTATTAATCCCCCTCATTTTAACCGGTCAACCGTAATAACACGATAGTTATTAGCATTTACGGTTACTTGAATCTGTTGCTCACTATTAACGACATAAAAATTCTTACCTCGCCGCTCAATTTGGCTTGCTGTTTCAATCGTTTTAATCAGCAATGCTTCAATTTGCTGATGGGTTAATCTAGCAGCTAATTTTTTATTAATCCGTTCATAAACCAATGGCGTGTAACAAATGTGTTTCAGAATTACCTTTTGCTCGCACACTCAATTCAGCTCCCTACTTCTTCTTAAACATATCTTTCCCCAAATAACAAAAGAACGACAGTGCCATCGGATAAACCGCCTTGTATAAGCCATCGATACTTTGTTCATGTCCAATTGTGTCAAAAATAATATTAACGATAATCAGGACTTGCCATATTATTAGGACATTAATCAATTCCTGGTTTCCCCGTCTACGAGTACCAATGTAAAGCACAATATAAAGCAGTGTGATAACGATTAAATAAGCTATCGACATTTTGTTTACTCCCGTCACTTTCCTTCTATTATACGCTGTCATTTGGCAAAATAAAAAAGGTATCTCGGCAAAAATTAATTTCACCGCAACACCTTTTTGATAGTCTAATATTAATCCTCAGGAGATATCCAACTGGTGACACACGCGCTTCGCTTTTACTAATGCATCAAACGTTGTGCCTTTTGAGCGGCAACGTTCATGATGTTCCAAGGCCGGTCGAAACCAGGTTGGAAGAAGAAGTCAGCGTAAGCTAAATCGTCAACCGTCATCTTGCCTTGGATGGCTAATGAGATAGCGTTGATATTAGCTGTGACGTCTGCTTTAGACATGATTTGTGCGCCTAAAATCCGGCCTGTTTCAGGATCGAATGTTAATTTGAATTTAACTTCTGGGTTTTCGTCAGCTGGGACGAAATGAGGACGATAAGTTTCTGTAACAACGACGGATTGTGTCTTAACCCCTGACTTATCAGCAGTCCCTTCTTTAATCCCCGTTGAAGCAAAGTGATAATCGAAAACACTTAAGGCTGACGAACCGGAAACAGCTGGCACTGGTTGGTCAGCTGTGACCAAGTTTTTAGCAGCGTAGCGACCTTGACGGCGGGCATTTGTTGCTAAAGCGATTGGGATTTCTTCGCCAGTAGGTGCATATTTAACAACCGTTGCATCCCCCACCGCAAAGATATCAGGTTGACTCGTTTGTAGATATTCATTGATCTTAATCCGACCACTACGGTCTAAATCAAGCACATCTTTCAACCAAGCTGTATTTGGACGAATGCCAGCAGCTTCGATAACTAAATCGGCATCATATTCGGCTTGATCCGTCACAACCTTAGTCACTTTACCGTCAGCACCGCGGTATTCCTTAACAGATTGACCGACTGCTGGATAAATATTATGGGCTTGCATTTCAGTTGTTAATTCATCTGTAAATTCTTGATCGAGGTATAAACTCAATAGACGTGGTAAGACATCAACAACTGTCACGTTTTTACCAGCTTTGGCAAAGACTTCAGCAGCTTCGATACCGATATAGCCTGAACCAATGACAACAACGTTTTTCACAGTTGGATCAACCGTTTTGGCCTTGAGCTTAATCGCCCAATCACGCCCGCGCATTGCATAAACGTTAGCTAAATCGCGACCAGCAACGGGAAGTTCAAATGGCACAGCCCCGACACTTAAGACGAGCTTATCGTAACTTTCTTCACGAGTTGTGTTATTTTTTAAATCCTTAACCTGAACCGTATGTTGGTCAGCGTTAATGGCTGTAATAGCTTGTTGTAAACGAACGTCGACACCTTTAGCACGCATGCCTTCTGGCGTTGCATAGCTAACATCGTCAACATTCTTGACTGTTCCTTCTAAATAGAGTTGCATCCCGCAGGATAAGAACGATAGAAAATCGCCCTGTTCGTACCATTGGATTGTTGCATCCGGATAATCTAGTAAACTTTCTTGAACTGTTTCGAACCCACCATGGGATGAACCGACAACAATAATTTTCACACTGATCACTCCTTGTCTATTTTGTACAACTTAATTATAACGCAGATAATAATTATTACAAATGAATTCGGTTACGCCGCCATTCTTTTTATAGCGTTTACCGTTAATCACATGCTAAACTAACAGTACCAAAAACTTCGATTGGAGACTAAGTAATTGCTCAAACAAAAATTAAAGCGGAATATTCCGACACTAATCTACCTCGTAACCCTCTATATTGCCTACCAAATTCTCACCACAATTATCACGGTTTTTACTGACCAAACGATTCTCAAAATGGCCAAGGAATCACCTAGTGGCTTCATTGTTTTATTTGGGGGCTTTTACTTCTTATATATTATTCTTGCTGTTGGCGTTTTATACTCAGGCCACATTCTTTCTAAACAAGATGGTCATTATGAACTTTCATTATTAATCCTGAATATCCTATCGACTTTCACGACGCTAACCACGATTATCCTGAAATTTTCAGGTGCTCAAATGCCAGCGCCATTATTACCAATGACCTTCTTCATTATCCTCACCACGATTTCGTTGGCAACAACTTCAAAACTGCTCCAAATGCGGGCTAACCGATTAGCTAAAGCAAATTAATCACCGCATGCAGAATCATTGAACATTTCAAATCCTTCGTCCAGTAATAAGTGGCACCTAGAATCCAGCCCATCGCGCAATAAATCAACCAATTATAATTAATTGCTAATTCATGCATGCTGCCAAATATCAGCCCTGATACAATGATCTTCAAGAAACCATTAAACCCTGTTTTCTTCAGGAAAAAGAAATTGAAAAAGAGCCCTCTAAATAATAGCTCTTCAATTGTTGGTGCGATTAAGCCATTACCGATTGTTGTTAAATAAGGCGCTGCCTGCATCCGCTGATCAATCACCACCTGATTTTGTGGTAACGCTAGTGGATTCCACTGTTGATCAAACCAGTTTAACAAGTAACTCGCTGCTAGCATGAGCAATATAATCCCAAGCTTCTTAATCACTGGGACCGCTACTTCTGGCCCGTTAGCTTTTGACAAGCGACGATAAATAACCAGTAACAAGGCCAATAAAAGCCCCCACATGATTAAATCAAACACGATAAACCGCATTTCATGCTGGGCTAGATAATGATTGCTAACCCCTAATAATTCTTCAACATAGATCACACTGGTTAATAAAACTAAAAAAATGAAATAACAGACGCGCTTCATAGTAACCATTTCAAACCACCTAATTTTTCGATTTAAGATTAGTATGCCATAATCTGTTTTAGCTGTTGGTCAATTTTAATGAACGTCAATAATTGCTCGATAAACGTCAAAAAAAGGTATCGCGAAAATTCGCGATACCTTTTTTGAATGAACTAACCAACAACACCCTTGCTTGTGTCTGCTGGTTTGAAGAGGTGTTCAATAATCCCTGAAACCCGTGTTAAATCAACATTACCGCCTGAAACCATCGCAACAATGTTCTTATCTTCAAGCCACTTAGGATCAATCTTGCCACTTAATAAGGCAGCTGTTGGTAATGCACCAGCACCTTCTGTGACAATCTTAGTCCGTTGCATCAAGTCAGTCATTGCCATTGCGATTTCGTCTTCAGTGACTAAGATGAATTCGTCTACTAGGTTTTGAACAACTGGGTAAGTTAAGTCTCCTGGAATAGCAACATCTGTACCATCTGCTAATGTGAAGTCATCATGGTGACTTGTAATTTTGCCAGCATCGATTGAAGCAGCCATCCCATGCACATTTTCAGATTGAACCCCGATAATGTGAATTGATGGGTTAAAAGATTTCAAAGCTGTTGCCACACCTGAAATCAAACCGCCCCCACCAACAGGGATAATTACTGTGTCGACATTCCAAATTTCATCTAAGATTTCAAGACCAATTGTGCCTTGGCCAGCCATGACTTCACGATCATCGTAAGGATGAACGATTGTCATGCCTTTTTCTTCTGCTAATTGTTCCATGTATAAACGTGCATCGTTAAAAGTTGCACCGTGTAAGACAACGTTAGCACCGTAGCCAGCCGTTGCTTCTTGTTTAGCAATTGGGGCTTCTTCTGGCATAACAACTGTTGCATCAATTCCCAATAACTTAGCGGTTAATGCGACACCTTGTGCATGGTTACCAGCTGATGCTGTTACAATCCCACGTTGACGTTGTTCTTCAGTTAAATGATTAATTTTGTTATTGGCACCTCTAAATTTGAACGAGCCTGTTAATTGCATGTTTTCTAATTTCAGATAAACATTGCCCTTAGCGACATTCCGGCTTAAAAACATCGATTGAATTAATGGTGTTTCCCGGATGTAAGGTTTGATTGTTGCCCGCGCCTCTTCAATATCACGAATATCACAAATGTCAGCTGTCTTCAAAACTAAATTATTTGTTGCCATAATGGCCACCTCTTCCATATTGATTAATCCTGAACATGAATATTAGTGCCTTTTGTACTATCATTCACAATTTAAATGTAGTCCTCTTTGGCCCACTTGTCAAAGGGAATCCCGAGTTTATTAGAACGTTTTCATATGGTAATTAGCAGCTTCTCATTATTATCGACATTTAACGTCCAATCGCATTAAACTGCGAAAGACTGACTAATTGGAAGTCTTGCTCAACTTTTAAATTTAAAGATTGTTCAATTAGTTCAATCACCTTTGCTTGTCCCAAACTGCTTCGAATACTATAACCTTCACCATATAAACGAATTTGGTCGAACTGCCCTTGGAGCCGTTCAATGACTGATGCTGCTTCTAACGGCGTCTTCAACGCCAATAAATACCAACTGGTGCCATCACCTGTTAAACTCATATGCTTAAAGAAATCAAAATACGTTTTATCAAACATTATCAAAACCTCCTTTTGTATATAAAGCGCTATCAATAGTTGTATAATAGCATATGATAGTCATAAAACAAGGAGATATCACAATGAAAGAAGCCATTTTAGTTTATACAACCCTTCCCTTAATTATTGGGAGCAACTTTAGCAGTCACCACGAGCAGGAATTTGTCATGCACTTAAACACCGCGCTTGCCGCCAAACAATTGGATTGGCACGTTTCACTAGATGAAAGTTTTGGAGACAGCCAGGCCATTAAGGCCAAAAAGCCAGACGCCTTAATTCTAAAAAATGGCTTACAGCACCAATTTGAGCGGCACGATTTTGATCAAAACCAAATCTACCAACTTGGCGCACTAGAACTATCAACACTCAGTACGCGCTCAGTCGTCGCATTTTTAGCGAATCATTAAAGGGGTTGGGACAAAAGTTATTTTTGTCCCAACCCCTTATTAACTTTCAAATATTTATCGTTGTACCGTATTTTATAACGACATTAATTGGATCAGGGCCGGTGAAACCTTAAAGCCGTTAACCATCAGGAAATAATTGATTGCTTGTTGATAGTCATTGCGGCATTGACTATCCAAATACCCTCTTTTAACAGCCGCTGCGCCCCTATTTAAATGAGCAGCTAATTGGTAATCTGCCGCTACTTGCGGGTCACTCAAGGCGACTTCAATTAACCGCAAAATGTTCAGCAATCCTTGATCACTAGCCAACTTTTTTCCTCCAATTCGACAAGCATCATCAGCCCTTCTTAGTGATTAAATTTTCGATAATTAACCACAAACCCAACACAATACAGAAGAAGTCAAACCACCATGAAATGGTGCTGATACTCGCATTAATAATCGACCAGCTTGAAAATAAAAGATAGAGCCCGAAATAAAAATCAATTGCTTTATAAAAAAAGTGATTAAATGTCATTCCAATTCCCCTTAAAAATGCTGTTAGTAACCATATCGAATGTTAGAGAGTGCCGTTAGTGCTTTGACCTGTTCAGCTTGCGCAGCTGATAAAGTCAAACCGTCTTCTTGAAGCGCATTGGCAATTGCCAAATTTAAGCGACTCAAGATCAAGGGCACGCTTGCTTTTTTACTTTCAAGTTCTGCTTGATAAGTCGTTAAAACAGTTTGTAAAGCAGGCCCTTTTGAAGCATCTTGTAAATCCGTTAATAACGCCTTAATTATTGTAATCGCTTGTTCACTACGTTCTGAACCACCTGAATACCATTTCATATTACCCAACTCCCATTCTTAATGCATACCGCCAAACATTATTGAAGATGCAATTAAACCATAACCTAAATTCAAATCGCGTAATCGTTTTCGATCTAATTTTTCTAATTTATGATGAATGTAACCATATAAATTGCGATTAGCACGCGGTAAGCTTATCGATACGATGTAATTTTCATGATAAGCATTGTAGATATCGACACAGACACTAAGTGAATCTGCACCTTCGATTAATCGCTTGGCACCTGCTAATAAGGCTGCCTTGTATTCATATTTTTGTGGTTGATTTGATAAATCTTCATTGTAAGCTGCATCGATTAAATCGAATAGTTCTTGATCATTAATTGTCAACATAACCAACTCCCTTATGACACTATTATGCTGCCAATTACCATTTTCGAGTAAAAAAATATTAACGTTCAACTTTATCAGTTAAACGTTAATATTCGGTATTAGTATGTATTCTTATTACTATTTCGAAGGCGCAAAAATTAAGCTTTATCGCCTAAAAATAAGCCTGATACGATTAATGAAATCCCTATTATGACACCAACAATATCCAACCACCAAGAAACACTAAACATCGTTTCATTGAATACTGTAAAACTAGTTATTAAGGCCCAAATACCAATATAGAGATCTAATGATTTATAGAAATTCTTTTTTAAACGCATTATTAATGCACTCCTCCATTTAAATATAAATATTAATTTTTTTAATAAAGTATCTAGTTGATACCTTATAAAATAATTGTGTATCAAAGAAATTCAAACTACCTATCTAAATGCTTCAAAAAAGAAATAACGGCATCAATATCACCTTCTTGTAATTCTAAAGCTCCCAATTGATAGATATCATTTTCAGGGAAGCTGCCAGTATTAAAACAATATCGCAAGCCATTTTTTAATAACACGGCTTGCGGTGCTTTGACTTCAATATCACTAATATTTCCAAATGAGCTATCAAGTTCTACTTGCCAGCTCATCGATAGTTCATCGATTCTATTGTTTAACTTCTTCACAAAATTCCGTTCCTTCTTATTAAAGATAACCAAATTATCAATCAGAAATGACAGCCCTTGATAAACTAATATGCATAATCTCTTCATAACTTCCCCTCCCTAAAGTCTTCAGATGCTTCTCTAATGATATTTACTTCACCGTTTAATTTTTTATCTTAAACGTCTATCAAACACGTTAATGACGGTCCTTGAACTTAATATTAATAAACAAGGTCATCCCGATAATAAGCATTATATCCGCTAGTCTAAAACGATCTTCATTGCCTAAGATGATTATTAGACCAATACCACCTATTATTAATAAAATTGAAATAATAATTAACCCGTTACTTTTCTTAAGAAACACTATTTTTTATATTCTCCTTAATTTATGAATAGGCCTGTTTCAGGCTAGTTCAATTGCCATTTATAGAACTATTATGCTTCAATTTACCATTTCTGCGCAAAAAAAATATTAACGTTCAACTTTATCGGTTAAACGTTAATATGCGTTACATCATTTGTTTTAATTTAGCTACTAATTCTCGTGATTTACGAAACGAAACCTTTGCTTCACTACCATCGATAAAGCTTAAGCTACGCGTTTTACTGTCATAATTGGCAATATTAGATAGGTTAACTAAGTAACTTTTATCACACCGAAAGAGCATTGGATATTGGGCTTCCAGCGCATTTAAATTTCCTGGAAAGGTAACCTTTCTAGTAACGGCTAACAAATTAATATGCCCCGGATTTTCTTTTTCAGTATATAAATAAACAACTTCCTTTAATGGTAATGAGAAAAAGCGAGGACCGATTTTATAACTAAATAAATTTTCTCGGTGATACGCTGCTGCTTCATTTTGCTTCTCAGCCAACAACAGATCATCAATCAATTGCCTTTTGATTTCAGCCATTGACTGATCCTTGAGAATGTAATCTAAGGGCGCTATTTTTCGTTCTAACGTTAATAATGTCAGTTCCTCGTGGGTTGTAATGAAGACAATTTGCGCAAACGGCATCATCTGCCGAATCTTAGTCGCCACTTCTAAACCGGCTTGGCGGTTATCCTCAATTTCCATATCCAAAAAGAATAAACCTCGTTGCTGGTCCTTAATTGCCGCCAACAATGTCTCAGTATCACTGGCAGCGCATGTTAAAGTCATTGCAAATTCGTTAATCATAATCGTATTCGCGATAATTTGCTGATAAATCGCTTGTTGCTGTAAATCATCCTCTAATAAATAAACGGGATACAAATTAAGTTTCCTCCGTAATCATCAATGTCTGTCGTAACTTTCTATTTTCAATCTGTGTTTCTAAGAATAAATTGGTTTGTTTGGCAATCAAATCTTGTACGTTAGCCAAACCAGTCCCCCGACCAGCACCTTTGGTTGAATAACCTAACTCTGAAAATGCTTGGATATCCTTAACTTGACTGGCCGTATTTTCAATCGTGATTTCGATTAAGCCTTCAGATTGTAAGAAGGCACAACTCACTAATTTATCTGTTTCTTGAACAGCCTGTTCAATAGCGTTGTCTAATAAAATACCGATAATCCGAATAACCGTCAATAAATTAGCGCTTGGTAATTCGATTGGCTCGGTCATTTCAAATTTTAAGGTGACACCAGCCTGTTTGGCCGCCAAAAACTTTTGAATGACTAATCCTCGAATTGGCTCATTTTTCAAGTAGTCAAGTTGTGCAATGACTGCCCCTTGAATTTCACTTTGAATTGGCCGTTGCGCTAATAGTTCTTGATAATAGGCCTTAAATTGTTGCTGATCGCCCTTTTCAGCAAAACTTTCCAACGATAATAAGATGTTTTGATAATCATGCTTAAATCGCCGTAATTCGGTGTATTGTTGTTCGATATTGACTAGATAATCTTGAAGTTGTTGATTCCGGACAAATTGGTCGTTGGCTTCTTGGCGAATCGAATAAGCCTTCAAAAAAAGCATCACTTGCCAAAATGTCATCCCGATGAGGACACCAAAAATGATAATAATGGTTAATAATATCGTTGCTGTTATCCCTTGAAGATTTCCAATTGCCAATACAACTTGTATCGCTAAAAATAGACCGAACGTAAATCTGAAGTATTGATTTTCCAATGAAAATTCTGTAATTTCTTGATTTAAGCGTTGTAACTTGGGACGGTTATTTTTCAATAAAATTAAAAATAAACCATCCAGTATAACGGCAATGAAGATGCCCCATAATGTAATTTCAGTAGCATTGCTACTCAAAATTTTGACGCTAAAATCATGTTTGATAATCGACATGCTAAACTGACTAATAATCGTCCCTATGGCAACTAATAATAACTGAATAACAATAATCAGAATTAAATCGGCACTATCTGTTGTTTTAATCTTATTTTCTTTCTGCTGATGAAAGTGCCATCCCAACCGGATTAATACCATCACGAGTAAGGATGCATCTGAAATAAACAGATATAGTATTGAAAAAATAACTGTTATTAGCACGTCCATTACGATGCGTTTAAATGTTATTTTTCTTTGAACATATCTATACAATAAAAAAATCAATAAAATTGCAACGAAATTTTGTAAAAAAGAAACCCATACATCCGTATATAACATTTGTCCCAACAACCTATCTTATGGCAATCAAATCTACGTTTAACACGAAGAAAATTTCACCATACCCCTATTTTTTCTGAAAGTTTTTTAAACATCATCATACTTTCTTCTAATCTTAGTCTAATCAAATTATACATAATTCACAAGCTTATCTTATTAAAAATAACTAACATCCGCCAACAGTCGATAACAACTAAAAAAGTTGGAATAAATGATTTTATTCCAACTTTTAACTACCCAACAAATTTATATAGGACATAGAATAGACCAATGATTTTAATCATTAAATCTACTTTCCCTGTCCAACTGTTTTCGACATTCGATGAATAGAGTAAGAAATGCTCCCCTAAACTAGCAACACCAAAAACGATTAGAAATCCTAAAGCCGCTTGTGAGTGACTCAAATAGGCGGCCGCTATAATGATCATTGATATTACCAAAGAAAGAATTCTTTGGTATTCCTGGGTTTGTTTTAATAATAAGCTCAAAAGGCATCCTCCTAATCAGTAATCAATACTTTAATTGGCCAACTAAGTATCTTATCCGTTCATTATGACTTATTATTAGGCCAATATTCAAAAAAAAGATTAACGTCTCATTTCAAACGTTAAACGTTATCGATACAGTAATGCACATTTTAAATTTTACCAGTCAGGTCAAATTAGCGACTAATCATGATTGACAAAATATTGTCTGAGCACTATAACGAGTATGAAATATATTAATCCATGGAGGGATTTACATGACAAATCAATCAATGGTCAAAGAAAATATTCACACACTTTACAACAGCCTAATGGCTCATCCAGATAAATCAAACGCACTTCTCGACATTACCGATGTTTTGAGTCAGGTCTATCTCACACTTGAAACTGCCAAGAATCCTGAAGCGTTAGTCAACCGCCTCTCAAATTATATTTATAGTGTTGGCTTTGGTAAAATTCATCTCAATAAATCTGAAGAACAATTATTAATCGACCTAGGTGCTTATGGTCAAAGAGCCGGCTGGAATGGTGTTTATCGTGGCGACTGCACGTCCAAAGCTGAATTTTTTAACTATTCTGATGCCCGTAAATACGCTAGAGTTTAAACTAAAAACGCGACTAACCAATGAATCACAAGATTCGTTATTTTAGTCGCGTTTCTTTTTTATTTTTTCATTTGTCGGCGTTTAGCCAGTTTTTCATTCATTCGGCGCACATCAATCCAGTTACTAATTTGCAATCCCAGCCAAACGAGAGCGTAAATCAGTGTTACGAACAATACATGGCGAACTGGATGGGCTATAAAAATGGGCCACAAGCCATTATAAATGCCGGTTAAGCCAACCAGTAATAAAACCCCACAATAATGGCTAAAGAGCGCCCATGCGAACGGTATTTTTTCGCTATCAAAAATCATTGATATAATCCCAATCAAGGCACTCATGACCCAATTACTTAGAATATTAGCACGCGTTATTGTAATCGTTGAATTGAGGCTCATGATGACCACTAAAAAAGTAAATGAACCAATCAATAACCCAATCCCCGCACTTTTTAAACTTTCTTTCAGCATCTTTTTCACATCCCTAATTGTTGTCGCAACTCTGGTAAGTATTTACGACTCACACTCATCTTCAACTGATTCGTTAAAAAGGCCGTCATACTACCAGAAAAAGCAGCCTCTAACGATTGGAGATGGTTCAAATTAATCGCAGCCCCTTTTGCAACTTGAATGAAATCTTGTTGGTTTAATTTGCTGAGTATCTTCTTCAAAACACCCCGAATTTGATAGGTCGCCTTAACCGTGTAGAGCGTCACATCATTACCGTAGACCTCTAGTGCGATAATCTCAGCAGTTGGCACTAACACGACCCGTTCATCAACTGTAATCGGATAAACATCAACCGATTGCTGGCGGGCTTCCAGCGCTTGAATCAATTCGATGACCGTCGGCGAAAGGTGGGCAGCTTGAACCGTCACTTGAATATCATCATCTGCCAAGTCTTCATTTTGTTCAAAATTAACCTTCAAATCACCCACCACCTTTTATCTGCTTATTATACCTTATTGATTGCTTTGCGACGACTGCTCTTGGCAAACACCAGTGTGAGCGCGCCAAAGACGACACTAAAGCCCACTAAGATTAAGGTATTTGCTTGCCAACTGGTTAAATGCTGCAACTGAATGCCGATGCCTAACGTCTGTTCAAACTGATGACGTAATTGAGGTACCTGTTTGAAAGTCGTTTTTAGTTGATCAGCCATCAATACTTGGCGATAGATAGCCGCATTATATGGAAACGGCGTGATTTTCATTAAATTTTGAGCGGCGACCGGAACAGCTCCAATTGGTAAGTAAACCCCCGCAAAAAAGCCGGCGGACGTCCCTAAAATGGTACCGATTTTCCCTAGAGAATCCAGATTCGTGACAAACGATAAAATTAGTACGTTAAACGTCGTCCAGACAATGCTACTCAATAACATTATGCCCGTAACAGGTACGATTGCTGCTAGCGACAACACAAATTGATCCGTGAGGTTAAAATAACCAACCATTGCTACAAACATAACCAACTGCATCAAGGTACCAATGATCACGGCACTTACTAAGTAGCTGAACTGAATGCCGATGAAGGACATATCAGTTAATGCTAAATCGGCCAGTATTCCCGATTCGCGATCGACAATCATCTGATTCAAGCCATTGGCAGTTGTGGTGACCGCCGTCACAGCTAACGTCCCCCCGATTAACCAGGGATCAAGTAACTTCTGTGGAGCCGCTAATTGTGACCAACTGGCTAGCATATTATGCTTCAAAAAAACGAGGTACAATACAAACGCAATTAACGCGCCCAATAATGAAAAGAACACCCCACTTTTGTTACCGAAATAAAGCGCTAAGTGCCGTTTAACTAAAGCCATCATTAGCGAATCTCCTTTCCTGTTAGTGCCATAAAAATATCATCCATATTGCCCTGGCGAAATTCAAAATGGGTAATCACCGACTGCACTTTTGTTAATAAAGCGATTGCCTGTTGATCATCGGGTAGCGCAATCTGTAATTGATGGTTTGTTTGTAAGACACGCCATTCTGGTGCTAATTGGGCTAAGACAACTTCAGGATAATCGGTTTCAATCATCAACTGACTTTGTGCATAGGTTGCTTGTAGCTGCTCAACCGTATCGGCCGCAATAATCTGACCATGATCGATAACATAGACAAAATCAGCTTCAGCCGCTTCTTCTAAATAAGGCGTCGTCAGAATAATCGTTAAGCCCTGTTGCTGACGTAATTGGTTTAACGTCTGCCAAATAACAGTTCTCGTCTGAATGTCCAAGCCAGTAGACGGTTCATCCAAAAAAAGTAGTTTAGGTTGATGAATCAACGCCCGGGCAATATCAACTCGCCGGCGCTGACCGCCCGATAGTGTCCCGTAAGTTTGCTTAAGAATCGACGTTAAACCAAAAGCGGTAATCAATTCACTTTCAGGTGTTAAAGTGACGCCTTGGTACATATCAGCACGACTTTTGAGATTTTGCCAAACCGTCAACTGATTATCCAAAACACTTTTTTGAAAAACAACGCCAATCTGCTTTTGATATTGGCGATTATCCGGCTTGAAACCTGTCATCTCAATTGTCCCGGCAGTCGGTGCAATCGTACCGGTTAATAAATTAATCGTGGTTGATTTACCCGCGCCATTGGGGCCTAAGAAAGCCACTAGCTGGCCGGTTTGAACCGTTAAATCAATCTGCTTAACGGCAGTTTTAGTGCCAAATTTTTTTGTAATCCCTGTTGCTGTCAGTAATGTCATCGCTGCAACCTCCTTATCAATCACCTTAGTTTACTGGCAAAGTGGCTGGTCTGTCTTCCACTTCTAGATAAGTGGTCTGAATACTGCGATAAGTTGTTCTTTTAAGCGCATCAAAAAAAGAAACGTCACTAGTGACGTTTCTTTACTTTATTAAGCCGCTTATTATGTTGTTTGATTGCATGTTTCTTGCGTTTTTTCTCCTGATTTTCTAGTAAACTGAAGAGTAAGTATACGCCGCCTAAGACCGTTAAAACGCCTAAGATTAACCCCACCTCGTCGAAATCATTGGCCATATATTGTTCTTCATAGTGGTGCCGCTCATGATGCATATGGTGGTAATAGCCATAAGGCACACCTAGTCTCTGGGCAATTGCGGTCAGCCCTTTTGAATAAGCTAGATTCAACATAATCATCACGGCAAAGCCACCACCAATTATCCCAATCCACATCACGACTTTGAGCCATACCGGCCATTTCTTTTTCTGAGTCATCTTAGTTACCCCACATAACGATTTTTATTTAGTATACCTGAAGCAATCTAGTAAAAAAAGGCGCCTGATTTGTTTATAAAATAGTGAAGTTCTGCCCACTCAATTGAAAGAACGGCTTATACCATGTGATACTTAAATCACTATTGATATAAGGCAGGTTTTTATTCATGCATAAATTCAATCCCCTTGATGCTTATTATTATTCGCTAGCGGGCCTCATTATGCTGATACTGACAATCATCGCCAGTCAACAAATTGGTTATAGTGCAATCATCATTGGCTTGGTACTGTGCATTGTTGGCGTTAATTTGAAGAGTTGGTTACAGATGAACACTAGGGCTCATTAATTTAAAAAATAAAAAAGCGCCGCAACAATCAAATTTCTGATTGTTGCGGCGCTTTTATATTTAACTTACATGACATCAATTTTAACGTCGATATTGCCACGTGTTGCTTTAGAATATGGGCAAACTTCGTGGGCTTTTTCGAGGTAGAGCTTTGTATCTTCTGGTGAGAGGCCTTCAATATGACCGACAAGTTCAACCCCGATATAGAAATCTGCGGGGCCATCATTATAAAGTGAAACCGTTGCTTTAACCGTCGTTTCAGCTTTAATCTGATCCTGGCTCAAAACGAGTTCCAAGGCACTGTTAAAACATGAACTGTAGCCGGCAGCAAAAAGTTGTTCCGGGTTGGTACTCTTACCAGTTTTATCTGTACCAGGCGCTTTAATCACATACTTCGTTGATTTTTCTGGATCGTAAACAAATCCGTTTCGGCCACCTTCATTAATCATCGTTGTTTCATATTGCTTTGCCATTTAAAATACCCTCTTTCTAAATTGGATACCCTTACTTTAGCATAGCGCCACTTGAAACAATAATAATCTGTTTGGTGGCTTATTACCCCTTAATATACGCGGTCTTATAACTCCACTGCGTTCCAGCAGTATTATGAATAATCCCTTTGACCTTTGGATTTTGGAGATAACCCGTTTCGTTTTGGTATAACGGTGTCAGGCTTTGTGTGCGGTTCAAGACTTGTGCTGCTTCGACCATATCAGCCCATCGTTGACTTGGATCATTAGCATCTTGATTCGTGGCTAAATCAACGTTTTTTTGGTAATCCGCATTCTTGAAGCCACCGGTATTATTGGCCGCCCCTGGTAGCATGATTTCTAAGAATGAAATTGGATCTTTGAAATCGGCCCCCCAAGCGGATAATAGGATGTCGTAGTCGCCCTCATGATCGCGACTGCTTGCAACTTGGCTAGGCACCGTTCTTAAGTTGAGATGGAAGCCTGGTAAAATTTCTTCCAACTGCCCTTTTAAATACTGGCTGACATAAGATGTATTCGGATCATCACTATCAACTGTTAATGAGAGTGTCACCTTCTTCATCCCGGTTGCTTTTAGCGCCTTTTGCCAATATTCTTTGGCCAGTTTTGGTTCGTAATCAACCGTGTGTGGCACAGCTTGTGATTTGACAAAATCGACCTTTTTAACGGGTGAGTTGGCCAACCCAGAGGCGACAAAGCCCGTGACCGGATTTGTTTTAAAGCCATAGAGGCGGTTGTTCATTGTCTTCCGATTAATCGCTAAGGATAGTGCCAAACGCGCATCTTGATTGTTCAAAATGTGCTTGACCTGTTGATTGTCACTGTTGAAATTATATTTTAAGAAGTAAGTTTGCGCGTAAGGATAACGCTTGAAATCGCGATTACTACTATAATTTTCAACTTGTTGATTATCGAGTTGGGTTAAATCCAAGCGCCCATCTTGATAGAGATATAACGCTGTGCTGGTATTTTCCAACACCGTAAACTTAACCGCACTTAACTTCACTTTCTTATGATCCCAATAGCGCGGATTTTTCTTGAATTGCCATTCTTCACTCGTTCCGGACCAGCCTTGAAGCGTAAATGGTCCCGAGTAAACCATGTATTTTGACTTTGTTGCGTATTTCTTACCGTACTTTTCAATCACCTTTTGATCTTGTGGCGCAAACAATGGGTAAGCCATCAAGGTCTTCATGTAGGCAACCGGTTTGGTTAACGTGACTTGTAACGTGTGTTTATCCAAAGCCTTGACCCCTAATTGCTTCGGATCTAATTTGCCATCCGCAATCGCTGGGGCGTTTTTGATATTACTAAATAGGTTCGTGTAAGGCGATTTAGTCGTTGGTTTAATCGTCCGTTGCCAAGAATAAACAAAATCTTGGGCCCGAATTGGATCACCATTACTAAACTGTGCTTTTCTAATTTTAAAAGTCCACGTTAAACCGTCATCTGAAACTTGACTACTCTTTGCTAAGCCAGCTTCAATTTTACCTTTTTTGCCGAGTCGGTATAAACTTTCGAAAATATTACCAGTTTGACCGTAACCCGTTGAAGTCGAGATATCGATCGTATCAAGCGGCGCCTGTGCACCCAACTGTAAAACTTGTTTGGCCTGCACATTAGCAACATTGAGGATCAAGAACAGACTACATAATAGTGCAGCCCCCAATCCGATTATGAATGTTCGTCGCTTCTTTAACATCGTATCCCTCATTCTTACAATTTATAAGTGAATTATACCGGACCGCACACAGAAAGTTAATAAAAAAGGCTTAAAAAAGAGACTTATCTGCTATTTTCAGATAAATCTCTACTTGGTAACGTTTTATTGCATGATTTCAAATAATGGTTGGCGGAATTCAGGGCCGTACATAACCGCGCCCACCGGTATTTCATAGTTCAGGGCCTCATTAATTTTAGTCGTCCAAGTTGGCCCAAAACCACCACAAAGTTCGATAAACTGAACCCCTTCTGCCTTCAATTGTAAGGCAAGTTCAATCACCGAGCCATCCGTTTTAGCGCTTGGATCAAAACCGACCGTAATCATTTCACAGGTCCCAGCCTGATTGCGATTAATAACGGTATTTTGTTCAGGGAAAATGCGGGTGAAAAATAGAAAAATGCCCATTTATGCAAGTTTTCTAAACTCATATTAACGCCTCCTTTATGCTTGCAAGCATAGTCAATTAACGACTGCGATGCAATTTTAAAGTCTGACCGTTATAACCAACCATTATGGCGCGCAATTTGGATTGCTTCAATCCGATTACTGGCGGCTAGTTTGCTGAGAATTGTCGACATGTAATTACGGACGGTCCCATCCGATAAGAAGAGTTGACTCGCGACTTCTTTATTGCTCAAACCATTGGCCACTGCCTGCAAAACATCGGTTTCTCGTTGTGAAAGTGGGTTTTGCGGTTGATTGGTTAAGCCGACCACTAATTCTGGCGCGTAGACTGTTTTGCCGGCCATCACCGAGTGAATCGCGACGATTAAATCGTCACTGGGACCGTCTTTTAAGAGATAACCAGCAACTTCAGCGCTAATCGCCTGTTTGAAATAACTAGTCTGAGCAAAGGTCGTTAAAATAATGACCTTAACCTGTGGCTGTTGTTCATGTAATCGTCGAGCGATTTCAAGTCCCGTCAACCCCGGCATCTCGATATCCAGTAAAGCGACATCCGGTTGTAAGGTTGCAATCTGTTCCAAGGCGACTTGGCCATTTGTAGCGGTCCCGATCATTGTTAGGTCATCTTCTAGCTCTAAAATACCGGCTAGTGCCGTGTTTAAAAGTTGTTGATCTTCTGCTAAATAAAGTTTAATCATTTTTTGCCTCCGTGGCGATTGGCATTGTCAGTGTTAACGTGGTCCCATGGCGACCGTCAACGGTCAGTTCACCCTGAATCACTTCCAAGCGTTCACGCATCCCTGCGATTCCATGACTTTTAAACTGGTCAGCCTTTTTCAAGCCTCGGCCGTTATCTTGAATCGTCATCTGAAAAGTCGTTGCCGATTGCGCAAACGTCACGTAACACTCCGTGGCGTGACTGTAACGAATAATATTAGTCACTGCTTCGTGTAAACATTGTGCTAATACTTGTTGGTTTGATTGTGGCAAGCCTTCAATTTGATTTTCATCCTTGGTTAATAAGATGATGCCCGCTACACTAAGATTACGTTCTTGATTAATCAATTCTTCGGCAATTGTCGTTTGCCGTAAGCCAGCCACAATGTCACGCACCATTTTTAAATTCTGGCGGGACGCTTGTTCAATTGCCAATAATTGTTCAGGCACCGCATCCGGTTTTTTAGCCAATAACTTACGCGCATATTCCGCTTTTAAAGTAATCATCGAAAACGATTGTCCTAAGTTATCATGCAAATCACGGGCAATTCGCTGGCGCTCATTTTGTTTAATGATTTCCGTCAATCGTTGATTGGTTTGCATTAACTGCCGGTTTTTGCGATTATAACGTTGAATTGAACCTGCCGAAAATGGGGATAAAATGCAGAATAAGCCATAGACGGCTAAGCCAACCCAATCATCACGCCCCATCTGACCACCATAATAATAGTAAAGAAAAAGAGTGGGTACCAAGATTGAAAGTAGATAGGCTCCGTAATAACCCCAGAAACTACGCCGGCGCATCGGAATCGAGCCAAACACCCAGGCCGTATAAATACTGAGATAGAGCGCTTGAACAATCACCGCAAGAATCGCACTCACCACCATTTGGAGCAACAACCAGAACGGTCGATACGTAGTGGCAACATAACTATTGCGGTACGCGATCACAAAAATAAGTACCAAACCTATAATGACCTGTTGCCGCAATGTTTTAAACGGAAACGCATAGGCGATTGGGAAAAATAAAAAGAGTAACCAAACATACGGAAAAAGACCGTATTGTTGAGGCATTGCAATGTAACGTTTAAAAAAAGACATTAATGACGTGCTCCCTTTTGATAATGATTTAAGTATACGACAAGCCCAACTAATATCACAGTCCAACCAAGCGTTACGCCATAATCTGCGAAGTGAACTGTCTTTTTTAAGACAATTGATTGCGCGATTTGATTGATTGGATAAACCGGTAAGTGCCGGCCAATGACTTGTACCTGTTTAGGCATCATCGCTAACGGCCACCAAAGACCACTTAAAATCGCAAGTGGAAATGCGAGTAAATTCGCCGCCAACTGAATTTGATTGTCATCATTTAAAAACGAAATGCTAATGCCCAGCAAACAAAGTGGCAAACTTGCTAGCCACAACCACCCCGCTGTTAATAGCCATGTTGTCCATGCTAATTGGAGCTGATTACTAAGTGCTGCGACCACAAAAATAACGATAATGGTTAAGCCGTTGATAACGCCTAGATTAAGCAACTTTGCCGTGTAATAGGTCGCTTTGCTAGTTGGCGACAGGTTAATCAACGCTAACAAACCCTCTCTCATATCATTATAAAGTAGCGTCGATAACGTAAAAACATTGCTGAGAATTAAACTATACGTCGTCATGCTAACCATGTACTGTAAATTGAAACTTGCACTCACTAGACCTTGATTCATCACTTTTGTAAACAAGAGATAAAAACCAATTGGCATTAATAAAGAGAAAAAAGCAAATCTGGGATTTCTTAAATAGGCCCGCTTAAAATCCATTTTTGTTTGTGTCATCACTGTCTTCATCTATTATTCCCCCATTATTTCGCGATAGATATCGGCTAACGAACTCGCTTGAATTCGAATATCGTGGACTTTTGTGTTTAGTAACGGCGCCAACTGTGCTAATACCTGATCACTATCACTAACTTGTAATGTCACTTTTGCGCCATCTTGACTTGCACTGGTAACAGCCGACCACTGTGTAAACCTATCTAGAGGTTCGGTCGTCGTAAAGCTAACTTGCGCATCCTTGAATTGGCGTTGTAACGTGGCAAAGTCCCCATCGTATTGAAATTCGCCCGCCTTAAGAATTAAAATCCGGGTCGCAATGTGCTCAATTTCCTCTAAATAATGGGACGTTAAAATAATCGTTTTCCCTTGTTTTTTCAAACAATCAATCTGCTGCCAAAATTTCTGCCGACTACCGACATCCATGCCAACCGTCGGCTCATCTAAAAAGAGAAGTTGTGGATTGCCCGCCATAGCGAGGGCAAATGATAAACGTCGTAATTGACCACCTGACAACTGGGACACTAATTTTTGGGCGTGTTCCGTTAAGTCCGCAAGTGTTAACAACGTTTCAATCGGTAGTGGTGTTTGATAATAACTGCGCACTAATGCCAGTTCTTCGATTACTTTTAAACGTGCTAGCGGCACATCCCCTTGGGTCATGGCGCCGACTTGATTAAAGTGGTGTTTTTCATTTGGTTGTTCGCCCAAAATACGAATCTGACCTTGCGTCGGTGTTAATCGCCCCAGCATTAGGTTAATTAACGTTGATTTGCCGGCCCCATTAGCACCGACCAAGCCGATAATTTCACCCGGTTGAACAGTTAAATCAAGTCCTGCTAAAACAACTTGGGAATCGAATTGCATTTTTAATTGTTGAATATCAATCATCTTAGTCACCTCGTTTGAATAAACCAAGTATAGCGAAATCTCTCCCGCACGCTTAGACCCATTTGTCATGATTTTGATATGACAAATGTCACATCTTCGCAGCACCGTGTTAAAATAAATTTGTTTGGAGGTTTTAAGATGACAAGCATACAATCAGCACCAATGTCTTTTTTTACCAATCGTCCCACAACCGAGATTGCCCGTGATTTACTGGGTACTCACCTGTTATACACGAGCCACCAAGGGACCCTCGGTGGTTTAATCGTTGAAACCGAAGCCTATGTGGGTGCTCAAGATACTGCGGCACACGCTTATAACGGTCGACGAACGCCATTTAGTGAACCCCTTTATCACGAACCCGGCACGATTTATATCTACCAATTACGCGGTTTCTTCCTATTTGATATTGTGACGCAAGCTGTGGATCAACCACAAGGCGTTTTGATTCGGGCCATCGAACCCACTCACGGTTTGGCGCAGATGCAACGCAATCGGCCGAACAAACCTGGTGTTAACCTCACTAATGGCCCCGGCAAATTAATGGGCGCCTTAGGAATTCATGATAAACAACTGACTTTTAAAAATGTGGACACCGCACCGTTAACAATTGATCTTGCAAATCGGCAACACCCACGTCACATTACAACGGCTCCCCGCATCGGCGTTAATACTGAAGCGGCCAGTGGCCAACTCCCTTATCGTTATTTTATTACCGGTAATCCCTATGTCAGCGGCACTTTAAAAAAAGATTGGGACCGTGAACAACACGGATGGCTTTAGGGTTCAGTTATTCCGTCTTTTTAATTGATAGCCTTAATTTGATATTGTAAACGATTTCAAAAATGTTATAATTATTTGTGAATTAAATATTTAAATAAGAGGGTATTCTCATGAAAATTAAAGCAGCAGTCGTTGAACAACAAGGTGCACCATTTGTCATTAAAGATAATATTGAATTAGCCCCACTCCATCCAGATGATGTTCAAGTCCACATGGTCGCAAGTGGCATTTGTCATTCTGATGAAGCACTCCGTAAAGGTGATGCAATTATTGGTTATCCAATTGTGCTTGGTCATGAAGGTTCCGGGATTGTTGAAAAAGTTGGCTCAAACGTCCAAAGCTTAAAAGTTGGCGATCATGTCGTTCTGTCATTTTATGCTTGTGGTATTTGTGAAAACTGTCTTAAAGGGGTACCAACCCAATGTTTAAATTATGCTGAAAATAACCTTTCTGGTGTACGTCCAGACGGTAGTTCTCACTTTACTGAAAACGAACACCATGTTGCTGATATGTTTGATCAATCATCATTCACCACAACGACTGTCGTTCGTGAAAGAAATGCCGTTAAAGTGCCTGATGATTTAGATTTACGTGAACTCGGACCTCTTGGTTGTGGCTACGTCACTGGTAGTGGTACTGTTTTAAATACTTTAAAACCAAAACCTGGTGATACAATCGCCGTCTTCGGTACAGGGGCCGTTGGTTTAGCCGCAATGATGGCCGGTAAAATTACTGGCTGTACCAAAGTCATCGCAGTCGACATTATCGACGAACGCTTGGCACTCGCTAAAGAACTTGGCGCCACTGATACCATTAACAGCCGTCAAACAGACGATGTTGTCGCAGCTATTCAAGCGCTCACTAACGGCCGTGGTGTGAACTTCTGTGTCGACACCACTGGGATTACACCAGTCATGGAAGACTCAATCAAAGCCCTTTGCCAAGGTGGTGTTTCAGCAACAATTGCTGTTACTCCTAACCACATTGATCTCGATACTTGGAACGATTTATGCGTTAACGATAAATCAGTCGTTGGCATTAATATGGGCGATTCAATCCCACAAATCGACATTCCTCGTTTAATTGAATTTTACCGTCAAGGGATGTTCCCATTTGATAAAACTGAAAAATTTTATGACTTCGAAGATATTAATCTTGCTAATGAAGCATCAATTAAGGGCGAAACAATCAAACCCGTCTTAATTATCGACCCAGATTACCAACTCTAATCCAAAATAAAAGCGGGATGCTTAGGCATCTCGCTTTTTTTGAGTCTTTCGTACAACTATTTTAATTAAAAGCAATACTAATCCAATTAACACTATCCGTACTAACCAAACCCCAAGTAACATTCCTAACACAGTGACAGCGGCTTTGGTCAACGTCGCTTTGAAAATAAGCATCATAAATAATATGACTAATAACACTGGCATTTTAATTCCTCCCTTTTATTTTAATTTGGGGCATGTTAAATTTAAGCAAATAACATTTTGAAAGGGGCTTAAACTTGATATCAGATACAACTATCGTAACTGCATTGGGGCAGCGAATTGCACTCGAAAGACGTGCACAACACCTCTCTCAAAAACAGTTGGCCGCTGATATTTGTTCACAGCCGATGATTAGCCAAATCGAAAAAGGCACCTACATCCCCAATGCTATTCTCCTAGCAAAAATTTGCCAACGTCTACATCTTTCAATCACTAACGATCTTCTTCATGATTACTTAGTCATTGATAGCCTGCCAGAGTTTGCACCCACCATTCAAGCGCTCTGTAACCAACATCAATACACAAAAATACTTACCTATTTAGATGATGATTCACTAGTTCAACAATTACATCGCCAAGTTGATTTACAAACCTATTATTACTATTATGGTGTGGCGCTTTTCCAAACACAGCAACCTGTCGCTAATAGCTTACGGTACCTGAAACTCGCTTTAGCTGAAACTAGTCATTCTAAAGCGAGCTTGTGGACATCTACCGAAGGCCTTATTCTAGCGGCAATCGCTTATATTGAACAGCGTGAAACACAAATAATCGACACAACCAAATTCGAGCAATTACGTGTCATTCTAAAAACTAACCGCCTCTTATCTTTTGATGAAAATATCAACAGTTTCTACTATTTATATAGTCTAAGCCTATTCGAACATGCTGAATATGCAACTGCATTGTTAATTGCAAATGAAGGCATCGATTGGACAACTGTACATCAATCACATTACATGCTAGCGGATCTCTTTCTAGTCTGTGCTAAAGCTGCCGAACAATTGAGTCAACCTTCAACAGCTGAAGTTGCTTATCAAAAAAGCGAGACTCTCGCTACAATTTTTGATATCACAACCCATTCATTTTAAAACTTTAATAAAATCCGTCCCTGTGAATGCCCATTTTTCGAATCAAAATGGGCTTTTTTAATATCCTCAAAATTATATTCAGCCTGAATATGAGCGCGCAATTGATGATTGGCAAGCATTGCCAATAGTTGTTGATAACCATTAATACCGACTGAACCATTGCTAAATTCAAAGTGCTGGTTTATTTTCATAGGACGAAAAAATGGGATTGATAAGGATAGAATGGCTAATGTCTCATACTGCTGACTAATTAAAGTTAATAAATCTTGTTGACCAACCGTATCGATCACCTTATTAGGCTGCGGAACATTTCGCAATTGTTGGCGTAAATCAGTCTGATAATTCAAGACATAATCGGCACCTAGCGTCCTAACAAAGGCGAGATTATTAGAACTGGCTAACGCAATCACTGTTGCCCCTGCCAATTTCAACAGCTGCACTAAATAGGTTCCCACACCTCCTGAAGCACCGGTAACCAAAACAATGTCGTTTTTGTTAATCCAACTTTTTTGCACCGCGTGTAGTGCCGCATCGCCACCGCCAATTAATGTCGTAGCCGCTTGTAAAGTGACATTTTGTGGCACCTTGAATAATAACGGTGGTACTTGCGAATTGATTATTGTTTTGGCAGCACCGTTAGGTTGAATACCAATCACTGCGCGTCCCACTAATTTCTGATTACGTAAGCGACCAACCTGTTCAACAATGCCGCCAAAGCCATACCCGATAACCATTGGTAATTTAACCGGTCGTATCGCTTTTAAAGCACCCTCACCGGTCAACCAATCATAAGGTAAAACTGGTATAAACTGATTTCGAACAATTACAGATAACGCTGATACTTTAGGATCAGCCATCGTTGTCATTGCAAGGCCAGCTATCCCCGAAAAATCATTTTGCATTATTGCTTTCATTGTAAGCTCTCCTTTTATATCATTGAACCTCTTTACTATACAAAGGTAGTCATCATTTTAAAAATAAGAATACTAATATAAAAAAACGACATAGTCCTAACTTAGACTATGTCGTTCTATAAATTAATAACTTACATACTATTGCGTAATATTAAATTTAATTTAGTTGGTTTTCTAACTTTTTCGATGTGATCTTCGTCGAATTGCCTGCCAAAAATCTGGTGATCGATAAGCCAACATCCCGGTATAGGCTAAACTACTACTTCCCGACAAGGCCCATAGAATCCACCAGTCAAAGGCGTAAATTCTTCTAAATGGTAATAATTCTTCTAGCGCACTGTGCAAAACTTCTTGGGAGAGCTCTGCTGCATCCATTTGGTGGTGCGCTAAAAAAATACTTAACAAAATTTGAATTCCCAAGATTAATCCCCAGCCTAATAGAAACGGCCAACCACCTCTAATGCTAACTTTCGTTTGACCTTGAACATTTTCTAAAGACAGTTGCGCAAACCGACCTTGAAAAGTGCCAATCGCAATTCCCAATAATATAATAACGGTAGCCAACAACAGGTTTGTAGCGTTCAGCTTAAAAGTCGTGACAAACATCAATAACGCGTAGAGTGGTAGTAAAAGATAGCGGAAACGTCTTGGCCGTTCTGCTTTAAACTGGCTATAGCAAAAATAAATAACAATTAAAATTCCAATCAATGACATTTTGTAACCTCTTCTAACAGAATAGGCTTCATTATAGATATCTTCGATTTAGAATACAATCTTTTTTTAATCAGGAAGTATCCCTAATCTTGTGGCCCAAACCGCTTTGCTAACATGCGAACTAACGCATTATCTGGAATCTGATGATAGATTTCAACAAAGTCGCCCGACCGGTGTTTTTTATTTAAAATCGTTTGAATAATTTTTTTGCCAACCACTTCGGCAGAATGCACGAAAGGTCCCGTGACGTTATTATTTAAGTCCGTCGACATAATGCCTGGATGAATCGCATAAATTAATATGTTTTGCGCTTGTTGTTCAAACGAAATCCCCAACGAAGTCGTCATCACATTTTGAGCGCCCTTACTTGTTTTATAGGCGAGTGGGTTCCAAAGATGATTGGCATTAGTTGGCACCGTAATATTGACGATTGTGCCTTGATTTTGATGCAGCAATCCCGTTAATTGGTTAATCAGTAGATAGGTGCCAAAGAAGTTGACTTGCATCGTGGCTTTTAGATCCTCAATCGGCGTTTCATAACCCACGTATTCCTTGCCGGGAATACCCGCATTGTTAATTAGTAATGATAGTTGTGTATGGTTTTGCTCAATTTCAACAGCAGCTGCTTTAATACTAACCTCGTCCATTAAATCGAGTTGCACGAGGCTCAGATTAGTTAGTCCTAATGATGTTAACTGACTAATTGCCTGGTTGCCACGCTCTAAATTGCGGACGCCTAAAATCACTTGCCAACCGTTTTGGCTTAAATTCTTGACCAATTCAAATCCTAATCCTTTATCCGAACCCGTTACTAATGCAGTTTTCATAATTGACTATCTCCTTTGATTTCTTTACAGTATAAACAATAGACCATACTCTAGTGCAAGAAAGAATTGAAAAAATATTATGACATACTCAATTAAACAAGTTTCTCAAATAACCGGCCTCTCAATCTATACGATTCGCTATTATGATAAACAAGGTCTATTACCCTTTGTCAAAAGAGATAGTAGCGGCTACCGAGCCTTTACCGATGCCGACATGTCTCTCATCTATACAATCTGTTGCTTAAAAAATACACAGATGAAAATTGCTGACATCAAGCAATATATTGACTACTGCATGATTGGGCCAGAATCAATTGAAGCCCGCAAGACGCTTCTGCTGAATCATAGAGCAGCGGTCGTTAAAAAGCAACAAGCATTACTTGAAGGCTTGGACGAAATTGACCTTAAACTATCAGTTTACACAGATTCTAATGCTAAAGAAATTATCGGTACCATGTTTACCTATCTTAAAGAACAGTAAAAAAGCCGTGCATTAGCACGGCTTTTTTTGACTAATAATCTCTTTGATCAATCGATCGTAAGATAACTTCATTGATTCCCACGTTAGCTGGTGTATCAATTACATAAACCACGGCGTTAGCCACATCATTGGCACTCAATCCAGTTTCTGATTCACTCTTGTGAACCGCTTCTCTTAATTTCGGATCACTAATTTTAGCGGCCAATTCAGTTTGCGCATGCCCTGGTGAAATTAGTGTTGATTTGATACCTTTACCAACTTCTTCAACTCGTAAGCCTTCCATCACAGCCCGCATCGCATATTTAGTGACTGAATAAACAGACGAACCTTCACCTGTAAAATGGCCCGCAACCGAATCAGTTGTGATAATATGACCACTCTTTTGTTGTTCCATGATTGGTAGTGCGTATTTAATGCCGTATAAGGCACCCTTCAGATTAATATCAATCATTGCTTCCCACTCATCGACTTTACCGTCACGTAACATTGAAACAGGCATTAACCCGGCATTGTTAAACAACACATCGATGCGCCCAAATTTAGTGATTGCAGAATCGATCAAGGCTTTTACATCTGCTAATTGCGTCACATCTGTTTTTTGATAGATAATCTCCGTATCGTATTTAGCAGTCAACGATGCAGCCAATGGTGCTAACATACTTTCACGACGGGCCGCTAAGACCAACTTGGCCCCCTTAGCTGCTAATAACGTAGCTGTTTCTTTACCAATCCCACTTGACGCGCCGGTAATCACGACGACTTTATTTTTAATTGTCATTTTTATCCCTCACTTTTAGTTGATAAGGTTAGTATAGGCGGCTTATCAGAATAAACAATTACGCACTTTCGACTAACTAAGGCACTTTAAAGTAAGTTTTGTGGTATGACAGCTTAAATTAATCAAGACAATTTCAAAAAAATTTTACCAGCTTGTCTTTTCATTAAAGCTCATATTTTTCATGATCTGTGTAAGTCAAATCGACTGCTACACCGCTTTGCTTTAGAAAATCGATTCGGGCTTCACCCCAGTTGGCCATCACGCCTAGAATGGGCACCAATGATTGTCCATATTCAGAAATGGCATACTCAACATGTGGTGGTACTTCATTAAAAATGGTCCGCGTAATAATCCCATCGCGCTCTAGTTCTCGTAGCTGATCCGTCAGCACTTTTGATGAGATTCCTTGAACCGCTCTTTTTAAGTCAGCGGGTCTCTGGGGACCATCCACTAAATGACATAAAATTAATGGTTTCCATTTTGTGCCCATCACCGCTAAGGTCATTAGTACGCCATTTGTATAATGATTTTGTGGTTCGTTCATTAAAGCCACCTCAATTTGATTATGATTGGTCTATCATACCTTAACCGCAGTCAAAAGAAAATCCAACACAAAAAAGAAGGTCGCTATGACCTTCTTTTTTTAGCGGTACCATTCTGGTTTGTCACCATCCGTATTGGGTTTATTTAAGCCCAATGAATCACCAACTGCTTCAGTTGGGTTTTGAATCAAACGGACAACTTCTGCAGCGACGCTTTTTCTGGAAACTTCGGTACCCTTGAAAGTATCCGTGCGGTGTGTGATTTCATAATCGATTTCGTCCTTATCAGATAACCAAGCTGGGCGAATAATTGTAAAGGCTAACCCTGACGTTTCAATTACTTTGGCGGCGGCTGCGTATGTTGGCAAATAACCATCATCTAACATTTGATGGTTCCACTGACCGTATGCCCCGGGAACTTCGTCATAGATGCCGAGTGTTGAGATCCAAATTAAGCGTTTAACCCCCGCTGCTTTCATAGCAGATACAACGGCTTTAGCCTGTGCTTCAATATTAGCGCCCGCTAAATTTGCGTAGACGACTGTGACACCCTTCATTGCTTGGACTAAATCAGCTTGCTGGCTAGCATCGCCTTCAACCAACTGTTCGCGTTGTTGATCTTGGATCGTTAGTCGGTTCGCTTTTCTTAGAAATAACAATAATTGCGCATCCGTTTTAGCTAGCAATTGTGCTCGTGTCAATTGTGCAATCTTGCCATGCGCCCCTAATATTAATACCTTTTCCATTTAAAACGCCTCCTAAATTTATCACTATCTAAAGTGTAGCGACTGCTAACCTTTTTTACAAATAAAAGCACTTACAAAAAGATAGTCATATTTATCTAACAATCGCAATTAAATATTCATACTTTGTTCATATTTAATTGTTATTCTATTTATATCAGATGAACGCCTCCCAAGAATCATCTGATTAACCCGAATCGACATACCTCCCTATGTCGGTTTTCTCCCAGAACCATCCTAATAATAAGCAATCAATTGAAATTCCTCCCAAGAACTTCAATTGCAAGGTCGCTATCTCCCAATAGCTGGCCAACCAAAGATGCGAGGTAAAGGGCCGCTACTCAGCGACTTTTTACCTCGCATTTTTGCTTTCGCATAAAAGCCGTCAATTCGTCTTAATTTCATCTGTGAATCTTCATATTTCGTTCACATTCAATTGGTATTCTTTATACATCAGATAAATTCCTCCCAAGAATCATCTGACGAACGTGAATTTCATTAGACATTCCTCCCTAAAGTAATCGTCTAATTCGCTCCACCAATATGGCGCATCGAAGGCCGTCATATGAAAGTATCAAATTCTACTTAGTTTCATCCGTGAATTTTCACAATTCATTCACATTCAATTGGTATTCTTTATACATCAGATAAATTCCTCCCAAGAATCATCTGACAAACATGAATTTCATTAGACATTCCTCCCTAAAGTAATCGTCTAATTCGCTCCACCAATGAGTTATAGTTTAATCGGTAGAACTGATCATCACTTGAAATTCCTCCCAAGAAAAATCAAGTTAGAGACACTAAATGATGATCAATGCGGGTTCAATCCCCGCTAGCTCGATTTTCCTTCCAAGAAAATACAAAAAGGGTGATCATTATGATCACCCTTTTTTTGTGGCGTTATTCAGATAACTTATTATTTATCACGTTTGATTGGTAATAAGCTCTTAAATAGTGCCACCATTGCGATTAAGAATGCCCCAACCGCTGCCCAGACACCAGTCTTATTGGCGTCTGTTTGTGGTAAATCGCCAGCTTTACTGTTAGCATTTTGACTACCAGTTGTGTCACTAACACCCACATTTGACATATGATGGTTATTTTGACCACTATTCGATCCGTTATTCGTCAAATTATTGACGTTGTTTGAATTCCCTAGTTGCCCATTACCACCATTATTCGTTTGGCCACCATTACCGGCATTATTGTTGCCCGGATTATGACTACCGTTTGAATTACCATTCGTGTTGCCACCGTTACCAGTTCCGCCATTGCCGTTGCCAGAGCCATCCTGGTTATTATCGGCTACTCGAACTGTAACTGGTTGACCATCTTTTTCAAAGTCACCATTATGCGCAATAATCGTGACGATCAATCTTTGACCGGCTTTTAATTGCCCTGTTTTAACGATGAAATTGCCGTTGATATCAACCATACCGTATTTAACGGAACCATCAGGCATTGTCACGCTTGCTTCAAACGTTGTACCTTCAGGGAATGGCTTATTGATAGTGACTTTACCAGTCACTTTCGTATCACCAGCTTTGACTGGGTCAACACTTGGTTTAGCAACCACATAGTTTTCTAGTGGGTTCGTCTCGCCTGGATTGCCGGCTTCAACGGTCACATTAACCTTATCGCTACCCTTTTCGTGATCGCCGTTATGTGCGATTATTTCGACTGTTAATTTGTCACCTGCTTTAACTGCGTCGATTGGCACGTTAAAGTTACCATTTTCATCAACCGCGGCTGTTTTTTGCGTGCCGTCAGCTAAGGTAACTGTCGCTTCAAAACTTGTGACATCTGGAATTGGTTCTTTTAAAATGACGTTCCCAGCGACTGTTGTTTGCCCAGCCACTGGTTGGGTTACCGTTGGTGTTGCCACATCATAATTTTCAATCGGATTAGTCGCAGTCGTTGGAAAATTCAACGTTACTGCTTCCCCTTCTTGCTCAACGGCCGTCAAAATGTCTGCTGAAATTAAGGCATTATTAATCGCAGCTGCTTTAACCGTATCAGTTGGTACACCCGGATCACTAACTGTGGTATGCAAAGTACCGCTAGCCGAACCTAATAAATTACCACTCAAAGCACTATCTAAAATTGTCGACGTGCCCCCGGCAATGGCATCAATAATTGCAAAAAGATCTGCACTTGCTTTTTGAAGCGCTTTCACTAAAGTCTCGATAAGTATATTGTCCGAATGAACGGCTGCGATTGCATCCCGCAAAGTATTAAATAATGCCGCATAGGCTTGATGCACATAACGACCAAAACCTTGCGTAAAGTCGACCGAAATTGTTTTACCATCAGGAGAGACGTTAGCAGTAACCGTTTCTTGATAACTACCTAAATCTTGAACTTTCTTAAGATCATTGAAGGCCGCAACAACTGCTGGAATTTTTAAAGCCTTATCCAAAGCAGTAATTGTTAAACCTAATGCATCAAATAACGTTTTAACACCTGGGACATCGCCAGGTATGATTGGTAAAAGATCAGCTTGAATATCAACTGTACTACCACCAACGACTTTACCCTGAAGCGAAGCGGGTAAGGCGTAAACCAAAACCTTTTTATCCGCAACACCCACTGTTGCAACACCTTGCCCCGTATAATTTAACGATAGATCAAAGTTTCCCTGTGCATTAGGGGTCATTTGTGTCCCCGTTGTCGAGGTCAAACTCGCATTTTGCAAAATCGAAATATCAGCTAAGCCGGCCCGTGGATTCACCTGACTCGCTTGCGCCCGATTTTGATTGATGACAAAGACACTCGCCACCCCAACACCACTATTCAGTAATAACAACGTGCCACTACAGACATATAATGTCCGCCTAAGCAATTTCTTATGACTAACCTTTTTCATTTGGCAACACTCCTTTCGTATAGTTTCAACTTAACATTCACAAAATACAAAAGGTGATTTTATGCTTATGGTAATTATTAGTTATAAAAAATAACACAAAAAAGCCCCCATGACTATATAGCCATAGGTGCTTACTTTAACGCTAATATACGACCTTCATTTTAATAATACTATTTTTTTGCTTGTTAATTATTTTGCTACTTTTAAGAGTTGCCCAATCCGTGTTTTGAACTCAGCTAAAAAGCGTGGTGTATCAACTTGCACACAGACAGCTGTTCTCGTTTTTGGATCGTCCAAACGGGCATTGTCCCCAATTGTCCGACCACGTGAAGGCCCTTCGACCTCTGTTTTCAGATTCAATGGGAAGGTTGTCACAAGGCTTGAATCAATTGCCACTGCAACTGCTAATGGATCATGTAGGGCACAACCATGTAAATGAGGTGATGTTACTTCATACGCCTTAATATAATAATCAACCATATCAGCATAGGCTTTGGCCGCATCCGTTGCAAGTTCCCGCCATTCCTGGGTATCCGTCTTAGTGAAGAGTGTTCTGAGTGTCACATCTAAGCCGACCATCGTGACTGGTAACCCACTCTTGAAAAGTAAATCAGCTGCTTCTGGATCTTGACTAATATTAGCTTCCGCATATGGCGAAACATTCCCACAAACTGTGAGCGCGCCACCCATGATGACAATTTGTCCCACTTTTTGAAGCGTTGGTAAATCCTTTTGAATTGCTAATGCTAAATTCGTCATTGGACCAGTCGCGACAATGCTGAGATCAGCCCCATACTGTTGACAAGCAGCTAATATAAAATCAACAGCTGATTGACTAGCGGCATCCGCATGCGGTTGTGTTAAATGGATTTCGCCGACCCCATCTTGCCCGTGGATTTCCGCACTAATTGGTAACACGCTAAAGTCGTTAGTCGTCGTAGAATGACCAGCCCCTAAATAAACTGGGATTTCTGGATGGCCCAATAAATGTAAGATTTGTTGACTATTGACGACACTTCTTTCCGTCAAAACATTGCCATATTCTGAGGTAATGCCAATTAATTCAACTTCTGGTGAACCCAATGCATAGGCAATCGCCAAAGCATCATCAATCCCAGTATCTAAATCTAAAATCATTTTGTGTGTCATTTTACAACTCCTCCTAAACTTTGTGAACGCTTTTTTGGTACTAACTTTAGTGTACCGCATTGCGCGAACAACGTAAATTCTAAACTGTAATCCAACCGATTATTCTTAAATTTGTTTAAAGTTAACTAAATCACACTAAAATTCGGGGGTATTTTGATTCTTTTACCGTATTATTTGTTAAGCTGAACTTTACTATCAATTGGGAGGCAATTCATTGGCAACAATCACGTCTAAAATACGGATCGGACTAGTTTTCAGTGGCCTATTAGTGCTACTGACTGGCTGTGGCCTACATCAAAGCAGTCAAGCACCCGCTCGAACCTGGGAAACTAACCAAGAAGAACAACAACGGCAAAGTCGCTTCATTAAAAAAATCGGTCAAAATGCTAAATTGGTCTATCAAAAAAAGCATCAGGTTTTACCTAGTATTGTTATCGCGCAAGCCATTATCGAATCTGACTGGGGGCGCAGCGATTTAGCAACCAAGGCCAATAACCTTTTTGGTGTTAAGGGACAATACCAAGGGCAGCAAATCCTAATGAACACCGACGAATACGAAAATAATCAACGAACAACGATTAAAGATTACTTCAAAGTTTACCCTTCTCTTGAAATCGCAATTCAAGATCACAGTAATTTTCTGAGTGTTGGCACTTACGCGACACTCACCAACCTCACTAATTATGCGGAACAAGCCGACCTCTTACAAAAAGCTGGTTATGCCACTGATCCTAACTACGCAACTAAAATTAAAAAGGCAATCCAAGACTATGACTTGGCGGAATATGATGCTTAAATTAGAAAACGCCTGATATCGGTTAATTGATATCAGGCGTTTTCTAATAGAATTGACGAAGGCCACCTATTTCTAGGTGGCCTTCTAATTAATTTCGCATATTAAATTCTGACATAATGTCGGGGCGCCAGTCACTAATTGGCGCCGCTCGCTAGTACTAAATCACTAGCGGTTAAGGCATGTTCATATGCCGGTTTTATTTTTGGGTTAATGCAATTATGTCTCAATTCTTGTGTTTCTAAATATTTTCTCGTTTAAACAGCGTAAGCCGCCTCTTTACACTACTTGTAACTCCAGGGTTACTCCAGTTGATTAAAGTCTTCAAACAATACTTGATACTACAGTGATACGTGCTGATTAACTAATAAATAGTATAACATATTCTGGATTAAATTGCACCCTACATAATTAATCAGTATTTAGGACTTACCATTTGACCATAGTTGACCTTTGCTGTAAAATTTGGTTTATAGATTATTGGGAAGATTGACCAATTACTTTGGTTAAGCCCATCTTCTCAGCTTTATATAAGGAGGCAATTCAATGTTAGTACCGACAGTTATCGAACAAACATCTCGTGGCGAACGCGCCTACGATATTTACTCTCGTTTACTAAAAGACCGGATCATCATGTTATCTGGTGAAGTAAACGACCAAATGGCTAACACAATCATTGCGCAATTACTATTCTTGGATGCGCAAGATTCAGATAAGGATATTTCAATCTACATCAACTCACCTGGTGGTTCTGTGACAGCCGGTTTGGCAATCATGGATACAATGAACTTCATTAAATCTGATGTTCAAACAATCGCTATGGGCATGGCTGCTTCAATGGCCAGCGTTTTACTTTCAGCTGGGACAAAAGGCAAACGTTTTGCATTGCCTAACTCAACAGTCTTGATTCACCAACCTTTAGGTGGTGCACAAGGTCAACAAACTGAAATTGAAATCGCAGCTCGCGAAATTTTGAAGACTCGGAAACGTTTGAACCAAATCTTGGCAGATAATTCTGGTCAAAGCTTCGAAAAATTACAAGCAGACACTGATCGTGATAACTACATGACAGCCCAAGAAGCAAAAGATTACGGTTTGATTGACGACATTATGGTTAACCAACCAAAATAGAGTGCTGACTCAAACGCTTTGACTTTGAGGATTAACAAAAAATGGCAATTATGGTGTTTTTCAACCATGATTGCCATTTTTTGTTTAACCGGAAAAGACAGTTTGAGGAAGCACGTTTTCATTCCGGACATTACTTCAAACAGGACACCTCAAGTTTAAACCTTGTGATGTCCTTTTTTGCTACGTATTTGCTATACTTAGTTTAATACAGAGGAGGTTTTATTATGGATATTAGTGTTATTAAAAGTGATCAAGTGACAACTGAAGGTGGCATTGTCATTGGCCATCCTGAAGCACCCGTCACACTTGTTGAATTTTTGAATTTAGCTTGTCCCTATTGTCGCAAATGGTTCCTCAAATCAGAGGAACAGCTCACTAAGGCCGTCGAAGCCGGTAAAGTACGACGAATCATCAAACCATATAACAAGGATAAAGATGATCTATTAATCGGTAACCTCGCCCATACTTACCTACCCTTCGATCAACCCGCTGTTGCTTTAAACGCCATCCATTTTCTCTACACTCATCAAAAAACGTGGCGCCCTGATTTATCGGATTCTGAATTCGATAAATACATGCAGGCTAACCTTAAACTAAGCCCACTTGATAATACCGTGCAGTTAGCTGCCATTGTTGACGAAGCTCAAGCCGCCAATATCAAATTCGTCCCAACAATCATCGCTGGTGAACACATTTTTGATGAATCAATAACACCAGAAGAACTCGATAGGATTTTACAAGCTAAATAGGTAAAGCGCGCCTTTGATTTGTTCAAGGGCGCGCTTTTTAATATAAAAAAGCGATCAAAGTTCTTTAAAACAAGAACCTCGATCGCTTAATTTTTGCACTCATCATGATTTGCTTTAAGCAAATCGATCAGTGTCTGATTGAATGGCATTTAAATGTTTTTCGACTTCATTCATGCTTTGACGTAAGTCATGATATTTGTCGCTTGTGAAATCTAGGTAGTTGGTACAGTTACCGACACGTTCGTAGATTTCAAGTTTTTGTGATTCTGCTTGATCTGTTAATGAAACATCAACGCGACGTTCATCGTCAGATGTGCGCTTACGATCAACCCAACCATCCGCTTCTAAGCGTTTCAATAGTGGTGTTAATGTCCCACTATCTAATTCTAAATGGTGACCTAATTCCTTAACTGACATTGTCCCATGTTCCCACAATGCTAACATTGCAATGAATTGTGGATAAGTTAAGCCATAAGGTTTCAAGACCTTTCCGTAAAAATGGTTGTAAGCTTTCTGTGCGCGATAAATCGAAAAGCATAATTGCTCATCTAATAATACTGGTTTAATCATATGTTTTCCTCCCCGGAAACCCGTTAGTTTATAGTGTACACAATTTAATTGCGAAAGTCAACGCTTGTGCACTTATTAACGAGTATTTCTTCTAAATGACTTTTTGTTGGTAACCTTCAGCCAATTGATTTAATTTTCTTAAACGATGGTTAATCCCTGATTTTGAGATTGCCCCACTCGGCATCTTTTCACCAAGTTCTTTCAAAGTAATGTCCGGAAATTCCAACCGTAATAATGCAATTTCCCGCAGCTTCGCGGGTAAATTATCTAGTCCTACTGAATCCCTTAAATACTCGATATTTTCAATCTGTTTAGCAGCCGCATCAATCGTTTTATTTAAATTGGCTGTTTCACAGTTAACTAACCGGTTCACTGAATTACGCATGTCGCGTACAATTCGAATGTCTTCAAACTTCAACATCGCATTCGTGGCACCAATCACCTGTAAGAAATCAGCAATTTTTTCCGCTTCTTTCAAATAAGTAATATAACCACTGCGGCGAACCGTTGTTTTAGCGTTTAGCCCAAATCTATTCATCATCCGCACAATATCTTGATTGTGTTCTTCGTAGAGTGAATAAATCTCTAAGTGATACCGACTGGTTTCCGGATTATTAACCGAACCACCAGCTAAAAAGGCGCCTCTTAGATATGAACGTACGCGCTGATCTTCATCAATGATATCTTCTGACACTCGTGTATGAATGGTAAACCCATCTTCAGCAACGATGTTTAAGTCGTTTAAAACCGTGTTTGTATCATATTTGAGTCGCACAATATATTGATTATTTTTCTTTAATTTCATTTTACGGCGAACCAATAACTCTGATTCAACCTGATAGTTTTGCTTCAATAAACTATAAATCCGGCGAGCGATCGCCGGATTTTCTGTCTGCACGTTCAAAACAAATTGATGGTTCATCAAGCTTAATGAACCATTCATTCTGATTAAAGCGGCCAATTCAGCACGTGCATGTTCTGGATGTACTTCGAGTTGCGTTAGCTCTTTTTTTACTTCACTTGCGTATGAAGCCATCCTTATTCACCTCGCTTAGTTGTATTAACCTGAAAGGCAAGATTCATAATTTCACTTGCGACCTTTTGACCATTATGGAAGACACCGTGATTGTCGAGTTTTAAAAAATTATCGGAAATCACTCGGCAACCTAGTTGTCTCAGCCCGTCAAAATCATGTTCGACCGGCCATAAAATTTCATCATATTTTTGATGATCCAAATAATTAGCTGGCACTTGGCCAGTATTGACAAGGACCGTATCCACCACATGTTGCCCTAGATGTTCATTCAAAACCCGGACATGGTCAGCATCAGTGAAGCGTTCTGTCTCACCTTTTTGAGTCATAATATTACAAATATAAATAATCTCGGCTTTGGTTTGCTTAACTGCCTCACCAAGATTTTTAATCATTAAATTCGGTAAAATGCTGGTAAACAAACTTCCTGGTCCAAGGACCACAACATCGGCTGCCATAATCGCTTCGACAACTTCTTGAACTGCGGTTGGTTCCTCTTGATCATTAGGATCCGTCTTCGTCACCCAAACGCGCTTAATTTGCTTGCGCGCTGCGGTAATTTCAGATTCACCTGCCAGTTGTGTCCCATCTTGAAAGGCCGCATTTAACGTTAAGGCCACATTAGCGGCCGGGTAAACATGCCCATCAACAGCCATCATTTCTGAAAGTCGTTGAACCGCATCAAAGATGCCAGATTCCATTTCAGAAAGCGCCGCAATGATTAAATTACCAATTGCATGCCCTGAAAAGAAGGCATCATGTGATTTAAATCTATATTGAAAAATATCGAGCGTTAACTGTGGTAAATCTGATAAAGCCACCAAAACGTTCCGAATATCACCAGGTGGCACAACGTTAATATAATCTCTGATAACACCAGATGAACCACCATCGTCTGCGACCGTTACAATGGCGGTCGCATCCGCATTTTGTTCACGTAAACTTTTTAGAATAACGGGGAGTCCCGTCCCACCACCAATCACAACCACCTTGGGACGACGACCTTTAATCACCCGGATAATGCGATTAGTAGCTGTCATGAGCGGTTCACCGATTCCTTTCGTTTCTTCATATCACGATGCGTCACATCAACTGGATAGTCAACGGCTAAATCATCCGCTAAACGTTGTGCTAATGCAACTGAGCGATGTTGTCCACCGGTACAGCCGATTGCAATCGTAACACTTGTTTTACCTTCTTTAAGATAACCTGGCATGATACTTTTCAATAGTGCTGTCAATTGTTGATAAAATTTTTCTGTTGCAGGTTGTTCCATAACGTAATCTCGGACTGGTTTATCCAACCCGTTTAACGCTTTGAATTCCGCAACATAGTATGGATTAGGCAAAAAGCGCACATCCATCACAATATCAGCATCAATTGGCAAGCCATATTTAAACCCAAATGACATCACTTCGATATGAAATGACGGATTATCAGAGGTCTTAAAGACCCGGAAAATCTGTTCCCGTAATTCGCGAGGTGATAACATTGATGTATTAACCACCATTTGAGATTGGTTTCTAATTTCAGTTAATAATTCACGTTCCTTGTGAATCCCATCCATCAAACGGCCATTGCGCGCAAGTGGGTGCGAACGACGCGTTTCTTTGTAACGGGAAACAAGTTCTTCATCAGAAGCATCTAAGAATAAAATCTTAGTTGTGACAAATTGCGTATTATCAAGACCAGAAAGCATCTCAATAATCCCATCGTAAAAGGCGCGTGAACGTAAATCGATCACTAACGCGATCTTCGTTACCTTACCGGATTCCTTCACTAATTCCCAAAATTTGGGTAACAATGAAGGTGGCATGTTATCAACACAGAAATAACCTAAATCTTCAAAACTCTGCATTGCGACGGTTTTACCCGCACCACTCATCCCAGTAATTACTACTAAATTCAACGTATCTGTCATTAGTCCCCACTCCTCGAATTATCGGTTATTCCATTGTAGCATGCCTGGTGTGTCATTGAAAGTAAACATGACTATAAACATTAAAAAAGTCTAAAACAACTGAATGTTGTTCTAGACTTTTCATTTTATAACCGACGCGCAATCGCGATAACAATCGCGTTGATTCCAACAATCACGAAGTAAAAACCTAATAAGGTAGTCATCGTCACAGCTGCCACCACTGGATTCATTAATAATAATAAGCCCACGATCAATCCTAAAACGTTTAAGATAATCGATAGAATATACAAGCCCATGTTAAATTGCTTCAAATGACTTACATTTAATAACCCGACGATTGCATCTAGCAAGAACCAAATTGCAAACATATAACTCATTGTAAAAATGCCGGCTGGGATATTAAAGATGAATAATAACCCGATGACAATATCTAAAATAGCATTGACCAACATCACGGTCGCCCGAATACCAGTATCTTGTCTTAATTGTCCGTAAACACTAATTTTAGCAATTCCCCGAATAATCGCAGCCACCGCCACAATGATGACTAAGCCAGATAATGTTGCTTTCGGCTTATTTAACAAGAAGTACGCCCCAATTAGGAAAATAATCCCGGTCATTAATTCTGACCAATCAAATCGCCAATCATTTCTTCTAAACATCTTACCACCTCTTCCTATCTAATAAATCTATCATACTTTTTTTGGGACCAATGCTCAATAACTTTCATAAAAAAGAAGCCCATCAAAAAAGCTGAGATCAACATTGACCTCAGCCCAATACTCATTCTTGTGCCGCTAGTGTGCGCGCTGTATCACGTTCTAAAATTGGTTTCAAATAACGTCCCGTGTAGCTTTCTGCGACGTTCACCAATGTTTCAGGTGTGCCGGTCGCAACGATCGTACCACCTTTGTCGCCACCTTCTGGTCCTAAATCAATGATATGATCAGCCGTTTTAATCACGTCAAGGTTATGCTCAATGACTAAAACAGTGTTGCCCTCATCAACTAACCGTTCTAAGACCCCTAACAATCGTTTAATATCATCCGTATGCAAACCTGTTGTTGGTTCGTCTAAGATATACAAATTCTTACCCGTTGATTGTTTTTGCAATTCAGAAGCCAATTTCATCCGTTGGGCTTCCCCACCAGATAAGGTTGTTGCTGATTGGCCTAATGTCACATAACCTAAACCAACATCGACAATTGTTTGTAGTTTACGAGCAATCTTAGGAATGTTTTCGAAGAATTCAGTTGCTTCAGAAACGGTCATATCCAAGATTTCAGCAATGTTCTTACCTTTGTAAACCACCTCTAACGTTTCTGAATTATAACGACTACCATGACAAATTTCACAAGGGACATAGACATCCGGTAAGAAATTCATTTCAATCTTGATAATCCCGTCACCCTTGCAGGCTTCACAGCGACCGCCCTTCACATTAAAACTAAAGCGGCCCTTCTTGTAACCCCGTAACTTTGCTTCATTGGTTTGTGCGAATAAATCTCGGACATTGTCGAAGACACCGGTATAAGTTGCTGGGTTACTCCGTGGTGTGCGGCCAATTGGACTTTGGTCGATATTAATCAACTTCTCAAGGTTTTGATAACCCGTGATGGTCTTATATTGACCCGGTTTAGCTGAATTACGATTCATCTTTTGCGCAAGGGCCTTTTTCAAAATCGTATTCACTAATGTTGATTTACCAGAACCAGAAACACCAGTCACGGCGATAAATTCACCTAATGGAAAATCAACCGTTAAATCTTTTAAATTATTTTCGGCAGCGCCAGTTACGCGCACTTTTTTGCCATTCCCTTGACGTCGTTTTAACGGTACCGGAATATAATCCTGCCCCGCTAAATAACGACCCGTTAAGGAATTGGGATTCTGTTCAACTTCCGTTGGTGTGCCAGCGGCCATCACTTTCCCACCAAGATCCCCAGCACCTGGGCCAATATCGATCAGGTAATCGGCTGCTCGCATCGTATCTTCATCATGTTCAACCACGATTAAAGTATTCCCTAAATCGCGCATCTTCTTCAAAGAACCGATTAAACGGTCATTATCACGTTGATGCAACCCGATTGAAGGTTCGTCTAAGATATAAAGCACGCCAGATAAGTTCGACCCAATTTGTGTGGCCAAACGAATCCGTTGTGCTTCCCCACCGGAAAGTGTCCCAGCTGACCGACTCAACGTTAAGTAGTCTAAGCCGACGTTAATCAAGAAAGTCAGGCGATCATGAACTTCTTTCAAAATGGGTTTCGCAATCACTTGATCTTTTTCAGAAAGTTCAAGATTGTCAAAGAATGGGAGGCCATCCTTGATTGCATTGTCTGAAACTTCGGCGATATCTTGTCCACCGACTTTAACTGCCAAGGCTTGACGATTTAGTCGCTTACCGTGACACGTTTGACACGTTAATTCCGTCATATAGGTCCGCATCTGCGTCCGTGTGAAATCACTATTCGTTTCACGATAACGACGGTCAATATTGCTGAGGACCCCTTCAAAAGGCACTTCAACATCGCGAACGCCACCAAAATCATTTTCATAATGGAAGTGGAATTCTTTGCCTTGTGAGCCGTTTAAGATGATATCTTTTTGGCGAGGTGTCAACTTACTGAAAGGACGGTCCATATCGATTTTAAAGGCCGTGCAAGCTTGTTCTAACATTTGTGGGTAATATTGCGAACTGATTGGATTCCAAGGCGCAATCGCCCCTTCACGCAATGTTTTACTTGTATCTGGGACAACGAGGTCCGTATCAACTTCTAGTTTTAAACCTAGGCCATCACATTCAGGACAAGCCCCAAATGGTGCATTAAATGAGAACAGCCGTGGTTCTAATGCCCCAACCGTAAAGCCACAGATTGGACAAGCATAATGTTCAGAGAACAAGAGTTGTTCGCCGTCAATCACATCAGCTGTCGCATAACCGTCAGATAGTCTCAAAGCTGCTTCAAACGAATCAAATAACCGTGACCGAACACCGTCTTTAACGACGATTCGATCAACAACAATATTGATATCATGTTTCTTATTCTTATCTAATTCTAAATCCGTGCTAACATCCATTACTTCGCCATCCACTTGGACACGAACGTAGCCTTCACGCTGAATCTTCTCGAAGATTTTTTTGTGTTGCCCTTTTTTACCACGAACAATCGGTGACATAATTTGGAGTTTAGTCCGTTCTGGTAAAGCCAATACCCGATCAACCATTTGTTCTACGGATTGGCTACTGATTTCAGTACCATCATTTGGACAGATGGGTTGACCAACTCGGGCCCACAATAAGCGGAGGTAGTCATTGATTTCAGTGACTGTCCCAACTGTTGAACGTGGGTTTTTAGAGGTCGTCTTTTGGTCAATCGAAATCGCTGGACTTAACCCGTCAATTGAATCAACATCCGGCTTATCCATTTGCCCTAAGAACTGACGCGCGTATGCTGATAAACTCTCAACATAGCGCCGTTGTCCTTCTGCATATAACGTATCAAATGCTAAAGAGCTCTTCCCAGAACCAGATAACCCGGTGATGACCACTAACTTATCTCTTGGAATCGTAACATCGATATCCTTTAAATTATGGGCGCGTGCGCCGTGAATTACTATCTTATCATTTGCCATACTTGACCTCTAATCTATTTCACTTTTTAATTCTAAAATGGTATCCCGCAATGTCGCCGCTTGTTCGAAATCAAGTTTCTTAGCTGCTAAGCGCATCTGTTCGGATAGTCGTTCAACCATTTCTAGTTTTTCAGCCTTCGACATGTTCTCTAGATCAATCTCATTGGTCATCTTAATTTCTTCTGGATGTTCAACTGATTGAACCATTGAAATCGCATCTCTAATTGGTTTAATAATCGTTTTCGGTGTGATGTTATGAGCTGTATTGTAGTCTTCTTGAATTGTCCGTCGCCGTTTAGTTTCATCAATTGCGTGACGCATTGAATCCGTAATCTTATCGGCGTACAACAAGACTTGCCCATTTTCATTACGAGATGCCCGGCCAATGGTTTGGATTAAGGAACGTTCGCTACGTAAGAAGCCTTCCTTATCTGCGTCTAAAATCGCCACTAAGGATACTTCAGGCACATCGATTCCTTCCCGTAATAAGTTAATCCCAATTAAGACATCGAACTTGCCCAGTCGTAAATCACGGATAATTTCCGTTCGTTCCAACGTCTTGATATCACTGTGCAAGTACCGGACTTTGATTCCCAGTTCCTTGAGATAATCGGTTAAATCTTCCGACATCTTCTTGGTTAAAGTTGTAATGAAGACCCGTTCATTCTTTTCGATGCGGTCATTGATCTCACCGACTAAATCGTCAATCTGGCCCATAATTGGTCGGACTTCAATATTGGGATCCAACAGGCCGGTTGGTCGAATAATCTGATCCACTTGAATATCGGTTTGTTCCGCTTCGTAAGGCCCTGGTGTGGCCGACACATACATAATTTCATTCACGTGCTCTTCGAATTCTGGCAACGTTAATGGGCGGTTATCTAACGCACTTGGTAACCGGAAACCATAGTCAATCAACATTTGTTTCCGCGCACGATCACCGTTGTACATCCCCCGAATTTGGGGCATAGTAACATGGGATTCATCAATCATCATGATTGAATCCTTTGGGAAGAAATCTAGCAACGTGTAAGGCGGTTCGCCGGCTTGGCGATCTTCCATATGGCGTGAGTAATTTTCAATCCCAGAACAATAACCCATTTCTTGCATCATTTCAAGGTCATAGTTTGTTCGTTGTTCAAGGCGTTGCGCTTCTAGTAACTTACCCTCGCCCTTTAAAACAGCTAGCCGTTCAGCCAATTCAGCTTTAATACTTTCAATGGCTTTTTCCATTTTTTCATCATTCGTCATAAAATGCGTTGCGGGGAAAATGGCAACGTGCGACCGTTCGCCAATCACTTCACCCGTTAAGGCATCCACTTCAACAATCCGATCAATTTCATCACCAAAAAATTCAACGCGCAGCGCATGATCATCACGAGAAGCTGGGAAAATTTCAACCACATCACCGCGCACTCTAAAGCGCCCCCGTTGAAAATCTATATCGTTACGTTCAAATTGAATATCAACTAACTGACGTAATAGGTCGTTACGTTCAACTTCCATTCCTGGACGCAGTGACAAGACGTGATTTTGGTATTCACGTGGATCCCCTAACCCAAAGATACAAGAAACAGAGGCCACAACAATCACATCGTTGCGTTCTAATAACGAACTCGTCGCTGAATGCCGTAGTTTATCGATTTCATCATTAATACTCGAATCTTTTTCGATATACGTATCACTGGAAGGCACATAGGCTTCTGGTTGGTAGTAATCATAATAACTCACGAAATATTCAACCGCATTGTTAGGGAAAAACTGCTTAAATTCCGCGTACAGTTGACCGGCCAATGTCTTATTATGCGAAATAATCAACGTTGGTTTGTTGAGATTCTTAATCACGTTGGACATTGTAAAAGTTTTCCCGGTCCCAGTAGCGCCCATCAAGACCTGCGCCTTAGCACCTGCCTCAAAATTCTTCGTTAAGGTTTCAATTGCAGCAGGTTGATCGCCAGCAGGTTCATATGGTGCGACTAAGTCAAATAGGTTATCGTTCTGTCTATCAATCATGAATTGCCTCCAGTGCCGTTTTATTGCGATAAAAGAAGCGCCTGATACAAAACGGGGTTTTGTACCAGACACCTTCTTAAATGACGCATTTATAAGTTGTCAGTGATCATCTGCGCGTGGTGATTAAGCCACTGAACAGATGCCCTCTTTTTTATCAATTACCATTCTAACATACCGAACGTATTTTCGCTACACTAGTGAACTAGCCTAGTTTGACAACGTTTGGCGCACCAATTGTGTGAGCTTGCCACGGTCGGCAAAATCCTCACTCAATAGGTCTGGCAACATTTTTCGGATGAAATATTGTGCGCTCGACAAATTTTGATATTGCATAATCGTTTTCAAGCTTTCTGCAAAAATTTCCAAAAAGGCATTCTCTGGATTCCCCTTTTCAATCTCGCCAAATGATTCATAAAGCAAATCAATCTTATCGGCAACTGCCAATAATTGGCCTTCCAAAGTTTCATCCTTACCTTCACTCAAGCGCCGTTTATAGCGTTCTTGTAAAAAACCGGGAATTTCATTATTGATGAAGTTATCCGTTAAAGAACTTTCGACATTGGCTAACATCGTCCGTAACTCGTGCGTCGCATATTTAACGGGTGTTTTGATGTCCCCAATAAAACGCTCCGTATAATCATGGTTCAACGCCCGTTCGTATAAGACTTGCCAATTGATTGGTTGGCCATTTTCTTCTTCGATATCGCCTAGTAACTGCGCAATCTCGCAAACTTTAAATGAATGCGCTGCGACGGAATGTTCCTGATACTTAAATAATCCTGGTGCCCGGTTTAGTGTCTCCAAATTATTTAACCCTTGCAAATACTGATGCATACCCATTCGAAAAAAGCCTCCATTCTTACAAAAATAGACCGACTAACGATATAGTCCGCCTATTTGTTGCACTTATTATAGATAAATTTTGCGTCAATGTAAAATAGTAACCCTTTTTATGAGGATTTTGTTATTTAACAAGGTCTTGAATTGCTTTTTCAAAGTTAGCTAATTTCAAATCAGCCGTTGCTTCATCGTCAGCACAAGTCCCAACGTAGAATTTAACCTTAGGTTCTGTGCCACTTGGACGAATTGCGATCCATGTGCCATCTTCTAAGTGATATTTCAAAACGTTTGATGTTGGTAAATTGATTGGTTCAGTGTGACCATCAGCAAATGTTTGCGTTTGTGTTTGGAAGTCTTCTGCTGAAGCGACTTTGACGCCGGCAAAATCAACAGGACTTTCTTCACGACACTTAACCATTAAGTCAGCCATTTGTTGTGGGCCGTTGACGCCTTCAAAATCAATCGCTGTCGTTTGTTCAGCATAGTAGCCATATTCAGCGTATAGTTCTTGAATACCGTCGTACAACGTCTTACCGTTTGATTTGTAGTAAGCTGCCACTTCAGCTAATAGAACCAGCGTTTGAATGGCATCCTTATCACGGACGAATGGTTTAACCAAGTAGCCGTAACTTTCTTCAAAACCAAACATGAAGGTATTTTCATTAGTATCTTCAAAATGTTGGATTTGCTCTGCGATAAACTTGAAGCCCGTTAAGACATCGATCATTTTAACATTGTAACTAGCAGCAATCTTAGTTGCCAATTCCGTTGAAACGATTGATTTAACTGCAGCGGCGTTTGCTGGTAATGTTCCTGCATCTTTACTTGCTTGTAAAATATAGCGAAGTAAAACAGATGCGATTTGGTTCCCTGTCATTAATTGATAGCTACCATCTGGTTGGCGTACAGCGGCCCCAAGACGATCGGCATCTGGATCAGTCGCAATTAAAAGGTCTGCTTTTTGCGCTTTTCCAAGTTCGATAGCCATATCAAAAGTTTGCGGGAATTCTGGGTTAGGGAATGGTGTTGTTGCAAATTCTGGATCAGCAACGGCTTGTTCGGCCACCATTGTGAATTGTTCGAAGCCTGCTTGACGTAAAGCACGTTCACCAAGGACTTTCCCAGTACCATGAAGTGGTGTGTAAATTAATGACATTGTTTTACCAACAGTATCCACCAATTCTTGGTTGATCGTTACTTTTTTAACTTCTGCTAAATAAGCTTGATCAACATTTTCACCAATTAAAGCCATGATGCCGGCTTCGCGTAAGGCCATTTCGTCAGCAACTTCAATTGCAAATAGGTCTGATACCTGACGGATATAGCTTGTAATCATATCAGATTCCTTAGGTGGCATTTGAGCGCCATCTTCGCCGTAAATCTTGTAGCCGTTGTATTGCTTAGGATTGTGGCTAGCGGTAATCATGATTCCTGCATAAGTATGTAGGTGACGGACCGTAAATGATAATTCAGGTGTTGGGCGCAAAGCATCAAAAACGAATGTTGGAATTTGATGTTGGCCTAAAACGCGTGCTGCTTCGTGTGCAAAAGTTTCTGATTGGTAACGTGAATCAAAACTAATCGCAACCCCACGTTTTTTAGTTGCTTCTGGTAAAGTTTCCATGAATTGGGCAAGGCCTTCTGTTGCTTGACGAACTGTATAAATATTCATGCAGTTAATCCCAGGGCCTAAGAGACCACGCATACCAGCTGTCCCGAATTCCATTGGCACGCTGAAGGCTTTTTCAAGCGCTTCTTCATCGTTTGCCATGTTGTCTAAAGCTTCTCTTAAAGGTAAATCCATTTTTGTTTGATTATTCCAAATTGCATAATTATCTTGCCAGCTCATTTTGTAACCCCCACATTTGTTATAAAATCTCACTATAATTATAGCATATATCAAACGCTTTCCCTAGGGCATCAAGTGTTATGAAACTTAAAAAAAGCACCGATCCATTTTTTATGGACCGGCGCTTTCATTGGTATAGCTCATTTAAACGTTCTTTAAATACTTTGAATATATTTGAAGACTTCTTGGCCGGCTATGCCGCCGTCACCGACTGCTGTTGTGATTTGACGTAAGTCCTTTTCACGAACATCACCGATTGCAAAAATCCCGGGGACACTAGTTGCCATGTGGTCGTCTGTTTTAACCCAACCGGCTTCCGTTAAAATACCTAGGTCTTTGAAAGCACTTGTCATTGGATCAATACCGACGTAAATGAAGACACCACTTGCTGGGACTTCTTTAGTTTCGCCACTTTCCTTATCAACATAAGTGACAGCAGCTACTTTTTTATCGTCGCCTTCAATCGTTTTAACCTGTGCATTCCAGACAAAAGCCATCTTATCGTTAGCAAATGCGCGATCTTGTAAAATCTTTTGCGCACGTAGTTGATCACGGCGGTGAATAACGGTTACTTTGCTAGCTAATTGTGTTAAATAAAGGCCTTCTTCAATCGCTGAATCACCGCCACCGATGACAACGACTTCCTTGTTCTTGAAGAACGCACCATCACAGACGGCACAGTATGAGACACCACGACCACCGTATTCATCTTCGCCAGGAATCCCGATTTTCTTATGTTCAGAACCTGTTGCAATAATCACGGCCCGTGCTTGGAAGTCGCCTTCATCGGTATGGACTAACTTAAACTCACCTTTGTCTTCGATGCTATTAACTGTCCCATAACCGTATTCAGCACCAAATTGTGTGGCACTCGCATACATCTTTTCGCCCAATTCTGGGCCCAAAATTGACTTAAAGCCAGGATAGTTTTCGAGCTCTGCTGTATTGTTCATTTGACCACCATAAATTCCTCGGTCCAACATTAAAACAGATAGGTTCGAACGTGATGCATAAAGCGCCGCCGTCATCCCACCGGGGCCAGCACCAATTACAATTACATCATAACTTTTAGCCATTTCGCATAATCTCCTTACTTTTATCAAGTTACTTCTAATAGAGTGTATCTTACCCGTTATTAAAAAAAAGTCCACCAAACTGTTTGACCAGTCGGCGAACTTTCCGTAATGCTAATTAACCTTTAATTTGTTTCAATTCTTGTAATAGTTCGGTTGCCTCAGCTTCAAAATCTGAGTCATCACTTTGTAAATAGGCTTTCGCTAATTGATAGCTCTCTTGCATCTGCCCTAAAAAAGCATACGCCGTTGCTAAAAAATACTGTAATTCCGGATGTGTCTGGTAATTAACACTTGGAATTTCTTCCAGTGCAATCACAGCACCACGGTAATTACCGACCGATTCTAAACAAATTGCTAACTGGCAAACCACGAAGATGTAATCATCCTTCGTTTTTGCCAGTGACTTAGAGCGTTGCAAGCAAGTGAGCGCCTTTTCATAATGAAATCGCTCAAATGCTTGCATCCCTCTGTCAAAATAAAATTCACAAGTTGGTCTTACAGATACCAAATCGCCCATAAAGTAATCGGTTCTCCTTTAGTCATTTTATCAACTTATGTCATCATAACATATTCGTTTTGCGGATGCGATACCCGTTTAAAATGATGGCGTTTTTATCAAATAATTTAATTGGTCTATTTAAAATCGATTTCTGGTTTACCAGAACGTTGCATTAAATTACCAATTTCGGTGCGAATATCACAACCACGATAAAGGACGTTGTAAATTGCGTTGGTAATTGGCATATCAACTGAGCGTTGTTGTGCTAATTCATAAGCGGCCTTACATGTTGCGACCCCTTCAACGACCATACCCATATTTTCTAGAACATCATCTAACTTTTGACCTTCGCCTAAAGCATTCCCTGTTCGCCAGTTCCGTGAATGCACACTGGTCCCAGTAACGATGAGATCGCCGACACCAGATAAACCGATGAACGTTAATGGGTTAGCACCCATGGCAACCCCTAAACGAGAAATTTCGGCTAGGCCCCGTGTCATTAAAGCAGCCTTCGTGTTATCACCGTAACCCAAGCCGTGTAATGCACCTGCGCCTAAAGCAATCACGTTTTTCAAAGCCGCACCCATTTCAACACCGATGACATCCGTATTCGTGTAAAGGCGGAAGTAATCGTTCATGAAGATTTCTTGAATCCATTGGGCTTGCACTAAATCAGTTGAAGCAGCCGTTAGAGTTGTAATATCCTTCATTGCAACGTCTTCAGCATGACTAGGACCTGATAAGACCACGATGCCATTTCTGACATCTGCCGGAATAGTTTCAGTTAAAACTTCTGAAATTCGTTTATGACTCCCTTGTTCCAACCCTTTAGAAGCTGTGACAATCACGGGTTTAACCCCTTTGGCTTCTAGCACTGGGGCAATTTGTTCTGCCACTAGCCGAATGACTTGCGTTGGAATAACGAATAAAACAACGTCCACTGCTTCAAACGCTTCGTTCAAATCTAAAGTTGCGTGTAAGCGTGGATTGATCTTGAATTCGGGTAAATAATGCTTGTTAGTGTGTTGTTCGTTAATCTCTGCTACTTTCTCAGGATCATTCCCCCATAATTCGACGTGGTGGCCATTTTCTACTAATAAGTTGGCTAAAATTGTGCCCCATGAACCGGCACCTAAAACTGCAACATTAACTGTCATTAATCCTAATTCTCCTTTTATTTAACTGCTGAGCGCAGTGTATTACCTTCTAAATAGTCGGGTAACGTCTGTTGTTTACGGCGCCAGATCCACAGCCCAATCGCGCCAAAGAACAACACGAGTGATAGAATCTGTGACACACGTAATGGTCCGATAAATAAACTATCGGTCCGCATCCCTTCAACGAAAAAGCGACCAAAGGCGTACCAAGCGATATAGCTCAATAAAATCTCACCTTGTTTAAACCAACCTTGACGATGACGGACACTCATAATGATTATAAACCCTAAAACATTCCAAGTCGATTCATATAAGAAAGTTGGTTGGCGATAAGCACCATCAATCAACATCTGATCAGTCACCCAATTGGGCAAATGAAGTGTCTCTAAGAAGTGCAACGTCGTTTTAGCCCCGAAGGCCTCTTGGTTCATAAAATTCCCCCAGCGACCAATTGCTTGGGCAATCATAACCGTTGGTGCCGCGATATCCAAAACTAACCACGGCGACAAGAAATGCTTGCGACAATAGATGATGAACACAATTGTTGCGGCAATTAAACCACCATAAATCGCAATCCCACCGTGCCAAATTTTAATAATTTCGCTTGGATTGGCTTGGTAATAGGACCATTCAAAAATGACATAATAAAGCCGTGCCCCAATCAAAGCAAACGGTAAGGCCCATAAAATTAAATTCAAAATATCATCTTCACTGACATTGCGGCGCTTAGCTTCTCGCAAGGCCAACACAACGGCCAATACGACACCACTAGCAATAATCACGCCGTACCAATGAATCGCCAACGGCCCTAATTGTAGGGCAATCGGATTTAAAACACCTAATATTAGGTTCACGATAATCGCTCCTCATATTCAATTAAAAAAACTAGACTGAGTACTATCCTGTCTTTATAACAGTATAGCTCAATCTAGTCGGATGACCTACTATATTAAGGTACTTTTAACGTTTAAATTAGTTTTCGTCGTCAGAATTAGATTCGATTAACTTACCTAGGTTCGCTTCGAAAGTCTTCGTTGCATCATAGCCCATTGATTTGGCTCTAAAGTTCATTGCTGCAACTTCAATGATGATGGCCAAGTTACGACCAACCTTAACGGGCACAGTGATCTTAGGTACTGGGACATCGAAAATCATTTGTTCTTCTGTATCGGAACCAAGACGATCGTACTTCTTATCTTGTGACCAGTTTTGTAAATGAACAATCAATGAAATTGATGTATCAGCCCGTACAGCACCAGCCCCAAAGAGGTTCATGACATCGATAATGCCAATCCCCCGAATTTCAAGTAAGTGTCGCAAAATCATTGGTGCTTCACCAACAACCGTCCGTTCATCTTGTTGGTAAACATCAACTCGATCATCCGCGATTAAACGATGGCCCCGTTTAACCAATTCAAGTGCGGTTTCACTCTTCCCAACACCAGAATCGCCTGTGATGAGCACCCCTAAACCGTAGATATCAACCAGGACACCGTGCATTGAGCGCCGTTCAGCCAATTGACCATCTAAATAATCCGTCACTAAACTTGAAAGACGGGTTGTTGATAGGTTTGATCCTAACACTGGAATACCAGATTCTTCAGCTGCTTGTAACATTTCCTTAGGTGGTTCTAAACTACGCGAAATTAAGAAACAAGGCGTGTTCTCAGAAGCCATCCGCCGCATAATCATTAAGCGTTCTTCCGCCGTCATGTTTTGCGTAAAGGAAACTTCCGTCATCCCAAATAATTGAATTCGTTCGTATGGGTAATAATTAAAATAACCGGTTAATTCGAGTCCAGGACGAGAGATATCACTCAACGTCACTGTTTTCTCTTTTAAATGAGCTTCCCCTGAGTACACTTGTAACTTAAGGTCCGTCACTAATCTTTCCATTGAAACACTATCCGCCATGATATACCGTCCTTTTTCTACTCTTATACGTACTATCATATTGCTTTTGAATACATTTTTCAACATTAATGTAGGCGTTTTCTTAAATTAATATAAAAATAAAGCCTGCCATCAAAATTCTGATGCAGGCTTTATCATTAATAACGCTCTCTGCTAAATTGATTGCCAATGATCGTATTGGCAATCGATAGGATGAACGCCACGACAATCGCCGCGCCTAATCCAGAAAAGCCAAATGTGACGTTCGGGAAGGTACTCCCTGAACTGACGAAGATTGACGTTAATTCCAACATAATCCCGTTAATCACTAAGCTGAAAAGGCCGAGTGTTAAAAACGTAATTGGAAATGAGAGGATATGCAAAATGGGTTTTACTAGCACGTTTAAAATTGATAAGACAATACTTGCCACTAAGGCGACTAAAATACCGTCAACATGAAACAGTCCTGGTAGTAAGCCCGAAATTGCGATAAATAAGATTGTATTCACTAAAACGCGGGTCCAATAGCGCATTAAAAATCACTCCAGTTGTCATCATCGACTTTCACATCACGTGCTTCCTTACGCCCCCGAGCATCGCTCGGTTGACCGTAATAGGCTTGATGTTGTTGTTCGTGGTAATGGTGACGTGGTTTATTATGACCGACAATTAAGCGGTAAATGAGCCAGATCACTAGTAACGGAATAGCGAACTTGAAGAGAATCATCACTGAACCAATCAAGACGCCCATTACCGTAATGGCGAGAATAATCGCCAAAATTGGGACTAGTATTAATAGAAAAGGCATTAATATTCACTCCATTCATCATGAGAATCGCGACGCGTTTGACTTGGCCGTTCCGGAATAACGAGGGCCAAGATAATATAGACGACAATCCCTGGGAAAGCTGCTGAGAAGATTGAGAACAAACAGTAGAGCACTCGAACCAATGTCGCGTCAACATTGAAGTATTCTGCTATCCCACCCATTACACCGGAAATCATCCGGTTATCTCTTGATTTATATAATCTCTTTTGTGCCATTATTCAGAAACCACCATTCATTATTTTTTAGTTTTCATTGTCTTTTAATAAGATATTACCAGTTGTTGTTCCTAATGTTAATTGGGCTGCTTGCATATCTTCGTTTCGTGCTAATTGTAACATTTGGCTCCCTGTGCTTTGGTGTTGATCAACCGTTTGCGCATTGGCTAGCCGGTTTTTGATCATCCCAAAACGTGTGCGAGCTTCAAGTGTAAAGCCAATTGTTTGTGGTAAAGCTAACTTAACCGTACCATTAACCGACTTAGCTTTCAAATGTTGTAACTGATTATCGTTGAAAGAAGCTTTGATATCGCCGTTAACAGTTGAAACACTACTATTTAACACTTGGGCTTTCATCACGATATTACCGTTGACGGTTGTCCCTAGAATATCTTCATAGTGGCCGTCAGTAACGGTGATTCCACCATTAACGTTTTCTGCTTCTAACATTGCGACATTCGTACTGTTCAATGTCAATTGGCCATTTGACGTTTTAAGGTATAAATCACGTCCTGTGAACCCATCTAACGCAATATCGCCGTTTAATAACTTAACGTTGGTTTGTAAGTAATTATTAGCTGGTAGGTAGAATGTTAAGTCCGCTTGAATGCGTTTGTTAGGGACTTGGAAGACCAAATCAGCATCTGTTACATTGATGTTGCTACGAGCTTCAAAAGCTTCGCGGGCTGTTGGTTCACCCATCTTACCGTAAAGTTTGACTTGAGCCACAACTTTAATTTCGGGTTGATCCCAAATCTTGAAATCGACGTTCCCGTTGGCTACTTTGACGTTAATCATTTCTGGTGTCACGTCTGAGTAAATAAATTCATGCGTGAATTTTTCGGTTGCCAAACCTGGCACCTTGAAGTTAACTTCTTTCCAGTCAACGTTATCCATCACGTTTTTAGCAGTTTCCTTCATGAGTTTACCGAGATGTAGGCTTGCTTCACCTAAACGACCGCTGATTTCATCGAATGTTTCGCTGGTATTTTCTTTCCAATCATCTGAAAGGCCTAGCTTTTCAGACCATTGATTCTTCGCCATCTGCCGACGTTGCTTTTCAATTTGATTTAATTCTTCCGTTAATGTTTGCCGTTGTTCTTCCAAGTCATCAATTTGAGCTTGGTTTTGTAAAACAGCTGTTTTGAGTGCTTGGCGTTCAGCCGCCTTTTCACTTGTCAGACTATCTAAATCTTCCATTGTATCAAGCACAGTCACTTGTTCTTGGTCGGCTTGAATTTTTTGCTTCAAGTCTTGTAACTGGCGGTTAACACCTGATAGCGCAATTGTTAATTCTCTTGCGCGTTCTTCAACGATCGCGCGTTGATCAGTTTCTGGTGTCGTTTCTTGTTCGTTATCATCAATATCAGGGACTTCAGGTTCTGCTGACATTTTAGTTGTATTTTGATCGTTTTTAGCTAAATTTTCTAATAAGATTAAGGCTTCTGAAGATGTTAATACACCTTGGTTCACTAAGTCTAAAATTCTTTGACGTTCATTCATTGTTATGACCTCCATTGGTTTAAATGATGACCTCTATATCTGTCACACTTGACTATGGTTCCATTATGCCCATTTTAATTGGAAATGTCATAGGTCCAAAGGTTGATTTTTATTTAGGTACTCCGAGCGATACTCAGTTGGGACATAAAAAAGACCGGGCGATTGGGGCCCGGTCCTTTACTACAATTAGATTCTAGTTTTTAATTGCGCCAGCATATCCTTAGTCATTGCTTCTAAATCATATTGCGGTTCAAAATCCCATTCCGCTTTGGCGCAACTCGCGTCAATTTGGTTAGGCCATGAGTCCGCAATTGCTTGACGCGCTGGATCAACGGCGTAAGTCATTTCAAAGTCTGGTAGTTCTTTTTGAATCGCAGCTTTAATTTGTTCTGGTTCAAAAGACATTGCCGTAATGTTAAAAGCGTTTCGATGAATCAAGCGTTCTGGATCGGCATTCATTAATTTAATGATGGCCCCTATGGCATCTGGCATATACATCATATCCATATAGGTCCCTTCTTTAATGAATGATTCATAGTGACCTTTGCGTAAAGCTTCATAGTAGATATCGACCGCATAATCGGTTGTCCCACCGCCAGGCAACGTCTTATAAGAAATCAAGCCTGGGAAACGAACGCCCCGTGTATCAACCTCGTATTTAGTATGGTAGTAATCACAGAGCAACTCACCAGACACTTTAGTCACGCCATACATTGTTGTTGGTCGTTGAATCGTATCTTGTGGTGTATTATCTTTAGGCGTGCTAGGGCCAAATGCCCCAATTGAACTTGGTGTAAAGAATTTCAAATCTAATTCACGGGCCACTTCCAATGCATTGACGAGGCCGGTCATATTCAACTGCCAAGCAAATTGTGGCCGTTCTTCAGCCACTGCTGACAATAACGCGGCTAGATGAATGAGTGTGTCGACTTGATAATCTGTCGCAATTTTAAGCATTCGATCATAGTCCGTCACATCTAACACTTCAAACGGGCCACTTTCAACCGTTTCGTTATGGTCTGGTCGGCGAATATCCGTTGCAATCACACTATCGACACCGTTTTGTGCTCTCAATTGAGCCACTAATTCTGATCCGATTTGTCCTAAACAACCCGTTACCATCACTTTATGCATGTTAGTTCCTCCTTTGAATTTAGATAATCCCTAGTTCACGACCCACTTTTTCATACACCGTCACTGCCTCATCCAACATAGCTTTGGTATGAGTAGCGCTTGGCATGTTACGAATCCGCCCCGTTCCTAATGGTACGGTTGGGAATACGATTGGTTTGGCATAGACACCATTTGCAACCAATGCTTGCGAGAATTTTTGGGTTAATTGTTCATCGCCTAAAATTACAGGTGTAATTGGTGTTTCCGATTTTACGACTTTAAAACCAACCGCTTTTAATTTAGCTTTGAAGTAATCGGCATTCTCCCATAACTGATCAACATATTCGGGATGGGCCATGATTAAATCTAACGCTGTGATACAAGCAGCCGCTGAACCAGGCGTTAATGATGTTGAGAACAGGAATGGGCGCCCCCGAACCTTCAACCAATCGATTAATTCTTGAGTCCCCGCAACATACCCCCCTACAACGCCGATTGCTTTGGAGAGCGTCCCCATTTGGAAATCAATCTTATCTTGTAAGCCGAAATGCTTAACAGTGCCTTTCCCATGCCCCATCACACCAGAGCCGTGCGCATCATCAACGTAAGTAATCAGTTGATACTTCTCAGCAATTTTAACGGCTTCGGGTAAATTAGCCACATCACCGTCCATTGAAAAGACACCATCGGTAATATACATCACTTTTTCGTAAAGACCACTTTCAGTTGCCGTCTTTGCTTTTTCTTCTAAATCTGCCATATCTTGATGTTTGATACGAATGATCTTCGCGCCTGACAAGCGACAGCCATCGATAATTGATGCGTGATTTAATTCGTCCGAAAGTATCGCATCATTTTTAGTCATCACTGCTGAAATTGCGCCCATATTACAGTTAAAACCAGATTGAAACGCGATTGCCGCCTCTGTTCCCTTAAATTCGGCAATCTTAGCTTCTAAATCTTGATGAATCTGGAGCGTCCCGTTAATTGGCCGCACTGCACCAGCCCCAACACCCCACTTTTGCGTGGCAGCCTGATCCGCTGCTTTTAATTCATCGCGATTAGCAAAGCCTAAATAATTATTAGACGCTAAATTAATCAGTTCGCGACCGTTAATTTTAATGATTGGCCCATTGTGCGCTTCTAAAACATCAATTGTGTTATACAACCCCTGTTCCTTCAATGATGCTAATCCTTCGTGCAAGAATGCTTCTAACGTTTTAGTCATCCAATCACTCCTGTCCATTTGATAAGTAAAACATAGCATGCAATGTAATCGTTTACAATAAAATGAATTGTTCTTTTTAACCAGATTAACAAACCGCTATTTAACGGGGGCAATTATAAGAAGGCCATTAAAAAAAGCCCGTCCGAATTATCATAATTCAGACGGGCTTTTTTCAATTTGAAAATACGAGGTTAAATGATTTTACCTGGGTAAGGTTCGCCTGCTACAAATTGGAAATCTAAGGTTTCTAATTCATTAATATCCGTCACACACTTGCTGATGCCTTTAGCTAACATTAAGTTAATCGGATTTTCTTGCAAGTCATCTTCACAAACAAACACAATTGGCGTGTGGCTTGCGTTAAGATAACCGACTTCAAAAGCGGTCCCGGTATCTTCATCAGCCATATCCCATAAAACAACGGCCATATCGGCTAAGTCCATTGCAGTGATGTCGTTTTGATAAGTTTGGTTAGCCCATTCGTAACCACCGAATAAACCGTTAGGATCATTATCTTCAGTAACATCTTTGTATTGATGTTCTTGTGGACTATGGATATACCCAACTGTTGGGTTAGCTGCCAACGCTTTGTGGGCGCGTGCGACCATGTCTGCTTGTTTAGGGGTGAACCAGCCACCCGCTAGGTAAATTTGTTTTTGCATTGTTACGACTCCTCTTTATTAAACATTAAAAAGGGGTGGGACAAAATCGCTTTTGTCTACCGCCCCTTTTTTGATTGGCGAATATTATTAGTTCAAACGTGCTTTTTAAGTCTAGTTTCCTGCGCTTAACCCTGCTCATCAAACAACCGATTGCATCAGTTATTTACGGAGCTGTGTTAATGCTCAGAAACTGAGCAGAATTAAACGCACTCTTTTCTTAAACGTGTTTTATCAGCCATATTCTTCCGGTTAGCTACGAATACCAAATGATTGCTTCCAGCAATCATTCGCCATTCTATGCTAATCCTCAGAATATATTCGGCTGGTACAACACTCTTTTAAAATTCGTCTTCTTTGTCGTTTGAATTTAATTCGACGACTTTACCGGTTCTTAAATAAACAATCCATTCACAGATGTTTGTAACGTAATCACCAATTCGTTCCAAGTAACTGGCAACAAGCATGTAATCCATGCTGCCAACAACTGTTTCTGAATCACGTTGCATTTCTTTAACACAGTCATCGTAAATGTTTTCCGAATAAGCGTTAATTGCTGTATCTTCTTCAGCAATGGCAATTGCTCGGCGCCGGTCCTCTTTAACGTAGGCATCCAAGACTTCTTCTACCATTTGTTTTACTTTGTCGGCCATATCCGCGATATCTTTTTCGATATCTGGTACACGGGTATTGCCCTTCACACGAATCGTTGATTTAGCGATTGAGACCGCGTGATCGCCCATTCGTTCCAAGTCAGAACTAGCCTTCATGATGGTTACGATAATTCGTAAATCAGTCGACACGGGTTGTTGAAGTGCAATTAATTCGAAACTCTTACGTTCCAAATCCGTTTCCCGTTCATTAATCTTATGATCATCGGCAATCACTTCTCTTGCTAATTGCTTATCGTGATTAATGAAGGCTTTAACAGATTTATAGATGGCTTCATTGACCATCATGCCCATTTCGGAAAAACGAACGTGCAGTTCATTCAATTCATCTTCAAAAAGTCTACGCATGCTATTCCCTTCTTTCTTAGCCAAAACGGCCACTGATATAATCTTCCGTTTCTTTTTCGGTTGGGTTTAAGAAGATTTTCTTCGTTGGTGCATATTCAATTAATTCACCTTGTAGAAAGAATGCTGTCTTATCCGAAATACGAGAAGCCTGATGCATATTATGCGTCACCATTATAATGGTATACTGTTGGCGCAATTCTAGCAACATATTTTCGATTTTTGTACTCGAAATTGGGTCCAGTGCGGATGTTGGTTCGTCCATTAAGATGACTTTAGGCTTAACAGCAAGTACCCGGGCGATGCAGACCCGTTGTTGTTGCCCACCTGAAAGTGACAAAGCACTTTCGTGGAGCTTATCTTTCACGTCATCCCAAACGGCAGCTTGTTTCAAACTGGTTTCAACTGCTTCATCCAAAACGCGGTGATCCTTCACGCCTGATAAACGTAAACCATAGACAACATTATCGTAAATTGAAAATGGGAATGGATTAGGTTGTTGGAAAACCATCCCAACTTCCTTCCGTAATTTAACGGTATCCATCTCAGGGGCATAAATATCCTGACCATTAAGCAAAAACTTGCCCGTCACCGTTGCGGAATCAATCAAATCGTTCATCCGATTTAAACACCGCAGATACGTTGACTTACCACAACCAGAAGGCCCGATTAACGCCGTAATTTCATTTTCTGCAAAATCCATATTAATGCCTTTTAAGGCCTCATTTTTACCATAGAACAAATGAACATCTGAGGATTCAATAATTTTATTCGCCAACTGGCAAACCTCCTTGTATGCTAGCCGAAATGACCAGACACATAATCTTCTGCCGCTTTAATCTTAGGCCGGGTAAACATCTTCCGGGTTTCATCAAATTCAAGCGCGTGCCCTGAATGGAAAAAGGCTGTGTAATCACTAATCCGCGCTGCTTGTTGCATATTGTGCGTCACAATGACAATTGTATATTGTTCTTTCAAGCGAATTAATGTTTCTTCAACGGTGTTTGTTGAGATGGGATCCAAAGCCGAAGCCGGTTCATCCATCAAGAGAATATCAGGTTTCATCGCGATTGCGCGTGCGATACAAAGCCGTTGTTGTTGCCCGCCCGATAAGGCCAAAGCACTCTTATTCAATGAATCTTTGACTTGATCCCAAAGTGCAGCTTGTTTCAGCGTTGTTTCGACGATTTCATCAAGGTACTTTTTATCCTTTTGACCATGTTGTTTCAATGCAAATGTAATGTTGTCGTAAATAGATTTAGCAAACGGATTAGGGCGTTGGAAAACCATCCCAATATGTTCGCGCATCTTATAAACGTCAACTTCATCACTATTGATATCAACATCCCGATACATAATCTTCCCGGTCACACGCGTATTAGCGATATTATCGTTCATCCGGTTTAAACTCCGGAGATACGTTGATTTACCTGAGCCAGAAGCCCCAATTAACGCCGTAATCCGATAACGTTCAAATTGTAATGACGCATCGTGCATCGCGCGTTTGTCACCATAGTAGACGTTTAAGTCTTCAGTTGACAACGCAATTTCATGTTTAGGTTCTGCTAATTTTTTGATATGTGTTTTTGTTAAATCATAATCTGCCATAAACTTCTCCTATGCTGCTGTCATTTTGCGGTAAACGCGCTTGCCGATTACCCGTGCTAACCAGTTGAATAATAGGACAGCGATAATCAAGACGGCCGATGCACCAGCTGAAACAGCTGTCGCATCCGGCATAATGCCTTCAGAATTAATCTTCCAAATATGCACAGCCAATGTTTCAGCTGGACGCATTGGATTCAAAGGACTTGCGATATACGTTGGATTCCAGTTCGTGAAATCTAATGAAGGCGCACTTTGACCTGCTGTGTAAATTAAAGCAGCGGCTTCACCGAAAATCCGGCCGGCTCCTAAAATCATCCCAGTAATAATATTGGGTAACGCTTCAGGAATAATGACGTGTTTAACTGTTTCATAACGTGATAAACCAAGCGCAAGGCCCGCTTCACGTTGGGTAAAGTGAATTGATTTCAAAGCATCTTCAACGTTCCGTGTTAACAATGGTAAGTTAAAGACGGTTAAGGCCAAGGCCCCAGCTAAAATTGAAAAGCCTAATTTAAATTGAATAACGAAGACTAAGAAACCAAACAAACCAACCACGACTGATGGTAAAGAGCTTAAAACTTCAATTGCCGTCCGAACGACATTTGTCACCCAGTTTTTAGGCGCGTATTCAGCGAGGTAAATCCCAGCACCAATTGAAAGTGGTACGGAAATCACCATCGCAATTACCAATAGGTAGAATGAATTAAAGAGCTGAACGCCAATCCCGCCACCTTTTGTAAAGGTTGACGCTGGGTTCGTCAAGAATTGCCAAGTCACATGCGGTAACCCACGAATTAAGATATAACCTAGTAAACTTGCCAATAATAAAACAATTAAGCCAGCGATTAGTGTTAAAACGCCGGTTGCAACTTTATCCCATTTTTTTGCATCCATTAGCGACCCATTGCTCCCTTCCGACCAATTAAACGAACTAATAAGTTAAATAATAGTGACATTAATAATAAGAGCAGTGCCAATGACCATAAGGCGTTATTGGCAAGTGAGCCCATAACGGTGTTCCCAATTCCCATTGTCAAGACACTGGTTAATGTTGAGGCTGGTGAAATCAAGTTATGTGGCATTAAGGCCGCATTCCCGATCACCATTTGAACGGCAAGTGCTTCACCAAACGCCCGTGCCATCCCGAAGACAACCCCGGTTAAAATCCCTGGTGTCGCTGCTTTTAAAACAACCTTCCAAGTTGTTTGCCAACGCGTTGCCCCTAGTGCCAATGATGCTTCCCGATAGTGCCGTGGCACACTCTTCAAAGCGTCGACGGTCATTGAAGTCACCGTTGGTAAAATCATGATGAACAACACACAGGTTCCGGCTAAAATCCCAAAACCACTGCCGCCAAAGATATGGCGCATTGTTGGGACAACTACTGATAACCCGATAAAACCATAAACAACAGATGGAATCCCAACCAGTAATTCCATAACGGGTTGTAAAATCTTTTCCCCCCGTTTAGGTGAAATTTCTGTCATGAAAATCCCGGCGCCAATGGCAAATGGTGTTGCCAATAAGGCTGCCAAGAACGTCACGCCAAACGAGCCCATAATCATTGGGAGCGCCCCAACTTCTGGCCGACCATGACTATCCTTAAGACTTGGATTCCAATCGCTTTGCGTTAAAAAGCGCCATAGGCTGACCTTATCCTTAAAGAAGGTTGCGAGTCCTTTAGAAGCCACAAAGTAAAAAATAGCCAGAACGATAAAAACGATTAAACTGATACACAATAAACTGATTAATTTTCCACGGCTTTCGGTTTTCGCCGCCCGTGATTTTTTCAGTAAACTTGCCTTAATTGGATCCATTTTTGCCACCTACTTAACCTTCGTAATTGTGCCGTCTAACGACCGTTCAACTTGCATTTGTGCGACTGGGATGTAACCCATTTTGCTAACTTGTTTGTTTTGAATCTTATCCGATAAAACATAGGCCAAGAATTCCTTGGTTAATCCCGTTGGTTGGCCTTTAGTATAAACATGTTCGTATGACCAGATTGGCCAAGTGTTATTCATAACGTTTTGATCATCTGGTGCAACACCATCCAGTTTAAGCGTTGCAACCGTGTTATCCACATAAGAAAAGGCTAGATAACTAATCGCCCCGGGTGTATTGGCCACGATTGAACGGACCATCCCAGTTGAATCTTGTTCTTGCGCTGGCTTTGTCTTGCGATTACCCATCACCCATTGTTCAAAGGTTGAACGAGTACCGCTACCTTGTGCTCGGTTAACCAAGACTACTTCTTGATCAGGACCACCAACTTGCTGCCAGTTCGTAATTTCGCCGCTAAAGATTTTAGCTAACTGCGTCAGCGATAAATTCTTAACGCCAATTTTTTTATTAATGACTGGTGTAATACCAACAACCGCCACTTTATGATCGACTAATTTGCCCGCTTTAATGCCAGCTTTTTCTTCTGCGAATAAATCAGAATTACCCATTTGAACGGCGCCTTCTTGAATCTGGCTTAAACCAGTCCCAGAACCGCCACCTTGAACGTTAATAAACTGACCTGAATGTTGGGCACTGTATTGTTCGGCTAACGCTTCAATCAATGGCTGTAAGGCCGATGACCCAACTGCCGTGACTGATTGCCCATTTTGTTTAGATTGACAACCAGTTAATAGTAATACAACGAATGTGACTAATAAGCCAATAACACTACGTTTACGCATGCTAATCCTCCACGAATTCCATTTAAACCCTTTGATTAATTATAGAAAAGAATTGTAAAATCTAACACTATTGAATGTAAATATTTTGTAAATCACGTTAAGGGGAAGGTTAAAATAAACTGACTACCGACCCCTAATTGGCTTTCAACCGTCAATTGCCCACCAATACTTTCGGTAATTTCCTTGGCAATCGCTAAGCCTAACCCAGTCCCACTCTTATGTGTCGCCCGAGCCTGATCAACGCGATAGAACCGTTCAAAAATCCGTTCTTGTAAATCACTTGGAATACCTAATCCTGAATCAACAACTCGGATTATCAATTGTTGATGATCGACTTGAGCCGCAATCACAAGAGACCCCGCTTGTTTATTATAGGTAATACCGTTGGCAATCAAATTCTTCAAGACTTGGTTTAACTTCATTTTTTGCGTCTTAAACGTCAGCGTCTCTGGTATATTGACGGAAACGTGAATTTCTTTTTGTTGAATCTTTTGTTGCATCAACTCTAAATTAGCTGTCACCATCGCTTTTAACCCAATATCTTGCGCTTGCGTTTGATCTTGACGGTCCAAGTGTGATAACGCCAAAATATCCTGAATCAAGGCTGTCAGGCGCGTGCTTTCTTCGTAAATAATCTTCAAGAACTGCTGTAAAGTTTCCGGATCATCCTTGGCCCCTGCCAACAGCGTTTCAGCAAAGCCCGTAATTGCCGTCACTGGCGTCTTCAATTCATGACTGACGTTGCTAACAAAGTCGAGCTGCATCTGTTCCACTCGGCGAATATCAGTTAAATCATACAAGATCACTAACGCCTGAAATTTAGACTTCACGGTATTTAACTGAACCACATTGGCATCGACAAATCGTTCCCGATTCTGAATGAGTTGAATCTCTTGATGGTGACTGCGCCGATAACGGAAAGTATGTTCAATCATCCGCGTTAATTCATAAGTCTTAATATCATCGATATACGGGTGCTTCTGAGGCTCGATTGCGGTTTCTAATAACTGCCCCATCGCCTCGTTATGCAAAACAACTTGGCGGTTTTCATTAATCACCATTACTCCGACCGGTAAATGATCAATCAACCGATCAAAGCTGCCTTGTTGGATGGCAATCTTTTGACGCATGTGACGCATATCCTTGTTTAATTGGTTCACTTCGTGTGCGAGGACGTATAATGACGCGTCCTTTTGGAAAATAATTGGTTCTGGCGTTTCTTCGTAGCGAATATGATGAATATTGGCCACCAAAATCTTCAAGTGCTCGTAAAAATGGCTGCGTTGCCGTTTAAATTGCCAGAGAACAATCAGACTAAACAATAGATACAAAACAGTCACTGTCAGGGCGATTTCCGGCCAGGTATGCCAGAAGCGTTGTTGTGGCATCAATAAGACAAACGTTGGCTGACTCGATTGATGAACCGCAACTAAATACCAACGGCCATCAATCTTTTGCCTAACACTAAAATTGCGCGTAGTATGATCACGATTTAAAACATCGGCCACTGACCGTTCCAACTTGGTGTGCTGTGGCGACTGTGAAGTTACAACTTGTAATTTATTTTGTTGTAGCCATTTTTGACGCTTAAAGTCGGCGTCTTTCACAATTAAGGCGTAATCGGCACGCCGTTCTTTGAGTGTCGCACTTTGCTGGCGATAAATGACTAAATTAATAAGCAAAATAAAGGCTATGTAAATAGCCACTAAAATAGTGGCTAGCTTATAAAATCTCACTTGATCATGCTTGGTCATGTGCGGGATCCTCCAATTGATAACCAAAACCACGAACTGTTTTCAGATAAACAGGGTGGCGCGGATCATCTTCAATCTTTTCACGCAAATGACTCACTTGAATGTCCACCATCCGGGTTTCGGCTGGATAATCGAAGCCCCAAACGGCATTTAATAATTTTTCACGACTTTGCACCTTATTGAGTCGATGCATAAAATACACTAATAATTCGAATTCTTTCGGCGTTAGGTGCAACTTATGATCGCCTTTTTTTGCGATTACTTCGGTTTCGTCCACACTTAAATCACCGACCACAATCGTTTCAGACGCCTGTTCAACGGGTTGTTCAATAGGTTGAGTGGTCCGGCGTTCAATGGCTCGAATTCGAGCGATGATTTCGCGGGGACTAAAAGGTTTTGTCACGTAATCGTCGGCCCCAACTTCAAGCCCAACAATCTTATCCGTTTCGTTGTCCTTAGCCGTTAAAATCATAATTGGCGTTTTTAATTTAGCTTCCCGAATCTTTTTCGTTACCGCAATCCCATCTAGTTTGGGTAACATCAAATCCAAAATGATAAAATCAAATTTTTGCTGTAAGGCCATCGTTAGCGCTTGGGCGCCATCCGTTGCCGTCATTACCTTGAAATGTTCTTGCTCCAGATTATATCTCAACAGTGTCAAGATTACTGGTTCATCGTCTACCACTAGAATCGTTTTCATCAATGTCATCCTTCTCTAATTAATTCTCTGGAAATAAAATAACACCTAATTCGTGGGGTGCATCGGCAAAAACTGCACTTTCCGTAATGCGATATTCACCCTGAAGATCTTGAACTTTCAAATGACAATAAGTCGAATGGCTTTGAATCGCTTGATAGAAATTTTCATTGTTTGAAATTGCTTGACCATTACATTCCACAATCACGTCCCCAGCTTCTAACCCCATTTTAGCAGCTGGTGTTTGTTCGAGAACCCCCAAAATACGAATACCCGCATACGGTTTTGTAAAATGTTGCTTATTTGCCCGGCTTTGTCGTCTCAATCGCCATTGTAAGATAAAACAGATAATCAACGCAACACTTAATGTGCTTAATATGATGCTTGGGAATATAAAGCTAACGATACCGGCAACCACAATCACACCACCAAACGTGATTTGCGTTCGCAAATCACGCGTCACTAACGCTGACATCAATTCTTTAATCGCTTTAACTGAAAAGCCGAGAATCAACGGTAAGATGACGATGTTAAATGATTGCTGACCAATATGTAGGACTGGCCAAAAGCCCCAATCAGGTAACTGATTAGTGCCTGGTACTAAAAAGAAAACGGGTGCTAAGTAGATTTGACGGCTCGTAAACATCGCTGTCATCCGCCCCCGACTGCTAGTGATGACGTGTGGTGTCACCACCTTAGTGGCATCCCACTTTTGTAAAAAGCCAGTTAGGATTGTAATTAAGCCTGCTACAATTAACAGTTCTGCTAGCAAACTGTTACCCGCTAGAATTTGATATTGTGGCCAAATCATTGCACTGATTAAATACAATAAAGCACTTAATAGTATTAAGACGTTACCCGCAAAACCAATTGGCATCAAAAATAAGGCTACTACCGCGACAATTTGGTAGACTAACCACCAATTTAAATTAATTGTGACGCCTAACAACAAGGTACAACAACTGAGCGCTAAACCCGCTAATAACCCGTGCCACCAAAATAGTTTCAACTCTGGCCACTTAGGATTAACGGCAATTCTAAACGTCTGTCGTTCATGTTTGATACGATGTAGCGCTAACCAAAAAGCAAACACAATCGCCACCCATAACAATGGTGTCGTGAAAAAGGTAAGCAACATATTAACGAACATCTCCATTAAATAAACCCTCCAACCTATTCAATCCCGCCAACCTGAAAACGATGCCAATCGCATCTGTCGAACAGACCGCCGAACTTTCCCCATAAGTATAGCATTTTGCCCCGTTAACTGCCTAGCCCTTAAAAACGCTAAAAAAGGAACCCCAGCTAAAAAGCTGAGATTCCTTTTTGTAAATCAGTATGATTACTTGTTAGATTTTTAAGAAACGACGCATTGAAACGACTGATCCCAAGGCCCCGATAACAATCCCTAAAATAGCCATTGTTAAATCGAGTTGGAATAAGAACATGCCTGGTCGTAAGAGTGAGTAACCGGCAGAAGCCATGTTGAGGGCCATATGATTATAAACCCAAACATAACCAAAATCGATCACGATAACCGGAACAATTACCCCCAACAATCCGGTCCAAGCCCCTTCAAAGAGGAATGGCCAGCGAATATAGGCATTAGTTGCCCCAACTAAACGCATAATCCCGATTTCGTCACGCCGTGATAAAATCGTAATCCGAATCGTATTTGAGATTAAGAAGACAGCTACGAATAAGAGTAACGCTGCAAAACCTAAGCCCCATTTGCGGATATTCTTCATCACGCTAAAGAGTTTCTTAGCATTATTACCACCATAAGTAGCGTCGTAAACGTGCGCTAATTTCTTAGCCTTTTTAGCGACCCCAATCGTTTTATTGGGATTCGTTGTGCTGACCATATAAACATCATAAAGTGGATTATCGTCGCCGGTAAACATCTTGAATGATTGGCCGTAACTACCAACCACCTTATTCAATTCTTTTTTCCGACTTGAATAAGTGACTTTTTTGACGGACGCCATTTTTTTAAGTTTCTTTTCTAACTGGTTTTTCTGGTCCTTGGTCGTACCACGTTCAACCATTACCCGGACGTGCACGTCATTTTCGATATCATTTGAAATTTTATTAAAATTAAAAATCATCGCAAAAACAACGCCGACCAATAGTAATGTGACTGTAACAGCACTAACAGCAGCGACTGACATCCAGCCATTACGCTTTAAACTCTTAAAACTATCATTTAAATGGCGCTTCAACGTTCTAATCTTCATAGCCATACTCACCTTCTTTTTCATCCCGGACTAAACGACCATCTTCAATCGCTAAGACACGATGCGTCCGTTCGTTAACCATTTGTCTGTTATGAGTCGCCATTAAAACAATTGTTTCTTTATTGTTGATGGCTTCTAAAATATCCATAATGCCTTCTGACGTTTCTGGATCTAAGTTCCCAGTTGGTTCATCAGCAATTAAGACTTCTGGATAGTTGACAATTGCCCGTGCAACAGCAACTCGTTGTTGTTCCCCACCAGATAATTCGTTAGGGAAGCGATCATTTTTGGCTTTTAGACCCACTAATTCAAGCACTTCAAGTACTCGTTTTTGGATGACTTCGGGTTCAGCTTCAATGACTTCCATTGCGTAAGCGACATTTTCAAAAACTGTCAACCGTGGCAATAATTTGAAATCTTGGAAAACCACACCGACTTTACGGCGTAAATAAGGGACTTCCCGATCTTTCATGTTCACTAAATCAAAACCAGCCACTTCAATTTCACCACTGGTGGCCTTTAATTGATGATATAACATCTTAATAAATGTTGATTTACCAGCACCACTTGGCCCAACAATATAGGCAAATTCGCCAGCATCAATCGTTACGGATAAATTCTTGATTGCTGTGACACCATTTGGATATTCTTTGGACACATTCGTCATTCGAATCACTGAGGTAACACTCCTTTTTAATTGTTCATCATGTAATCTACAAAAAACACTAGTCGTATCTTATTATAGCATGCCGTCTTACTTATTCGGCATCAAAATTAGTAAACTCTAACGAATCCCTCTGCCAAGCTTAATTCGGATTTTTTTGGCTCAATTGCCATTGTAAGTACGCATACATAAAGGGATCTAAATCACCGTCCATGACGGCTTGACCGTTACCTGTTTCGTAATTAGTCCGGTGATCTTTAACCATCGTATAGGGGTGGAAAACATACGATCTAATTTGTGAACCCCAGCCAATTTCGAGTTGTTCACCCTTGATAGCGGCTGCTTTTTTGGCCTGTTCTTCTTGTTCTTTTTGATATAACTTGGCTTTCAACATGTTCATCGCAGTTTCTCTATTTTGCAACTGTGATCGTTGTGCTTGCGAACTGACGACAATCCCCGTTGGTAAATGGGTTAAGCGGACGGCTGAAGAGGTTTTATTGATATGTTGGCCACCAGCCCCACTGGAACGGAAAACGTCAACCCGCAAGTCTTCTGTGCGCACTTCGATATCAATTGATCCGTCTAATTCAGGCATCACATCGACCGAACAAAATGATGTATGGCGCCGACCGGCTGAATCAAATGGTGAAATACGAACTAAGCGATGGACCCCTTTTTCAGAGCGCAATAATCCGTAGGCATTATGGCCCTTGATCATCAAAGTGACACTCTTAATGCCGGCTTCTTCACCGGCTTGATAGTCCTCTGTTTCTACGGTAAAACCGTGCGCATCTGCCCAACGTAGATACATCCGTAATAACATCGCACCCCAGTCTTGAGATTCTGTTCCGCCAGCACCAGGATGTAATTCGACAATTGCGTTATTGCTGTCGTATTCACCTGATAATAATTGCCCCAATTCATATTGGCGCATCTGACTTTGAATCTGCTCTAAGTCGGCTTCAAAGCTCGCCTGTAGCTCGTCATCAGGTTCTTCTTGTAATAACTCTAAAGTGACACTCAATTCCTCAAACTGCGCCTGTAATTGGTTAAAAGAATCATACTTTTCCTTTAACACATTATTTTGATCAATTAATTGTTGCGCTGATTGTTGGTCATTCCAAAAATCAGGATCGCCCATCTGTGCTTCATTTTGTGCGATGCTTTCTTGAAGGCCTTCTAAGTCAAAGAGACCCCCTGAACTGCGTTATTTTACTCTCAATTTCGTTTAATAAATGTCTTGCTTCACTTAATTCCATTTGATTAACCTCTTTTTGATTTCATGCCATTAAAAAATGGCTAAGTCAATTGCCTCAGCCATTCGTTAATTAGCGTCGAATATTTTGACGAATTTCCGCCTTCATGAAGAGTCGAGTTGTATCGTAATCGATATCACTAATCATTTCTTCAAACATTCTGTAGCCTTCTTCTTGATATTCAACCAATGGATTCATTTGACCGTAGCCCCGTAATCCGATTGAATTTCTAAGTTGATCCATTGCGTCGATGTGGTCTGTCCAACGTTCATCAACAACACGGAGAATAACAACTTTTTCAAATTCAAGCATTTGATTTTCATCAGATAATTGTTTTTGTTTTGTTGCATAATTCTTTTCTGCAAAAGTCATCAATAATGCTTCGATTTCTTCAGCTGACTTGCCTTGTAACTTCTCAAGTGTTAATTGTTCTTCACTAACCATTGAAGTCGTTGCAAAATCATGAATTGCTTCAAGGTTCCAATCTGCTGTATCACCTTGTGTGTGCAATTGAACGATTCGTTTAACCGTTCTTGAAATCATTGGCATAATCACTTCTTTTAAGTTGTCTTCTGCCATAATGACTTGCATCCGTTGTTTATAAATGACTTCACGTTGTTCACGCATGACATCATCGTATTGAAGGGTTTGTTTACGTGTATCATAGTTATTCCCTTCAACCCGTTTTTGTGCGGCTTCAACTTGGCGCGTAATCATCTTACTTTGGATGACAGCATCGTCGTCTGAAATCTTCATCCGATCTAGGAATGCTTTGATTCGTTCTGAACCAAAACGTTTCATCAAGTCGTCTTCCAATGACATATAGAATTGTGTTTCACCAGGATCACCTTGACGACCAGCACGGCCTCGAAGTTGGTTATCAATCCGTCGTGATTCATGACGTTCAGTACCGATAACAGCTAAACCGCCTAAATCTGTGACACCAGGTCCTAATTTAATATCAGTCCCACGACCAGCCATATTAGTAGCGATTGTAACAGCGCCCCGTTGGCCAGCATTCATGATGATTTCAGCTTCTTTGAAATGGTTTTTCGCATTCAAGACAGCATGTGGCACATTATTTTCGTCTAATAAACGTGATAGTAATTCTGATGATTCAACCGCAACCGTCCCAACTAATGTTGGTTGGCCTTTTTCGTAACGTGATTTGATGTCCTTCACAACGGCGTGGAATTTACTTTCAAGCGTTGGGTATAACACATCTGATTTATCGTTACGTGCGATTGGGCGGTTAGTTGGAATTGAGATAACTTCCATATTGTAAATTTCACGGAATTCTTCTTCTTCGGTTTTAGCCGTCCCAGTCATCCCTGAAAGTTTGTTATACATTCTGAAATAATTTTGATACGTAATGTTGGCCATTGTTTTGGTTTCATCTTGGATTTCAACGCCTTCTTTGGCTTCAATCGCTTGATGTAAGCCATCTGAATAACGACGACCATCCATCACACGTCCAGTGAATTGATCAACGATCAAGACTTCACCATCTTGAACCACATAATCGATATCCTTCAACATGATGAAATTAGCACGCAATGATTCATCCAAATGATGCGTCAAAGCTGTATTTTCAATGTCATATAAGTTATCTAGACCAAAATTAGCTTCAGCTTTGCCAATACCGGCTTCTGTTAAACTAATTGTTTTTGTAGGCCAATCGATTTTATAATCTGCATCTTCTTTTAAGGTTTTCACAAAGCGGTCCGCACGGATATAAAGTGCCGTTGATTTTTCTGCTTGTCCAGAAATAATCAAAGGTGTCCGGGCTTCATCAATTAAGATTGAATCCACTTCATCGACAATTGCAAAGTTCAATGGACGTTGTACCATTTCTTCTTTGTAAACAACCATGTTATCACGTAAGTAATCAAAGCCAAGTTCACTATTAGTTGAGTACGTAATATCAGAGTTGTAAGCATCGCGTTTTTCTTCAGGGGTCTTCGCGTTTAGGTTCAAACCAACTGAAAGCCCTAACCAGTTATACAATTCACCCATTTCAGTCGCATCACGACTTGAAAGGTATTCATTGACGGTAACAACATGAACCCCTTGACCCGCAAGCGCGTTCAAATAAACGGGCATTGTGGCGGTTAACGTTTTACCTTCACCAGTTTTCATTTCAGCGATATTACCTTCGTGTAATGTAATCCCACCAATAATTTGAACCCGGAATGGGAATAAACCAAGCACACGTTTAGCGCCTTCTCGAGCGACCGCGAATGCTTCAGGTAAAATATCGTCTAATGTTTCGCCATTTGCTAATCTTGTTTTAAATTCAGGTGTCTTAGCTTGTAACGCTTCGTCAGATAAATTACTGTATTCATCTTCATAAGATTGTACTTTATCGGCAATTTTGCCCATTCGTCCAACTTCACGTTTATCGCTTTCTACCCATGATTTTAGAAAATTTGCCATGTATTATAATTCTCCTCTGAAAATTCTGATCACTATGATTTTAATTAAATTTTAGAATTACTGGACCACTAACATCTTATTCTAACATTTATTACAGTCAATTAAAACCTGATGCTTAAACAAATACATGCGATTAGGCATAAAATTAACCCTATTACCTATAGTCTTATTCTGAAAATAAATAAAGGGCTCGAAACAAACACTATTTTGTTTGTCTCGAGCCCTTCACGATGTTTATTTAAAATTTTTTATTCATCTGTTTCGATCAAACCATAACGACCATCTTGGCGTTTGTAAACAATGCTTGTGCCATTTGTTTCTGAATCTTCAAAGATAAAGAATTCATGACCTAACATGTTCATTTGTAAGATGGCTTCTTCGCTATCCATTGGTTTTAATGAAACACGTTTAGTTCTAACAACTTGCATTGGTTCTTCTGGTAAAGTTTCTTCAGAAGAAACCACTAATTCAACACCCTTGATACCACGTTCACGTGATTTACGATTAATTTTTGTTTTATATTTACGAATTTGACGTTCTAGTTTATCAGTTACCAGATCAACACTACCGTACATGTCTGGTGATGTTTCTTCGGCTCTAAGAACCAAGTAAGGGAGCGGAATAGTCACTTCGACCTTCGCTGTTTTATCAGGATAGACTTTCAAGTTAACGTGTGCAGTTGCTGTAGCTGATTCATCAAAATATTTTTCGAGTTTGCTGATTTTCTTCTCAACATAACTCCGAATTGCTTCTGTGACTTCAATATTTTCTCCACGGACATTAAAACTTAGCATATGATTTCTCCCCTTTCACAAATAACCCCATTGGTTATTTGTCACCCAATAATTGATAGATTATTGGGGCTTTGTTACTAAGTTCATTATATATAAATTGCGGCCAATAGACAAATAAAACGATTACTATCTGGCTAAAGTAATCGCATTAATTGTAGCTTGGGGATAATTAGCACGCAGACATTGTTGTGCATGCCACACCGTTCGGCCCGTCGTATAAATATCATCCAAGATTATTATCGATTGCGGCTTATGCGGTAATTTTTGCGGTACCAATTCAAAAAATTGCGGACTTGCAAGACGTTCTGCACGATTTTTTTGTGCTTGACCCTTCTCTGTCGGCCGCTTTTTCAATAACGATGTTAACGGAAAACAAGTTTCGAATAAGCCTTGGACTGGATTAAAGCCCCGTTCTTGTTGATGTTGCTCATCAGATGGAATAGGCACGTAAGTTACATTGGATTTTACTGGAAACCGAGTTCGAATGTCGCGTTCGAATAATAGCCGTAATTGATAGTCTCCTTGGCCCTTATAACGTTGAAAATATAACTGCATCGCTCGGTTATAAGTAAACAGCGCCTGAGTTTTAAGATGCTGCTGAGGATAACGTTGTCGCCACTGCTGACAATCAGGGCACAAAATACCCGTTAGCAGCGGTCGACTACAGTCCGAACACCGATGACCACTAATGCGTTCAAACTGCTGTAAACAGACTTGGCAGATATGCGGATTAAGTAGTGGTTTTAATTGCAAAAGTTGCTTGATACTTGGCTTTTCGATAATTAAATTGTGGCACATTAAACAGTTGATTGTAATCGCCGTCCCCTCTGATTTTGGGCCTTAATTTGCCGACAAGCGCCTTTGATCGCCCGCGTATAGTCTTGATAATAAAAATGAACCGGATTTTGGGCGTAATCTTTATGCCGTCCCGCTCGCCCGGCAATCTGGACCAAAACGGCTTCGTTAAACACCATGTGTTCCGCGCCTAAGACCAAAACTGCAACGTTTTTAAACGTAACGCCCCGTTCTAAAATGGTGGTCGTCACCATTAGCTGAATTTGTTGTGCTCTAAACGCCGTAATCTTTTTGATCTGATCCGGATCGTTAGCATGCAATGTTTCAATCCTGACCGCCGGCAATAAGGTTGATAACCGATTGGCAACTGGTTGCAATAACCGCACTTGCGGCACGAATAACAAAATCTGTTGTGTTTTTAAACAAGTCTGGCAATCCCGCTCAAGTCGTTTAGGTAACCGACCTTTTTTTAATTGGGCCCGCCAATTAAAAGCGACGTGCCTATGTGGTTCTGGTAATAGATGACCATGAAAGCGGAGCGGTAATTCGCTAACCGTCATTTGTTTAGCAGCAATTGCCCGTTTAATAGCGGGGGTCGGAGTCGCCGTTAAATATAATAAAGCACATTGGGGCTTGCAGGCTTGTTCAACTGCCGTGACTAAAACGGGATTATCAACAAAAGGAAAAGCATCGACTTCATCGACAATCACAGTGTCAAAGGCGTGATAAAACTTCAGCAACTGATGCGTCGTGCAAATCACTAACTGCGTATAGCGATAGGGCTCAGTTTGCTCACCGTGCATCAACATGATACTAGCCGTTGCAAAGGCAGCTTGCAGGCGCGGATAAAGTTCCAAGCAAACGGCGACTCTAGGCGCTGCCAGACATACCCGCTGACCCTTTTGAAGCGCAACTAAAATTCCTTGAAAAAGCATCTCGGTCTTCCCTGCGCCGGTCACGGCCGTTAATACGTGCCGTTTTTGTGTTTGAACCACCTCAACCACCGCTTGGGCAGCTTGTTCCTGATGCGGTGTTAATTGCCCCTCCCACGTCAACTTTGGTATGTTATTTTCGAATAAATGACACTCCGGTACCGTGTATAACCAATCGCCCTCTACCAAACGACCAAATAACAAACATTGCGCGCAATAATGGCGCCCATCTGGTAAGCAGGTTTGCGGCGGCACCACTTGCTGACAACGTTGGCAGACTAGGCGATGCTTGACCCGTAAAAACGCAGGTCGCCGCTTAATCTGTGGTAAACTATAGTTATTATTTTGCGTATCGGCTAACTGGGCCGCCGTAAACTGGCGACCACAGGCAATTACTTGTTGTCCCATTTGATTTGCTCCTTTAGAACTAACATACGCAATCGGAATTTATTTTTTTGAGGTGACCTCCATGGAAAGTTATTTAACCGTTCAAGCAGACGGGCAGTTTGAACTTGAAATTAAAAAGTCCCGTTTTATTTGTCAAATCGCTCGGGTTAGCGATGAAGCCGCTGCCCAAGACTTCATCGACCAAGTTCGTAAAACACATACGAAAGCTAATCATAATTGTTTCGCCTATCAACTGGGACAACCTGCTAATATTCAAAAGCAAAGCGATGATGGTGAACCTAGCGGCACTGCAGGTGTGCCAATTCTTGAAGTCTTGCGTCAAATGCAACTTACAAACCTCTGTGTTGTCGTTACTCGGTATTTTGGTGGAACTAAGCTAGGCACTGGCGGTTTAATTCGTGCTTATAGCCACGCGACTTCCGCTGCTCTCGAGCATCTCGGTATCGTTCAAGGAATCGAACAAACTGCCTGTCATTTAACCATTGATTATGCACAGTTTGACTCCCTTCAAAATCGCTTAGCACAACTGGATTTGATTGCTCAGGATATTCAATACACAACCAATATCCAACTAACGGTCTGGCTCCCCACCGAAGAAGTCCCTGCCTTTGAGGCCCAAATGACGGAATTGCTCAATGGTCAGCTCACCTTAGGGCTTGGACAACAACAATTTAACGAAGTCCCCATCAGCGCGCAAGCGATTCACGACTTGCGTTATCAAAAATAACCATCAAAAAAAGGATTAGCCAGTGGCTAATCCTTTTCTTCGTCTTTAGGTTTTAATAATCGTTTTAGTAAGTGTAATAGTGGTTGGTGATTCTCGCCAACTAACCCAATTGATTCAACAAACAATTCTAGGCCAATCAAGACCGCGATTGTTAAGGCTAAGCTCCCCCACAATGTTGATAATGGGTATAGTAACGAAATGAGTGAGAAAACCAACGCTAAACCGTAAATAACCAATACCGTTTGCCGGTGTGATAATCCTAATTGCATCAAGCGGTGATGTAAATGATGTTTATCCGCTTGTGAAATTGGTTTGCGGTTTAAGATCCGCCGTAACATTGCGTAAACCGTATCCGTAATTGGGACCCCTAAAATAATAACTGGAATCAATAATGTAATGAAGGTTACGTTTTTCAACCCCTTCAAGGATAGGACCGCAATCATGAAACCTATAAACAAGGCCCCCGTATCCCCTAAGAAAATCTTGGCGGGATGGAAATTATGCGGCAAGAAGCCGATTAACGCAGCCCCTAAGCAGAAAATCATAATTGAAACACTCACATTGGTAATCGATAGGAAGAAATAGGCAATTACACCCATCGTGAATAGCGCGATGATTGAGACCCCGGTCGCTAAACCGTCTAAGCCATCAATTAAGTTCACCGCATTGGTAATCGCTAAGATCCAAAAAATTGTAATTGGAAAACTTAACCATCCTAATTTGAAAGTCCCAACAAGCGGAATTGTTAGGATATTCATCCGCACACCCGCTAAGAAGTAAATCACTAAGGCAGCGATTAAAATCCCTAACATTTTTTCTTTAGGGCTTAATTCTTTGATATCATCAATCATCCCGGTGATGATGATAATACATTCTGCTAAAAAGATGCTAAATAGTTCGTGCGTCGGAAACTGTCCGCGCAATAGAATAAAAGTGCCTACATTAAAGGCAATAAAAATCGCCAAACCACCCATTGAGGGCATTGCTTTCTTATTCACTCGGCGAGCATTGGGTTTATCAACCGCGCCTAAGACAAAAGCTAAGCGTCTAACGAGCGGTGTAATTGCGGCCGAAACGAGCATGGTCGCAAACAACCCAACGATGATTCTAAACATGGGCATCATTTGATTCGCCTACTTTCTCTAACATTCACTTTATTATACAAATCCCAGCTCATAAACACAACTAGGACTTGATTTCTTAATGAAATTCAAAAAAAGAGGGTGCGACAAATTTAATTGCCCACCCCCAAGAATATACTCACTAAAAATTACTTAGCATATTCAACTGTTCTTGTTTCTCGGATAACTGTGACCTTAATGTGCCCAGGATATTCGAGTTGATCTTCAATCTGGTTTTTAACATCACGTGCTAAGACAGTTGCTTGATCATCTGTGACTTGTTCTGGTTTAACAATCACGCGGACTTCTCGGCCGGCTTGGATTGCAAAACTATGATCAACACCTTTGAAACTATTCGTAATACTTTCAAGTTTCTCAAGACGATGAATATAGTTTTCAAGTGATTCAGAACGCGCCCCTGGACGAGCAGCTGAAATTGCATCAGATGCAGCTACTAAGACTGAAATGATTGATGTTGCTTCAATATCGCCATGATGTGAGCCAATTGCGTTAATGACCGTTGCCGGTTCCTTATAACGCGTTGCAAGTTCAACACCAATTTCAACGTGTGAGCCATCAACTTCATGATCCAGTGCTTTACCGATATCATGTAATAAGCCAGCACGTTTGGCGAGTGTGACATCTTCGCCTAATTCAGCAGCTAAAATCCCCGTTAATTTAGCAACCTCAATTGAGTGATTCAAGACGTTTTGACCATAACTTGTTCTGAAGTGTAAACGACCTAGAATCTTAATGAGGTCTGGATGCATGGTATGAATCCAGACATCAAAAATGGCTTGTTCACCGATTTGGCGAATTTGTTCATCCATTTCCTTACGTGATTTATCGACCATTTCTTCAATGCGAGCCGGATGAATCCGACCATCTTGAATTAACTTCTCTAAGGTCATCCGTGCGATTTCACGTCTAATTGGATCGAAACCACTTAGAACAACTGCTTCTGGTGTATCATCGATGATTAAGTCGATCCCAGTTAACGTTTCAAGTGTTCGAATATTCCGACCTTCGCGACCGATAATTCGGCCCTTCATATCGTCATTAGGAAGCGTCACAACAGTCACTGTTGTTTCGGCAACCATATCTGCTGCACTACGTTGAATTGCTTCAGCAACTAATGTTTTAGCTGTCCGATCAGCATGTTCCTTAGCAGATTCTTCGCTTTCCTTAATTAAAACAGCACGTTCGTGATCCAAGTTCCGTTTTGTTTCGTCCAAAATGATCTTTTGCGCATCATCATGAGAAAGTTCAGCAATCTCTTGTAACTTCGTCCGTTGTTGTTCAACTAACGTTTCGACTTCTGCTTGCTTTTCCTTTAATTGTTGCGCTTGCTCAGCCAAACGACTTTCGTGTTCTTCCAGTGTCCGTTCTTTTTTATCGAGCGTCGCATCTTTCCGATCCATCGTTTCTTCACGCTGTATTAAGCGATTCTCTTGTTTTTGAACTTCACCACGTCGATCCTTCAATTCATTTTCAATTTCAGAGCGATATTGATGATTTTCATCCTTTGCTTCCAAAAGAATTTCTTTTTTACGCGTTGCCGCTTCTTTTTCAGCTAATTCGATTATTCCCTTAGCAGTCTTATTTGCACCATCAATTTCACGTTCGTGGGCCTTCTTTTGCAAAATTGCACCAACGGCAAAACCGACGATTAACATGATGACTGCGGTAAGGATTAATAGCAAATCTAAGTTCATTTTTTCACCTCCGCATCATCAAAAATTTTAAATTGCAATCACATTGCAAATTTTTAAAGATGTTATTATGTTTAATTTTTCAACACATAGTTATTTTATAGTTTAGTAAACCGCCTGTCAACTTAAAGTATCAGCATTGCAACCGTTTACCGGAGCGATTGCTATCCGTTTATTCGGTTAATCCGTCTCTTCTTGCATTAAGTTCTTAGATATAATTAATCACCCTACTGTTGAATCGCGAATATGGGCTGGCTTCTCAGCAATCCCATTCGGTAGTAGACCCTATAAGTCTTGATTTGTCAGGCATTGGTCTTGATTATTCGGATATACCTAAAACAGGAGCCAGTACAAAACTAAGTTTTGGCCTGGCTCCTGTTGGTCATGCTTTATTCTTCTGTTGAATCATCTGGTAAAATATTTATTTGTTCATCTTCAGTTGTTGGGAGATCTTCTTCAGGTACATCTGAAATACCATAAGCTGCTCTGACCTTCAAACGAACTTCATCTTCGACATCTTCGTGATCAGCCAAATAGTTCTTAGCATTTTCTCGCCCTTGGCCAATTCGTTCTGAGCCATAAGAGTACCAAGAACCACTCTTATTGATAATGTCTTTTTCGACCGCCATATCAACCAATTCACCGGTTCTGGAAATCCCTTGACCGTACATGATATCAACTTCAGCGACCTTAAATGGTGGCGCAACCTTATTCTTAACGACTTTGATTCGGGCCCGGTTCCCAATCATATCTGTCCCATTTTTGATGGTTTCAGCACGACGCACTTCAAGCCGAACAGTTGAGTAGAACTTCAAAGCACGACCACCTGGTGTGACTTCGGGGTTACCAAACATCACGCCGACTTTTTCACGAATTTGGTTAATGAATAACGCAATCGTCTTCGTCTTATTAATCGTCCCTGATAATTTACGTAAGGCTTGTGACATCAAACGCGCTTGTAAGCCAACGTGGGCGTCACCCATTTCACCTTCGATTTCAGCACGTGGTACCAAAGCGGCAACTGAATCGACAACTAAAATATCAACGGCCCCACTTGATACCAAGGCATCAGCAATTTCTAAGCCTTGTTCACCAGTATCAGGTTGTGACAAGAGTAAGTCATCAATATTAACGCCAAGTGCTGTTGCATACTTAGGATCCATCGCATTTTCAGCATCGATATAAGCAGCCGTTCCACCTTGCTTTTGCACTTCTGCAACAGCATGTAACGCAACGGTTGTTTTACCTGAACTTTCAGGACCGTAAATTTCAACGATCCGGCCGCGAGGATAACCACCTACTCCGAGCGCTTCGTCCAATGCCAATGAACCAGATGAAACTGTTGAGACTTGTGTATCAACCTTTTCACCCATTCGCATAATTGAACCTTTACCAAAATTCTTTTCAATCTTCTTTAGGGCAGCATCAAGTGCTGCTTGTCTTTCATCTTTAGCCAATTAAGTGACCCTCCTTAAAAGAGTACATTTCATTACTCTCTTAGTTTACAGATTTCGTTAAACAAAAGCAAGTTAAAATCGAACAAACGTTCTTGATATTTATTCGGTCATTCTATAATACGTAATTCGCGGGGATTTTGCCAATAAAAAAACTGGCCCGCTTTAGCGACCAGTTTTGTTGATTATTTAGAAAATGAATCCTTGAAGATACCACGATTTTTGATGAAGTATTCTGTGCCTGAATAAATCGTGAAGAATAGGCAGACGTATAACATGATATCAGCCATTGGTAAGCCGATATTTGCAAAGAACACGTTATGCAAGAATAATAAAATAATCGCCAACATTTGAGTTGTCGTCTTAATCTTACCAGGCATGGCAGCAGCCATGACTTCCCCACCTTGGTTCAAAAGTAATCTGAGGCCAGTCACTGCTAATTCACGCCAAATAATAATCGCAACCACCCAAGCAGGTGCTGCACCGAGTTCAACAAGGAAGATGAAGGCTGTCATTACCAATAACTTATCCGCTAGTGGATCAGCGAATTTGCCAAAGTTAGTCACCAAATGTTGTGAACGTGCAATTTTTCCATCTAACAAATCCGTCAATGATGCGACAATAAAGATCACCGTTGCAATCAATTCACTGACTGGAATAGCCGTTCCAGCAACGAGTACTTCACCTGCCGGTACGTTAAACGCTAATAGGATTGTAAAAATAGGAATTAAAATAATTCTAAACATCGTCAATTTATTTGGTAAATTCATCGGATAGACCTCTCACATCTCTTTATTATTTTGCAAGTGTTGCTGTAAAGTTCACTGTTCGAACCTGAACTGTTTCATTATTAGGATTTAAATTAACAGCTGTGTCGTTAATCTTCATCTTCGTTGCAGGCCCGTTCCCAGTTTTAACTGAGAATTGTGTTACCCCAGCTGGTAATTGCGTTGTTTGATCAGTTCCTGGTGTAACAGAACCCTGCCAGATTGTTGACCCATTGACAATTAAGCCCACCCAAGCTGTTGTGTTTTCAGCTGAGAACGTCAATGTATTGGCTTTGTTAGGTAAGTTTTTAATTGTAAAGGCTTGTTGTGAACCACTCATACTTGTCATTGAAGCTGATAACTTAGTTTCTTTTGCTTTTTTGTCAGCTTCTTTTTTAGATTGTTCGCTTGCTTTAGAAGCTTCTTTGGCCTTGCTTTCTTGTGCTTTTTGTTGATTATCGTCTGAGCTTGCTTTTTTAGTTGTTGATTGGTCACCTGAAACCGTCACTGATGAACTGGTTTCAGTTAATGTTTCCCGATTCTTGCCACGATTACTTAACGTAATACCATAGACAATCCCAACAATCACAATCACGACAGCAACAACGGCGATTTGTGGTGCTAATCCCCGCCATTTTGACCATTTAGAGTCGGTTGTTTCGCGTGTTAATCGCGTTTGATTTTCAACTGATTTTTCAACGTATTCTTCTGGTTTTGCGTTAGGCAACTTATCTTGATATTCAGCTAATAAGGCTTCACTATCAACACCCACCGTTTGTGCGTATTGCTTAATAAACGCACGCACATAAAAAGTACCAGGGAGCGCATCGAAATCGCCCTCTTCGATTGAACTTAAATAGCGTTTTTGAATTTTCGTAATTTGTTGTAAATCATCTAATGTATAACCTTTTTCAATACGTGCTTCACGTAATTTTTGACCAATTTCGTTCATTTGAATTCCACCCACTATTATCCCATTATCATTACTCGTCATTATAGCATATTGCCACAATGATATTGTATTAAGATTTCTTTATTTTAGCCAACCACCGTCAACATAAATTGTCTGTCCTGTTAAATAATTGGCTTCTGGTGCTAACAAAGTCTGGACCCAATAAGCAATCTGTGTTGGCGTCGCAAAACGCCCAGTTGGAATCTCAGCGGCAATCGCCGCTTGTTCATCTGCTGTAAACTGTTGATTCATTTTCGTGGCTACTGCGCCAGGGGCAATCACGTTAACCGTAATGCCTAGCGAGCCGACCTCTTGTGCGTAAGCATTGGCAAACGCCGATTGCGCGCCTTTGACCGTGCTGTACGGTACTTCCATCGCACTACCACGACCGCCATAAATGGAGCCAATAAAAACAATCCGGCCCAAATCACTCTGTGCTAATTTCGACTGCAAAGCCTGTAAAATCAACATCGGTGTCTTCACGTGCACTTGCCACAACGCATCAATTTGCTCTGCAGAGACCTCTGGCAATAAGCCGTAAGTCGTCATCCCAGCGGCAAAAATAACCGCATCCACTTGAAACAGCTGACTTTTCAACTGGTCAACCGCACCAGTGCCCATCGTTAAATCCAACTGAAGTGCAAAAAAGTCTTGGCGCGCATACTGTTGACTAAGTTGCTGTTGTAGTTTGCAAATACGTTCTTGATTTTGGTTGTAGTGCAAATAAAGCGACCAGCCGTCCGCTGCTAAGCGTTCGGCAATGGTGGCGCCAATATCACCGGAGGCGCCAATAATTAAAGCTGAGCAACTCATTATTGCGCCACCTCTGGTAAGATATGGCAAACCGTCATAATTTCAATTTTGAAGAATTCGGCAGCAACTTGTGCCAAATCCGCTAATGTCACTTGTTCAATTAAACCTAACACATCAAACGGACTTACTTCATCGAAAAAGGCGTCGCTATATTGATTGGCGATTGCTTCTAATGAATTAAAGGCCTGTAGATATTCGCCGATTGCGGCTCTTTTAACCAACGCTAAATTGGCTTCTGAAAAATCAGGACTTTCCTGATAATGTTCCAAAATATTGATCAACGCATCTGATAAGCCTTGTGCATCATCTGTATCGCCACCAAGCGTGATGAAGTTAAATGAGCGTTGAATGGCATATTCATAGCCAAAGCTGTCATCCAAAATCCCTTGTTCATATAATTTTTGAACTTGTGTTGATGAATCCCCAAAGAGTAATTCTAATAACAGGTTCATCTTAATTTTCATTTCTAGTGCTTCTTGACCAGTTCCAAAATCGGTTAACCCTTTAATACCGACCATGCTCTTACTGCGTGTCACCGGCATTTCTAATGAGCGGTACGGAATAATGTCACTGCCGTCAGCTTCTTCTTCTGGTAATGAGCGGTTAATGTCGCTTGGTGCTACAAAATCTTTAGCGTCTTGATTAGCGCTGACCCACGACAATACTTCTTCAGGGTCATCGATCTGACCAACAATGAATAAATTCATATTACTTGGTTGGTAGAACGTTTGGTGCGCTTGGTACAATTCTTCAGGCGTAATTTGCGCAATACTTTCGATGGTGCCAGCAATATCCGTTCGCACTGGGTGTTGTGGATAAAGGTTGCCAATTACCGTATAAAATAAGCGCCAATCTGGTTCATCATTGTACATCTGAATCTCTTGACCGATGATGCCTTTTTCCTTATCAACCGTTGCAGTTGTAAAATAGGGTTCTTGCACAAAATCAAGCAAGATATCCAAGTTTTCCTTCAAATGACTGGTTGTTGAAAAGAGGTAGCTTGTTCGCGTGAAGCTCGTGAAAGCATTTGAACTAGCCCCAAATTGCCCAAATTTTTCAAAGGCATCATAATCCGCCTTTTCAAATAACTTATGTTCTAAGAAATGTGCAATCCCGTCAGGAACCGTCACATAGTCAGTTTGACCTGCTGGCACAAAAGTCGTATCAATTGCACCATAGTCTGTCGTTAAAATGGCATAGGTCTTGTGATAACCACTCTTAGGATAGAGTTTGACCGTTAACCCATTTTCCAGAGTTTCTTCATAGAGGGTTTCACCTAAGCGGGGATTTTGTCTAAGCTTCATTTGTGTCGACCCCTTTCAAGAAGTAGATTGCTTGCAGTTGCATCTTAGCGGCTTGTTCTTGAACCGCTTGTTTAGAAACGGCCAAAATAGCGGTCGTGAATCGACCCGCGTCTAGTTCCGTTTCGGGGACAAAAATTTGATTGAACTGTTGTTGGCCCAAATAACCTGGGCTATCAAGACTTGATTTAAATTGATTAATTAAGGCTAATTTGGTTTGTTCAAACATCGCTTGTGTAAAATCACCAGCGATAATACTTTGGCGTTGCGCTTCAATAATGGCTAGTACGCGTTCTTTTTGATGGCTTTCAATTCCGGTTTGAACCATGACAGCCCCCCGGAAAGCATCGATATTGCTAGAAGCGTAATAGGCCAAACTCGCCTTTTCACGGACATTCGTGAAGAGTAACGATAGTGGTGTCCCACCAAATAACGCGTTCATCACTAAGGCCGCGTAATAATCCTTTTGATAGAAGTAAGCTGGCAATTGATAAGCCATGTTTAACTTACCTTGTTGAACCGCTTGTTCTTCCGTCAATTCACGGACCGCATTGCTAGCAGCTTGTTGATAAAAAATCCCAGGTAGCATTTCGCCCCGTGGTGCTAGTGATAATTGCGCCAAATCAAGCGCCAATTTTTCTTCATCCACATTCCCCACAACCGTCATTTGAATTCGGTCATTTGCAATCATCTGTTGATAATAAGTGTATAAATCAGTGGCTGTAATCGTCTTTAAAACGTCAGCATCCCCATAATTAGGCGTTTGTTGCGTTTGATCTGTAAAGTAGAGTTCACGTAGTTTGAGTGCAGCATAAGTTTGTTTGTCATCGGCAACGCTATCGATATAGCGTTGCAAGTTTTCTTTTTCCCGATCAAAAGTAACCGCGTTAAAGGCTTGATCAATGACATCTGGTTTTAAAAGTAGTTCGCCAATAAAGGCAATTGCTTGTTGTTGTAAGTCGATTGTATCGCGTAAATATTGAGGGCTGACAATCCGCATTGAAATACTAAAAATCGCTAATTGTCCTTGCCGATATGCATTCATATTGAAGCCAGCCCCATACATTGCTTGGAGTTGATTGGCAATTGCAACCTGATCACGATAAGCTTGACTACTAGCAGATAAGACACTGGCTAGTAATGACCGTTTTGTCAGGGTTTCTTTAGTCGCTGGTGCCACTAATTGCACAGAAAAGCGAATTGTTTTGAATTGTTGTGTTTGTAAGATATTTAAATAAACGCCATCCATTACTTTTTGATTCATACTTGCTGCTCCTCACTGTTTTAACAGTTAAAATGGCTTGCTTTCAACTTAAGTCTTTTTAAGAATAATGTAACAGACACTATCATACCAAAAAAGTGGGTTAAACTCAAAAGCGCCACCGTTTTAACAACTCTGGTTTTTCTTTGAAAAAACGGTATTAGAATCCTGCTACTGATTCTAATACCGTTTTTTGTTCATTATTCAGTTGGTGGTTGTTCGCTTGGAACCTCTTGCAAAAGGACCTTGCGGGGTTTACTACCTTCAGAAGGCCCGATAATCCCGCGACTTTCCATTTCATCGATCAGCCGGGCTGCCCGATTATAACCGACTCTAAAACGACGTTGAACCATCGAAACACTCGCGGTTTGTTGCTTAACCACTAATTCAACCGCTTCTTGATAATATTCATCTTCTGGATCTGCCGTTTCTTGGTGTTCATCAGCCGCCGTTGGAATCATCTCTTCATCGTATTCAGCCGTCTTTTGAGCTTTGATAAAGGAAACGATGCTTTCAACATCTTGACTGGAGATAAAGGCGCCTTGAACTCGGAGTGGTTTACTCATCCCGATTGGTAGGTACAACATGTCCCCACGACCCAGGAGCTTTTCAGCCCCACTACCATCTAAGATGGTCCGTGAGTCAATCCCACTAGAAACCGCAAACGCGATCCGTGATGGAATATTGGCCTTGATTAAACCAGTAATAACATCGACAGATGGCCGTTGTGTGGCAACAATCATGTGAATCCCGGCTGCCCGGGCCATTTGTGCTAACCGGATAATGGCACTTTCAACTTCGTTACTAGCAACCATCATCAAATCAGATAATTCATCAACGATCACGACAATGTATGGTAACGCCGCGCCCTTGATTTCGCCATCTTCATTATGGCCTTGAATATACTGGTTATATTCGGTCATATTCCGCTGACCAGTATCCGCAAAAAGTTGATAGCGTCGTTCCATTTCTTTAACGACTTTATTCAACGCGTTGGCCGCTTTCTTAGCGTTGGTCACCACCGGAATCAAGAGATGCGGAATTCCGTTATAGACATTTAATTCAACCATTTTCGGATCAATCAACATCAACTTAACTTCATGGGGTTGCGCGCTCATCAAAATACTGGTGATGATCCCGTTAATCGCTACTGACTTCCCACTACCCGTTGAACCGGCAATCAAAAGATGCGGCATCTTCGCTAAATCCGACATAATCACTTTACCGGAAATATCTTTCCCTAATGGCACTGCCAACGGTTTGCCTGGATGTGGTGGCTCTTGTTCGATCATCTCTCTGAAGGAAACTGTTGAGACAGTTGTATTAGGGACTTCAATCCCGACGTATGGTTTGCCTGGAATCGGTGCTTCAATCCGAATGTCTTTGGCGGCCAGTGCTAACGCTAAATCATCGGCCAAATTAACAATCTTCGACACCTTAACACCAACAGCCGGTTGGATTTCATACTTCGTAACGGCTGGTCCTAAACTTGCACTCTTAACCGTGACATCCACGCCAAACGAATCAAAGGTTTGTTTCAAGACCTGTTGATTTTTTTCAATCGCTTCGTATTCCGCACTCTGATCTGATGGTGGAATCTGCGTCAACAATTCAGGCGTTGGCATTTCATAATCCGCATCAATTTCTACAGCATGCGTTAATTCGGCAACATCCGGCACTTGTTCTGTCGGTGTTTCCGCAGTTGCTTCTGCCTCGTTAGTTGCTTGGTGCGTTGCAATTGGTTTTGGTAAATCCTTCGGTCCATTAATCTTAAAGGTGGCTGGTTCATTCACCACAACCCCCGTTTTCTCAGGCTCGCCGGTCGGTTCTGAGGTAGGCTTTTTAACCGTCTTGGTTGGCGTCGTTTTTTCGTCAACCGCAGACAACGCATTTTGCGTTTGTTCTTTGAGCGCGCTGACTTGATCGCGGCCCTTTTCAGTGGCCTTCACCAAGCCTGATTTAGTATAGCGTCCGACTTGAAATAAGCCGTGGACAAAGCGCTGACTGCTTTTAACAACCACGCTGAAGGGAATATCCATAAAAATAAACAGCCCCATGACTGTCACTAACACGGCAATGATATAGGTCCCCATCTGTGCAAACAAAAAATGCGAACCGCTATAAATCACGGCACCAACTAGGCCACCGCCGACCTCCGTCGTAACTGCCATTTTTTGGAAATCTTCAAACAATAAGCGCCAAGTAGCTGCGACAAAATGGTTATTAATCGCTTGTTGGTGCAAGATGAAAGCTGATAGCCAAATTAAAATACCAATGTAGGCTAAACTAAAACCCACCGTTTTTTGTTGCCACAATGGTGGTTGTTTGCCATAAATTAAGAGGTAAATACCGAGCATTGCAAATAGAATTGCGCCCAGGACGAATGTGTCACCAACGAATAAGCGGAAAACATTCGCAAATAGTGCGCCGATAAATCCTAATTTCAGCCCGGAGAAAAGACTAATTAAAATAAACAAAAAGCCGACAAAATTAATCGTGTAATCAGGCTGTTGCATTTTTTTCTTCTTAGTCGTCGTTTTTTTCTTACGCTTTTTCGTTTGAGTTGCCATAAAATCTCCTTACCTTACATATCTAATCCTTATTATACACGAACTTCTGTTCAGGTTAACCCATCTTTTAGGCTTTATTCAAACAAAAAAGAAGCCCAGGTCAACCGAAGTTCCCCTTAGCTTCTCTTATTTAATCATTATGCTTCTTCTGGTGTTTCATGCGCTGTAAATTGAAGTTGAATCCCTTCGTTCAAAGCAACCGCTGTTACTTGATACGTCAAGGTTTCAATGTATTCGATTAATGGTCGTGATAATTTCATCATTTCCTTTTGTCCGATTTCATCTGGTGTGCCAAAGAAATCTAACAATTGAACAACCCGTGAAATTTGACCAGATACGGCAAAGCCGCTTCCTTGTGGCATCACTTGGAATGGTGTAACGATTTGATAGATGTTACCGGCTTTTAAATCAGCTTCTTGTAAATATTCGTCGTCAGCATCAATTTTCACTAAGCTCACTTGGATATTTTGTTGTGGTTCGGCGTCCGGTGACACACGGTCAAAATGAAAAGCATCAACGCTAATGGGATCTTTTTTAGTTTGCATTAGAAACACTCCTATTTTAATTTATCGTGATCGTACAGATGACTCTTTTCTAACCCTGGAAAATCTTGTTGCCGTAATGCTTCAAAAATGACCAATGCTGCACAGTTGGATAAATTCAAAGCCCGAATGTGATCTGACATTGGAATGCGGAGACACTGATCTTCATTTTCACGCATAAACGTTTCTGGGAGGCCAGTTGTTTCCTTACCAAACATAAAGTAATGATCAACACTTGTATCCGTCACATCCTGATCAGAATAAGCTTGCTTGGCAAACTTCGTGATCAAATAGAGGTGTTTACGATCCGGAACCGTTTCTAAAAAGGCATCCAAGTTCTTGTGGTAATTAATCTTCACTTGGTCCCAATAATCTAGACCAGCCCGTTTTAAATGTTTGTCGTCAGTTTCAAAGCCTAATGGTTCGATTAAATCTAAAACAGTATCCGTCCCGGCACATGTCCGGGCGATGTTGCCAGTATTAGCTGGAATAAGTGGTTCGTATAAAACAATATGATTAGTCACAATCTAACTTCCTTCAATAAAGATTCAGTAGCTTAATTATACACGATTTAATGGTAAAGCTCTACTGGTGCTTTCCATATAAAAAAACGTAGTCCCTCGGTTATTCACGGCGAGAAACTACGTTAGTGTCATTTCATCACTAGCTTTTATCAAAAAGTATTCTGATAAAAGTTAGGGAAAAAATTCCTTGTGGTTATTATAACGCCCTTATTTCTGACTTGCAATCAGATTTCTTAAAATTACTTTAATTTCTCATTGTTTTCCCACCAAAACCGTGACATCCAATGATATCTCTGGTAATGCCGCCAACGTAATCGCTTGTAATTGCGCCTCTGTTGCTGTCCAAGTTAAAGGTGTCATCTCGACTAAATCCGCTAGTGTTTCGGGTGTTAAGGTCATCTTTTGTTGAACCTGAATTTCTTGGTAGCCGGGAAAATGTTGTTCGAATAAGTCCAATACTGGACCATGATCGTAGCTTTCCTTTTCCTGACCCTGATATAATAATTCTCGTAGCTCGTGCAAATAACCGGCATTAGGAATGACTTTAATGAGTTGACCGTCCGGTTTGAGCACCCGTTTAAATTCTTGGTATTGCGATGGCGAAAAGATGTTCAAGACTGTGTCCAAACTCTGATCAGCAAACGGCATCCGCGCTAAATCAGCGACACAAAACCAACCTTCTTGATTGTAATCACTGGCCAGTTGAATTGCCGGTTTAGAAATATCAAAGCCGATATATTGGGCTGGTACCTGTTGGGCAAGTTGGTAAACCGGCGTTCCTTCGCCACAACCAACATCAAGAATCCGACTATTGGCCGTAAGTTGCTTAGCAATTTCATCTAAGAACGGTTTAAAGAAGCCGGCCTGTAAGAATGCCCGGCGATGGCTTAACATTTCTTTTGTATATTCAGACTTCATTTGTTTGGGTAAGAAGTACAATGTCCCATTTTTAGCCAAGTCAAAACTATGGCCCGCTTCACAAACCAATTGGTGATCACTAATAGTGGCAAACGCCCCTTGGCAAATTGGACATTGCAAGGCGCTTAAATTGGCTTGTAGGAATTGTTGCGCTAAATCAATTTTTTTCAATTCAAATTCTCCTTATTTCAATCCTTTACATTCTAAAAATATCAAGTAAACTTAGTCATATCAAGTTACCGACGAAGGAAGTGAACTCATGCTAGATACTTATCGCTTCGATGAAGCTAAAAAGAAGTTAACCAAGCATGCTAAAATCCAACCCAATAGTTGGATTAACATTACCGATCCCACGCAAGAAGAAATTGATTTACTGACTAAAAAACTGCACGTCCCTTCCGATTTCATCTATTATAGTTTAGATGCCGACGAAAGTGCGCGTGCCGAACACGATCCAGATTATAACGCGACATTAATCATTTTTAACATGCCGATTCTTGAAAAAGATGATCAGCAAGCTGATAAATTCCGCTACAAAACGAGTCCTCTAGGGATTATTGTAACAGATTCTGTCATCTTAACCATCAATAAAACGCCAGTTGATTTCTTACAGAGCTTTATTGATAATCAAATCAAAAACTTTAATCCACAGGAACAACGGCGCAGCGTCCTCCAAATTCTCTATCGCATTTCGACCATTTATCTGCAATATCTGCGAGATATCAACCGTTCCCGTGAACGTATTGAAAACCGTTTGCAAAAGTCGCTACGTAATGAAGAGCTTTACGATTTAATGGGGATTCAACGCGGGTTAGTTTATTTCATGATGTCGTTAAAAACCGATAAGATGGTACTAGCGAGTTTGATGCGCTCTAACATGTTAATGCTCAACGAATCTGAGATTGACCTCTTAGACGATATTCAAATTGAAAATCAACAAGCGATCGAAATGGCCGAGATTTCCAATTCAATTATCAATGAAACAGCTGATACGTATTCATCAATTATTAATAATAACATGAATAACGTCATGAAGTTTCTAGCATCTTATTCGATCATGCTAACCATCCCCGGCTTAGTCTTTAGTTTCTACGGGATGAACGTTGCCTTACCTTTAGCCAATTTTAAAATTAGTTGGATTGTCACCATTGCGATTTCCTTAACCATTGCGGGGCTCCTAGGGTTTCGCTTCTGGCGGAAACGTTATTTCTAAATTATTTTCAAAACACCGAGCAAACCATTATCTGGATTGTTCGGTGTTTTTTAATTGACTTTCCGATATCAACTCGTTAGAATACGTTATGTACGAATTAATCGTCGTACATAAAAATAAATGTTCGTATTTAAGGAGAATTATTCATGGACGTATTTGATTACGAAGATGTTCAACTTATTCCCAATAAATGTATCGTCAAAAGTCGAAGTGAAATTGATACCACTGTTCGCTTTGGTTCAGAGACTTTTAAAATTCCCGTGGTCCCTGCTAATATGCAAACCATTATTGATGAACCGCTGGCCATTTGGCTTGCCGAAAATCACTACTTTTATGTCATGCATCGTTTCCAACATGAAAAACGCCCGGCATTCATCAAGATGATGCACGAACGCAACCTATTCGCTTCAATTAGTGTTGGCGTTAAGGACGATGAATTTGACTTCATCAATCAACTCGCACAAGATAACCTCATCCCAGAATACATTACAATCGATATCGCTCACGGTCACTCACAAGTCGTGATTGATATGATTCAACATATCAAAAAAGTTTTACCTAAAAGTTTCGTAATCGCCGGCAACGTCGGCACACCGGAAGCGGTTCAGGACTTAGAACGCGCCGGTGCTGATGCAACTAAAGTCGGTATTGGCCCTGGTAAAGTCTGCATCACTAAAATCAAAACTGGTTTTGGGACTGGTGGTTGGCAACTTGGTGCCCTTCGCTGGTGCGCCAAGGCAGCAACCAAACCGATCATTGCTGATGGTGGTATCCGTACTAACGGTGATATCGCTAAATCAATTCGGTTTGGGGCCAACATGGTCATGATTGGTTCCCTTTTTGCCGGTCATACTGAATCTCCTGGCGAACTAGTCGAAGAAGATGGCCAACAATTTAAGGAATATTTTGGTTCAGCTTCTGAATTCCAAAAAGGTACCCACCAAAATGTTGAGGGCAAACGAATTTTAGTGCCTTACAAGGGGTCAATTAGTGACACCCTTACCGAAATGCGTCAGGATCTACAATCTTCAATTTCTTATGCTGGTGGCAAGCGCTTATCAGCACTACGAAAAGTGGATTACGTTCTTGTCCGTCATTCTATTTTTAATGGCGATATGTTGTAGACCAATTATTAAAATAATGAATCACCCTTTTTTGGGGTGATTCTTTTTTAGTTAGGTACCTAAAAACTTTCCCCCTATCTATTGAATCAGCCCCTAAACAAATGTATAATGACCTTTGTCGCTTTCACAGCGTCGACATTGAGCAGAAAAGGGTGTGAAACAAATGGATATTAAACATACACTTGGTGATAACAGTGTTATCTTTCGTGATGCAACTTACATTAGAAGAACGGTGTTTGTTCGAGAACAAAATATGCCGGAAACACAAGAAATAGATGCACATGAAGATCATACTATTCACTACGTCGGTTACATTGAGCAAGACCCAGCCGTAACCGCACGTGTCCATGTACTAAAAGATGGCGGTTTTAGAATTCAACGCGTCGCCACAATTAAGTCATTTAGAGGTCAGGGCCTTGGTTTTAAATTAATTGAGGCAATTATCGAAGATGCCAAGCGCACAAAAACGCCCTACATCATCTTATTTGCACAAGATCATGCCATTGGTTTCTATGAAAAACTAGGCTTTGAAGTGATTAGTGAAGGTGAAATGGAAGCTAACATCCCGCATCACTATATGAAACTAACAATCAATCATTAAAAAGAAAGTGTGTTTGGAACGAGTTGGCGAGTGACGCTAAGCGTAGAAGCCAGTTTCAAAAAGCATGTTTAAAAAAGGCGTGGACAAAAATTAATTTGTCCACGCCTTTTTAATTACCATTAGCATACTTCTTTATTCGTATAAGCCTGATACCTTTTTAAACCATTCAAATAAGTGTGTCACCAGGATTTTAATAATCGCATAAACCGGAATACCGACAATGACGCCAACTAATCCGAATAGCTTACCGGAGGCCAATAAGACGATAATCGTCGTGACTGGATACATCGACATCTTGCTGCCAAGGACTAACGGCGAGACTACCCGCCCTTCTAAGGTTTGCTCAACGGCAAAAACCAACAAGACTTTGATTAGCAGAATTGGTGAGATAAAAGCCGCAATAACGACCGATGGCACCAACGCTAGGAATGACCCCAAGTATGGAATCAAGTTTAACAGCCCTGCTAAAATCCCTAACGTCAATCCATATTTCATCCCAACAATCCAATAACCAATCGTAAACATCACTGCTACCCAAAAGGCAACCGTTAACTGGCCCCGAATATATTGACTGACTTGACCATTAATTTCTTCCAAGACCTGACTGGTGGTTTCCCGAATTCTAACGGGGAAGAATTTAACAAGGTAGCCTTTTAAACGATGACCGTCTTTTAACATGAAAAAGAGAATAAATGGCATCGTCACAATTGCGATTACAATATTTGTCACAACCCCGACGGCTGTCCCGATATGAGTCACAGTCGATGTTAACATCTTATTCACTTTCCCTGATAAGTTGCTTAACATATCGGTATTAATATCGTCCAATTGCTTTTGCAACGACTTAAAACTGGGATCATTAAACCAACTCATCGTCTGCTTTTGAATATTCGCCCAATACGATGGCCATTGTTTAATTAAACTCGTTGTTTGCGATTGGATAATGGGGATAATCGTTGCGACACCCCAGGCCAATAACGCCACAATCACAATAAAAATTAAGGTAATTGATAGTACTCGGTTAAGATGCCAACGATGCTCTAACCAATCAATTAGCGGATTAATCAGATAATAAAGAACCGCCGCGATAATAATCGGTAAGCCAACAATCAACATCAATTGCTGAATCGGCTCCAATAACCACGCTAATTTAGTTGCCAATAAAATAATCAGCAAAACTAGAAAAACATTTAACAAAATTACTGGTAATTTCTTATTTAAAAACCACTTAAAAAACCAAGATTGTTCCTTCGTTTGTTTACGATCAGCCACGTGCCCACCTATTTCCTACATAGTTTCTTGATACTGGATTAGCGTCCCCACTTTAAAATCGGGTTTACCTTGTAAACTAGCATCTTTAGGTGTTAAGTAAAGGCCACTTTGAAGTTGATCTTCTTCTGGTGCTGAATCAAAGATCAACGCAACATGCCCAATATTATTGAGATTTTCATTAACAAGTGCCCCAACATAAGTGACTTGATAGTGTTGTCCATCAATCACAACGATTGACTGGGTTGTCATCGTAAGTCGTTCAGATTGATTAGCCGTCGTAAAACGTTGAATGAGGGCGACTGCCTTAATCGCTGGTGTTGCTTGTTCGTTAAATAAAATAACCAGTGGTTCGGCGGCATCAATTGCTTGGGCCCCGATTGCCACGATCTCTGCTTGCATTATCATCACTGAATCTCCTCGTATTTAAGATACTCTCATTGTAGCATATTCTACTTAAACTTAACGTTTTCAAACGCCTTTTGGGTGATTAATTAAACCGTTTTCGCATGAATATGCTATACTCAAATAGTATTTGATGAAGGGAGTCTATTTTATGACTGAAGAAGTTTTAATTGGGGGTTATACCCGTCGAATTGGTAAGGGCATTTATCGTGGTACGCTCTCACCTGAAACCGCAACAATCACTGATATTAAACCTTATATCACTTTAGATAACGCCTCATATTTGGCTATTTCCAAACAACAAATTTTATATACCGTGGTTAAAGAAGGCGAGCAAGGTGGCATTGCTGCTTATGATATTTCTGGCACAACACCGGTTTATTTAAACGCCGTCTTAGCTGCTGGTGCACCACCAGCATACGTGGCTGTTGATGAGACACGTCAATTGGTCTACGCTGCTAATTACCATAAAGGCGAAATTCTGGTTTATGCCATTCAAAATGATGGCCACCTCGTATTAGCCAACACGGTCCAACACACTGGTCATGGTCCTCGTCCAGAACAAGCAAGCGCCCACGTTCATTATACCGACCTCACACCAGATAATCGGTTAGCTGTCTGTGATTTGGGCACCGATGAACTAACAACTTATACAATTGCTGACAATGGCGACTTAACTAAAACAGCAACTTACCATAGTGAACCTGGTTTTGGAACTCGACACCTCGTTTTTCATCCTAATCACCAAGTCGCTTATCTTTTAGGCGAACTTTCAAGTGAAGTCACTGTTCTCAACTATGATGCCAATACTGGTGAATTTACAGCCGTTGAAACTTATTCAATGTTGCCAGATGATTGGCACGAAGCTAATGGTGGTGCGGCAATCCGTATTTCACAAGACGGCCAATTCCTATACGCCTCAAATCGCGGCTATAATTCTATCGTGGTCTACCGTATTAGCGCAGATGGTCAACAACTCACAACGATTCAACAAATGTCAACGGATGGTGAATTCCCTCGTGACTTCAACCTCTCCGCTAACGATCAATTTCTCTTTGCCGTTAATCAAAATAGCGATAATGGTACGCTCTATCACCGAGACGCTCAAACTGGTTTATTAACCCCTTGTCAAAAAGGATTAGAGACCCCAGAAGGCGTTTGTGTGCTATTCAGATAATAAAAAAAAGATTGGCCAACTGGCCAATCTTTTTTTATTGTTTCTGACGACGATCTGATAAATTAATCCACATTGCGACTAAAATTAAGACGATTGAAGCAAAGTAGATATAATGCAAACCATTATATAGAATATGCCGTAAATCTGGTAATAAGTTTTGTGGTAATTTAGCAGCCGTTTCCGGATTAATTAATTCATTAAGCATATTTTGATTCAAGCGTGAATCACCACTAATCCCTTTGGCCAATTGACGGTTTAAAATAATCCCGTAAACTGACACCATCAATGTTTGCCCCAATGTTCGGCTCAGCGTATTAAATGAAGTTGCGACCCCCACTTTATCCGAACCCGCAACACTCTGTGACGTAACGGTGGTCGTTGTAATGATCATTCCAAAGCCAATCCCTAAACAAGCGGCGACCATTAAGAAGAACCAAAATGGCGTTGTTTGTGGCACGAGTGCTAAGACAATACTGCCACCAAGTAGAATTGCCAAACTTCCCATTAAAATCCGTTGTGGTGCATGTTTCACTAATAACTGGCCTGCCCACAATGAAGCGAAGATCCACATGATTGAACTAGGTGTCACCACGAAGCCCCCCATTGAAGCTTTCAAGCCCAGAATACCTTGCATCCACATTGGCATGTAAACTTCAAAGCCAATCAAGAAACCACTGACTAAAGCGGCGACCGCATTTTGAACCACGAAGGTCCGGTTTTTAAATAATGATAATGAGATAATAGGGTCTTGTGCTTTCTTTTCAACGCGTACGAATAAGATGAAAGCAACGACGGCAATCACGAGTGCTGGTACTAATAAGCCCCATGACAAGTGTGTTTCACCCATTAATTGGAAGCCGTATAAGAGGCCTAAAAGTGCCATCATCAGCCAGAAGCTACCCCAGTAGTCGATTGGTTGATCGCTCGTTCGTTTTTCTTCTTGTAGGAAATACCAAATTAAGCCAATGGTAATTAACCCGATTGGGACATTGATGAAGAAAATCCAATGCCACGTTAACTTATCAACGATAAAGCCACCTAAAAGTGGCGCAATAATTGAGGCAATCCCCCATGCAGAACCGTTAAAACCAAGGACTTTTGCCCGTTTTTCAATCGGATAGATATCAGCAATGATGGTGAAAGATACTGGCATAATTGCACCAGCCCCTAAGCCTTGTATTGCCCGGGAAATGATTAATGTTTCCATATGATTTGATAACCCACATAAGGATGAGCCAATCACGAATAACACTAACCCAAAATAAAAATTGGTTTCCGGCCAATCCGATCGGCCATCTTCCCATAGATGGGCGTCATCATCGCGTTTGTTAATAAATAAATTGAGAACACCCAATTCATCAAGCGCATACCGTGTAAGTTGCTAATGATTGTTGGCATCGCCGTTGAAACGATTGTCCCTTCAATTGCAGTCATAAACGTCGCGACAAACAACGCGATCGTTACTAATAATACATTTGTCTTTCTCTTCTCCATTACACCATTCTCCTCTTAATTCTAGGCATAAAAAGAGACCTTTCTTAGCTTAAATAAGTTAAGGAAAGGCCGCCTCTTTTACTCGATTGACTTCTTAGTGATTTAGCTTTGCGATACTTGCTTTTAAAGCATCAACTTTATCTAATCGTTCCCAAGAAAGGTCAACATCTGTACGCCCAAAGTGCCCATAAGCAGCTGTCTGCTCATAAATAGGTCTTTGTAAATCTAGCATTTTAATAATCCCAGCAGGTCGTAAGTCAAAGTTCTCACGAATTGCAGTTTGAATTGCTTCTTCACTCACTGTACCAGTTTCAAAAGTATTTACTGAAACGGATACCGGTTGTGCCACACCAATTGCGTAGGCTAGTTGCACTTCACATTTACGTGCTAAACCAGCGGCAACAATATTCTTAGCAATATAACGGGCTGCATAACTAGCAGAACGATCAACCTTAGTTGCGTCCTTACCAGAGAATGCACCGCCACCATGACGGGCATAACCACCATAAGTATCCACAATAATCTTCCGACCAGTTAAACCGGAATCCCCTTGTGGCCCACCAATGACGAAGCGACCAGTTGGATTAATGAAGTATTTTGTCTTATCATCCAAATATTCAGCAGGAATGACAGTTTTAATAACTTGTTCTAGCATGTCCTTTTGAATGGTTTCTAAAGTAACATCCTCATCGTGTTGTGTACTAATGACGACGGTATCAACACGTTTTGGTTGTTCGTTTTCATCATATTCAACAGTGACTTGTGCTTTTGCGTCTGGTCGTAGATAAGTTAACTGACCACTCTTACGTAGTTCAGCGACCTTACGCATCAAGCGATGTGATAAAGCGATTGGTAATGGCATTAATTCAGGTGTTTGATCGACAGCAAAGCCAAACATTAACCCCTGATCCCCTGCACCAATCTTATCGAGCGGATCTTCATCCTTCTCACGTGATTCAAGTGAATCATCGACACCTTGTGCAATATCTGGTGATTGTTCATCAAGTGCTACAATCACGGCACAATTGTCGCCATCAAAACCGTATTGGCCATCACGATAACCAATCTTCTTGATTGTTTCTCTGACAACCTTTTGGATATCAACGTAAGCCGTTGTTGAAATTTCACCTACGACTAATACTAATCCAGTTGTAACAGTTGTCTCACAAGCAACACGGGCTTGTGGATCTTGTTCTAACATCGCATCTAAGATGGCATCACTAATTTGATCCGCAATCTTATCTGGATGGCCTTCAGAAACGGATTCCGAAGTAAATAAATGTCTTTCTTGCATTTCTATGTTTCCCCCTATATATGTGTCGGTTACAAGGCCTCTTCACGGTGTGTGAATCCTATCGGGAACTTCTTATAACTCTACTACCTTAGCATAAATCACGACATATTTCAAAAGCCATTGACCTTCTTTTCAAAAAAAGTTAAGATGAAAGTCATATTATATGAAAAAGGTGTTGCTATGTTCTATCTTAGACAAAAAAAACTACCTGCTAATAATCCGCCTGCTCGGTTAATCGTATTTAACTACTTAAACCTGGGCTTAATTGTGGGATTAGCGATTCACCCTTTTCCCAAGCATCTTGATTTATACTTCATGCTAACCGCACTTTTAGGGGCATTATTAACCATTCCGCTAGTTCTTTCAACAACTAGTAAGCTAAAGCGTTCATTAGCCGCTAGCGGCCTGCTAATTGCGTTGATCATTAGTCTAATTGTTGGTCGTCATTCACTCATTTGGGCCGGTACTTTACTAGCGATTACCAGTTTATTGGTACTTGTGCCGTTTATCTTTCCAAAACAGTTTAACAATCATTGGTTGCGATTAGTTTGTCAGTTTTTATTAGCGCCTTACTTTTTCCTGGCAACTTTGATTTTCAATGGCATTCATTTCTTACCTGAAGCCTTGCTCGTCAAGATTGGTCTCTTCTTAGGGTTAATTTTCCTTTTTGAACTGATTCCAACTAATAAGATGCTCACCGTTGTTGGTGACTGCCTCTGGTTAATCACCGTTCTTTTGATCATTGCGACTAAAATCATCGTAGGCTGGCAATTATTGCCTTTTATTATTGCTCAACTATTGTTGCTAGCAACGCAACTGGGTTTCATTAAAAATAATACTTATTTACATGAGCTTTATTATCTCATTTTTATTACTGGTTTATTTCTATAAGTCCTTAAAAGCAGCCTAGACTGGCTGTTTTTTATAGCCTGATTTATCTTTTTAAACGCACAAAAAAAGCATCGGTCGTTTATAACGACTGATGCTTTTAACCGTCTTTTTGACGGTCACAACGGGACTCGAACCCGTGATCTCCTGCGTGACAGGCAGGCGTCCTAACCAGCTAGACCATGCGACCTTAAAATAAAAATGGAGGTTACAGGGCTCGAACCTGTGACCCTCTGCTTGTAAGGCAGACGCTCTCCCAACTGAGCTAAACCTCCAAAAATGACCCGTACGGGATTTGAACCCATGATACCGCCGTGAAAGGGCGGTGTCTTAACCACTTGACCAACGGGCCATACTATCATTATATAACGGAGAGTGAGGGATTCGAACCCTCGAAACAGGTCATACCCATTTACATGATTTCCAATCATGCTCCTTCGGCCGCTCGGACAACTCTCCAAAATGATTT